>JAWXTN010000032.1:0-29304 GCA_044433515.1 Rikenellaceae bacterium | reverse complement strand
AGAATGACACCAAAAAAGGAATCGAAGATTCCGCAGACACCAACCCCCAAAAACCGAACCTCAAAATCCAAACCTAAAACAAACATAATTTTAACGCTCCACCCCAATTTCCGCCTGACCCCCTAAAACCTAAAACCTAACACCTAATACCTAAAACCTAACACCTAAAAAAAGGGGGCAAGAGCCCCCTTCACATTAATCATTAATCACTAATCATTAATCATTAAATTTCTATTTTTTCTTCTTGCCTAATATTTTCCATACTAAAGATACTTTAGCCTTAGCAGGGAATATAGTACTCAAATCCTCAGTAGGTTCGTACTGCACAAGTTTTTCATTGTTCTCAACCTCATAATCCCAGTGGTCGCCCAACAAGTAACCGACACCTGCCGATAACTCAAGGTTGAAGTGATTGTTAAGTTTGAAAGAATATCCACCAGAGATACCACCAGCGAAGCAATAGTCACCCTGAATACCCTTGTTGTCGTCAAGTTGGAAGTCATAGATACCGCTCGAAGCAAATAGACCTACGAACCAGCCCTCTAACTTTTCTTTCTTATCTCTGTCACCAAACCAGTAACGAGCCTCGATACTACCTTGTTGCAAGTACCAAGCCCAAGTGTTCTCCTTGCACCAAGGAGCATACATATACTCTGCATTGATACTAAAGCGGTCACCAATAGGAACTTCGATTTCAAGGTTAGGAACAAGAAGCGCATCAAATAACAAGTTTGTCTTAACCGCAAAGATAGGCTCTTTGTAATATTCTTCTACAACTGCTGGCTCTTCTACTACCTCTACTACCTCCTCCTCAACTGGAGCTTGCGCCATAGCATTAGCATTGTCAGCATCATCATTCGAAGCAGCCACAACAACCTCCTCGTAGAAAATTGTTACAACACTACTCTGACGAAGGTTCGGATAGATGTGCTCCATCATATAGCGATAAGACTCACCACGTTTCAAATCCATAAGGTGTTTGTTACGACTATCAGTTAGAGACAACCATCTGTCACCAGCCTCTACTCTCTTCCAAGTCTCCTCTGGCACGTTATCTATAATAGAGAGAACTTTCTCCTTCTCAGGCACGTCAGATGCAGCAACTGCCTCACGCAACTCAGACCACTGAACACCCTGACTCTTAACCGTAAAGAGCGACTTATTCAAATCGTACTTCTCAACAATAAAATCAAACAGAGCATTAGCACGCTCAGATGATAGTTTAAGGTTCAATGACTTTTGACCCTCAGGCGATGCAGCACTTTCAATCTCAACAGCAGTAACCTCGATAGAACCATTCGAGAGCATATTTCCCAATAGCTCGTCAAGTTCTGCGAGTGCCGAAGCATTGTTCGCAACAGTAGCATCAACAGTACTACTACCTTGATCAAAAATGATTTTTGTCTCTTTAGACCTTTTCTCTTGACTGCCACCGTTATCCTGAGCAATAGCCACACTTGAGAGTAGCGACAGCGACATAAATACTAGTAATACTTTTTTCATAGAACTACACTGTTATTAAATTAAACAAAAACATCCCCCTATTGAGCACCATTAATAACGGACATAAAATCTCCCCTACAAACACCCTCAAGGCGACATTACGCAAATAGTAATATACTACACACCACAAAATTACAAACAATTATCTAAACATCCAAACTTTTTGTAAACTTTTTTGCGCCACCTCTTTATGTATTAAAAAATTAACACATACACCCCTCAGACACCACTACACACAATCTTTAGAGAAAATTTCCTACACCCTTTTTAAAAAATTACACGCCCAAATATACTCGTGGCTCTATCTCACCAGTAAGAACACCTAGCGCATTCTGTGCCAACGCACCCATCTCATCCTCACCAGCATAGACCTTAACAGGAGCTATCCAACTGACTTGACTAGTGATTTGCTCAACGGTACACTCTCCGTGAGCGATACCCCCCGTTATCAAAATCGCATCGACCTCTCCCTTCAAAACCACAGCCATCTCACCGATAGCTTTAGAGACCTGATATGTAAAGGCATCCAGAATCAACTCAGCGTGTGTGTCACCGCTATCTCTAGCCGCACGCACTCTGCGAGCATCATTCGTTCCCACGTGCGCCACAAAGCCACCTGCGCCCTTAATCATCTTCGAAACCTCCTCTTTAGTGTATTCTCCACTAAAGCACATACGCATCAACTGCCCCGAAGGTATCGTACCGCTACGCTCTGGCGACATTGGACCATCGCCGTCGAGTGCGTTGTTCACGTCCACTACTCTACCCCTGCGGTGAGCACCAACCGAAACACCCCCACCCAAGTGAGCCACAATAACATTTATATCCTCATAGTTAACACCCATATCTTTAGCATAGAGACGAGCTATCGCCTTCTGGTTCAGTGCGTGAAAAATAGAAATTCTCTTAAATTTCGGATGCCCCGAAACCCTAGCCACATCCTGCATCTCGTCCACTACAACAGGGTCTGCGATATACGCCCCAACAACCTTACCAGAACTTTCTCTAATCTCTCTTGCCAAATCATCGGCAATAAGCCCTCCAAGATTACAGGCGTGCTGCCCAAGAGGTGGGTTATGCAAATCCCTTTTCATAGCATCATTCACCTCGTATGTACCCGATTCAATAGGGTATGTAAGCCCTCCACGACCTATAACTATATCAATATCACAAAGCTCTATGCCATTTTCAAGCAAGTTCTCCTTAATCGTATTTTTCCTAAATTCAAACTGCGAAGAGATTGTTTCAAACTTAGCTAAATCCTCCGAAGAGTGGCTTAAAGATTTTTCATATTTAAGCTCTGAGCCTTCAAAGAGAGCTATCTTCGTAGAGGTCGAGCCTGGATTAATGGCAAGTATTGTTTGTTTCATTTTTAAATTTTATTTTTATTTGTGAGAATTTATGAGTCGTGGGCTTAAAAATTATCCTTTACTCGTATAAGGGTTAACCCATCCCTAAGAGGCAGCATAACCTTCTCGACCCTAGGGTCTTGAGCCACAAAAGCATTGAAGGCTTTTATACCCAAAGTTTGGCTATCTCTACGGTCTGTCTCCTCCACTACCTTTCCATCCCAGAGAGTATTATCGGCAATAATTAAGCAATTCAAAGATAGCAAATTTTTCTCGAACAACAAATTATAGTACTCCAAATACTGACGCTTATCTGCATCTATAAAGACCATATCAAAAGTTCCCTCCAAACGTTCCATAACGTCAAGTGCCGCACCTATCTCCTGCTTCACGATATCTCGCACTCCTGCCTTTTCGATAAACTCAGCCGCCATATCCTCTAGCTCGTCATCCTTTTCGATTGTAACAAGCTCACTACCCTTTTCCATAGCTAGCGCCATCGAAATAGTCGAATAGGCTGTAAACGTCCCAAGTTCCAAAACCCTCTTTGGGGCAACCATCGAAGTCAGCATAGCAAGCAGTCGACCTTGTATATGCCCCGACAACATCCTAGGATTCACAACCCTTAGGTTTGATTGACGTGTAACTTCTTGTAATATCTCTGGCTCTGCACTACTATGCTCTGCCACGTATTTTTCTATCTCTTTCAAAATTTTAAATATAGCTAAGTTTATAAAGATTATCCGTAGCGAACATTTCTCTAGCTACGTTTCTGATGTCTTCGGCTGTTATTGCCTCAATCTTATCGACTACCGTATCGCTATGCTCCACCTTGCCGTAGACTAGCAGACTTTTAGCCGTTGCAAGCATTGCTCCCTCCGAATTTTGGTTCGCAATGAGGAGCTGCCCAGCGAATTGCTTCTTATACTTCGCAAGTTTTACACGAGAGAGCTCCTCATCGACAAAGCTTTTCAGCTCTCTGAGAAGCAAATCTTCGGCACGCTGCATCCGTGAAGCCTCACAGCTATAATATAGTGTAAAGAACCCTGTATCCGAGAAGGGGCAATATGCCGCCTCCGCATTATAAGTAAGGGCGTGTTTCTCTCTTAGAATCATATTCATACGAGAGAGAGCAGACGGCCCCCCGATTATATTTATAAGAAGTGCGGCAGCCAACCTTCCCTCGTCAAAGACAGATGGAGCATACCCCCCCATCACAATATGACACTGAGCCACCCTGCGTTTACGCACTACATCAAACATCGGCACTCTGGGAATCGCTGCATCTCCTTTATCGTCCGCCTCTGCACTCACTACGCCCCCTGCACTCACTTTTTTCTCTACACCCTCAGCAACTCCAGAAGCCTCAACATCTAGACCCTCACAAGAAGCCATATCCTTCGAAGGTAAATCCACAAAGACTTTACTGCACAGCTTCTCAAACTCCTTATCCCCAAGCGGAGAATACATAGCAAAAACCATATTCTCAGGCAGATAATTAACCGAACAGTAATTCACCAAATCCTCCCTCTTAACCTTCTTAACGCTCCTCTTATCGCCAAGGATATTACGCCCAAGTGACGACCCTGCAAAGAGCAGCTCTTCGAACTCATCAAAAATCAGCTCTGAAGGGGTGTCCTTATATGAATTAATCTCGTCAATGACCACTTCCTTTTCTTTCTCTATTTCCTTTGTATCGAATAGCGAATTAAACGCCATATCACAAAGCAGCTTCGCCCCCTTAAGGGCATACTGCACCGCACAGGTAGCGTGCAGTACTGTCTCCTCCTTCGAAGTAAAGGCGTTAAGCTCCCCACCCACGCTATCCAGCGCACTATTAATATAGTACGACCTAAAGTTTTTAGTCCCCTTAAAGAGCAAATGCTCCACAAGGTGAGCCACACCGTGCTGCTTTTCACTTTCATTACGAGTACCTGCCCCGATTGTAAGCGAGAAGTAAGCCACTGGCCCCTCAATTTTTCTGTGTACACACTTCACCCCCGAGGGTAAAGTTATTACCTTAAATTCTTTCTTTTTTATCTCTATTTTCTGCATTTTCAAAATTTCATAGGAGGCTAAAGTTTGCCACATTTGCATCCTTATACCCACCCTTAATTTAGGGGAAGTTCTAATAACTAGCTTTATTTGATTTTTGATTATAAGGCTTTAGATTTGGATTTTATAAAATGTAAGCGTAGGGGTTCCTACGGTGCATTTTGAAAAATCCGAAGATGAAGTCTTAGAATTAAAAAGCATTAAAGTCCAGTTTTTAGAAGTTCCCTTAGGCTAGCGACTCAATTCCTCTTTAAGGAAAGCCCCCGTATAACCCTCTTTACACTCTGCGAGTTCCTCAGGCACTCCTTCAAAAACCACACTACCGCCTCTATCACCTGCCTCAGGACCTATATCTATAACCCAGTCGGCACACTTTATCACATCCATATTATGCTCGACTATAACAACCGTATGACCTGCATCGACCAACGCCCACAGAGCGACCAAAAGTTTCTTAACATCTTCGAAGTGCAGCCCCGTTGTAGGCTCATCAAAGATAAAGAATATAGGACCCTCGCCACGCTCTTTGAGCAGGAACGAAGCTAGTTTAACCCTCTGGCTCTCCCCTCCACTAAGTGTCGAAGAGGACTGCCCAAGCCTTACATAGCCAAGCCCCACATCGCTTAACACCTTTAGGCGTTGCACAATCTTATCGTTTAGCTTACTGTCTTTACTATATTTCGAGAAGAAGGCTATCGCCGCATCAATACTCATACTCAGCACATCACTAATAGAACACTCGTGATACTTTACCATAAGAATATTATCCTTAAAACGCCTTCCCTTACAACTCTCACACGGCAGAGTGACATCTGCCATAAACTGCATTTCAACCTTTATCTCCCCATCACCTTTACACTCCTCACATCTCCCCCCTGCTATATTAAACGAGAAGGAAGAAGAATCCAAACGCTGCGACACCGCAAGAGGCTGCTCGGCAAAGAGTCTGCGAATATCGTCATACGCCTTAATATATGTAACAGGATTTGAGCGTGAGCCCCTGCCGATAGGATTCTGATCGACATATTCCACACTCTTAACCCTACGAATATCGCCCTCTATTGCATCAAAATCACCCATACGGCTGCCCACTTCCAAAAGCTCCCTACGAAGCATCGGATAGAGTATATCCCCCACAAGCGATGACTTACCACTACCGCTCACCCCCGTCACACAGGTCATAACACCAAGTGGGAATTTCACATCAATATTTTTAAGGTTATTATGCCTAGCTCCCCTTATCACTACCGAGTCTCGCCACTTGCGCACACCCATAGGTCTTTCAATCTTATTTTTCCCCATAAGATATGCAGCCGTCAAACTCCTCTTTGCATCCTTAGCCTTCATATCCTTAGCCCGTCCAAGCCATACGACCTCGCCGCCACACTCGCCTGCCAAAGGACCCATATCCACAAGGGTATCTGCTGCATCTATCACCTCTCTTTCGTGCTCCACGACAATCACAGTATTGCCCACATCTCTGAGCTGCTTTAAAACCGAAATAAGCCTACGATTATCCCTCGGATGAAGCCCGATACTCGGCTCGTCAAGAATATAGAGCGACCCTACAAGCGAGCTACCCAGCGACGTAGAGAGCATAACCCTCTGACTCTCGCCCCCACTAAGCGTTGCGCTAGCTCTATCGAGGCTCAAATAATCTAGCCCCACATCACAAAGATAGTCCAGTCGTGAGGAGATTTCTTCAAGAACCCTCTCCCCAATAGTCCTATCATAGCTATCCAACTCCAGAGTAGCGAAAAATTCCCTTAACTTTCCCACAGGCATAGCCACAAGCTCCACAATAGTCTTTCCCCCAACCTTCACATAGGTAGCCTCTCTGCGCAACCTTCCGCCTCCGCACTCTGGGCACACACTCTTACCAGTATAGCGAGAGAGCATAACCCTAAACTGCACCTTATAACGCTCAGACTCCAAAAATTTAAAGAAGTCGTCCAGACCCTCAAAATTTTTGCCGCCCTTCCATATCAAATTTTTCTGCTCACGTGTGAGTTCAAAGAATGGTTTATGCACAGGCATATCGACCTCTGAGGCGGCTGCGATAAGTTGTCTTTTCCACGCACTCATCGTCTCGCCTCTCCAGCACACAATCGCATCTTCAAAGATAGATTTACTCTTATCGGGCACAACAAGCTCTTCGTCGATACCCGTAACCTTACCATAACCCTGACACTCAGGGCACGCCCCTATCGGGTTATTAAAGCTAAAGAGATGTTCGATAGGTTTTTCAAAGGTAATTCCATCGGCTTCAAAACGTGTAGAGAAACTTTCCCTTATCCACTCTCTGGTCTCCTTGTTCATAACCCACAACGCACACTCTTCCCCACCGACTTCAAAGGCACGAGTAGCCGAGTCCAAAATTCTAGCTTTGTCGTCTCCCCCTCCTACAAACCTGTCCACTACAACGACAAACTCCGTCTCTAAATATCCCTCACTACTTTGCATAACCTCCTCAACAGATAACATCTCGCCGCTGCCAGGCACAAAGAGCCTCTGCCAGCCATCCTCCATAGCAGCCATTAACGCCCCTACAAGCCCCACTGTGCTATCGACCTTAAGGTCTACACCCAAGACAGCCCTTTGCCCCTCCAATAGCCTTCCAGTGCTCTGCAAAACGTCCACAACAGAATTAGACTTTACCTCTGTGCCGCTCACTGGCGAGATAGTCTTACCGATGCGAGCATACAAGAGCCTCAGATAGTCATAAATTTCCGTAGAAGTCCCCACAGTCGAGCGCACATTTCGAGAAGTGACCCTCTGCTCGATTGCAATAGCAGGAGCTATACCCTCGATACTGTCTACATCGGGCTTTTCGATTTTACCCAGGAACTGACGAGCATACGACGAAAGGCTTTCGACATACCGCCTCTGCCCCTCGGCAAAGATAGTGTCAAAAGCTAGCGTCGACTTACCCGAACCCGACAAGCCAGTAATAACCACTAGCTCGTTGTGAGGGATATCGACATCTATATTTTTAAGATTATGAACTCGTGCACCACGAATTTTTATGCACTCTTTTTCGTTCTTTTTTTTATTCATTCAAAAGGGGTAATCCAAGTGTTTTCTTGCGGGGGAATCCAAACTCCTCCTCTACAATGAGGGGAGATAGGAGACATATACCTACAAGGCTTATAGTCGTGTAATCTTTTCGCAGTAGTGACACTTAAGCCCAGAAGACTCTTTAGTAAATTTCGTGCCAATATTTTCGATATTTGTAAGACACAAAGGATTCGAGCATTTTTTATCACACCCCTCCACGAACTGTCCCTCAAGTACGACATCAGCAGTCCTCTCGACCGACAGATAAGTCATAACCGCCTGACGAGCGAAGACTCCGCCACGTGCCTGCTCAAAGTAATATGCCTTTTCACTGCTATCCACATCCAGAGCAATCTCATTTACACGAGGTAGGGGATGAAGTATTTTCACAGTCTCCTTTGTATCTTTGAGCATACTTCCCGATAGGATATAGGCATCCTTCACTCTCTCATATTCTGCTTTATCTGCAAATCTTTCGCCCTGCACTCGTGTCATATAGATAATATCACACTCAGACATCTTTTCCATAATATCCTCTGTCTCGTAATATTCTATACCCTTTGCCTTCAAAAATTCTTTATACTCCTGTGGCATTTCCAGCTCTTTTGGAGCTACAAAGGTAAAGCTAGGCGAGAAGTGCGATAGTGCTTGCAAGAGCGAATGCACTGTACGTCCATATTTAAGGTCGCCCACCATCATAATATTGATGTTATCGAGTCTCCCTTGAGTTTTTTTAATAGCATATAAATCCAACAGGGTTTGAGTCGGGTGCTGATTAGCTCCATCTCCAGCATTGACAACTGGCACACTAGCCACTTCGCTAGCGTAGCGTGCAGCTCCTTCGGCAGGGTGGCGCATAACAATCATATCGACATAGTTCGAGATAACCTTTATCGTATCGTTAAGAGTTTCCCCCTTACTCACGCTCGTAGCGTTTGCATCCGAGAAGCCAATAACCTTACCTCCGAGTCTACAAGCGGCAGTTTCAAAGCTAAGACGTGTACGTGTAGAGGGTTCAAAAAAGAGCGAGGCCACGACGCTTCCCCCCATTAAAGATTGATTATGATTTTTCTCAAAACCTTCTGCTAGGTCGAGAATGTGTAGAATCTCCTCTTTCGAGAAATCGTTTATAGAAACTAAACTTTTGCGCATCTTCTAAATTTACATTTTAGGGGAGTTCTTTGGTAAGAACTCCTTTAGTATTTGTTATTAATTTCTTGGAGCAAATCGTCTTTTTCGCTCTCTCTCACTTCTATTTTGATAACACACCCAACGCCTCTGTACTCCATAGGAGCTACGGGGAGTTCTCTGCGTTTTACGATTTTCATAACTTTGTCTACTTCTGCATAGCCTACCTCTACTTCCACCCATTCTCTTAGGACTTTTTCTTCTCTACCTGCCTCTTCCAGGACACTTGCCGTAGCACCTTTATAGGCGACAATCAGCCCCGACGTACCCAAGAGAATACCTCCAAAATAGCGAACCACAACAACCAGGACATCGCTCACATCCGCCGAGAGCATCTGCCCTAGTATCGGTCTACCAGCAGTGCTGCTAGGCTCGCCATCGTCATTTGCACGGTTTATCGCCCCTCCGAGACCGATTCTATAAGCATAGCAGTGATGTCTGGCGTTATAATGTTCTTTCTTTAGTGCTGCAATTTTAGCCTCCACTTCGCTCACATCAGTGACCTTGTAGGCATAAGCAATAAATCTGCTGCCCTTCTCCTTTATTTCAGAGACGGCATCACGTGTAATGGTATAGTAGCTATCAGTTTTCAAATCCCACAAATTTACGACTTTTTTCACATCCGACAAAATTTTACACTAAACTTTAGAGGACTTGAATAAAACAACCGCAATTATTAACGGCATAAATATTGGAACTTTAAAAAAAGTTTTTTAACTTTGCACCATAGGCTTACCCGTTAAGGCGGGATAGACCTAAATTAACCGTTATAGAGGGTGCCATTGTAAATCAACCGATACAATGGCACACTCTTTTGTTGACATTTTAAGCAGTAGGCTCGCATAAACCCCTTCACGTGCCCTACTTGGCCTACAAGCAAGCAAATTATAATTTATGATTATTTGCAAGAGGTCAAAATTAAACTAGAAAATAAAAAACACAAAAAAATAAAATAATGAACAAAATTAACCACGTGACCGCCGAGGGTATGAAGAAACTAACATCAGACCTCGATGCACTAAGAGCACAACGCCCTGTTATATCGGCAATGATTGCGGAGGCTAGAGACAAAGGTGACCTATCAGAAAATGCAGAATACGACGCTGCAAAAGAAGCTCAGGGTCTCCTAGAAATGCGTATTGCAAAGCTAGAAGCAGTAGTAGCTTCGTCAAGAATTATAGATGCGAGTAAACTCAGCACTAAAAACATACAGATTCTAACGAAGGTAAGCCTACGTAACACAGCTACGAAAAAGGAGTTCACCTATCAGATTGTGAGCGAGAGCGAAGCTAACATCAAAGAGGGCAAGCTATCAGTAGGCACACCTATCGCAAAGGCACTTCTAGGCAAGAAGAAAGGCGCAGTTGTGCAGGTAACTGTACCTAGCGGCGTTATGGAGCTTGAGGTTTTAGATATCTCAATCTAGCACAAGCCCCATCATTTTTCGAGGTTACGCCCTTTCGAGTTTAGAAAACTCATAGAGAGAAAAAGAGAGAGGCATCAAAGAAAACCGCTATATTATTACACATCACAGAAAAAGAGGGGAAGGTCTATAAACTATAAGTTTCTATAGAGTTGCCCTTTTTTACTTCTGGGGAGTCATAAAGTCCCCCTAAAAAATGAGAAAAAACTATGTCTGTTGTTCGTAAAACCCTAACCCTTAGAGAAGCTCAGAAGTTATCTCTACCCCGCACTTTCACTACGCTTGTAAAACCAGTAGGCAGCAGGTGTAATATGAGGTGTAGCTATTGTTATTATCTCGACAAAGCCCTGCTTTACGACATGTCGCCAAAGACTGTTATGAGCGATGCTGTACTGAGAACCTACATCAAGGACTTTATCGCTGCCAATGACGTAGACACTGTAAATTTCTGTTGGCACGGAGGCGAGCCACTAATGGCAGGTATGGAGTTCTATGAGCGTGCACTTTTTTACCAGGAGAAATACCGAGGCGACAAGCGTATCGAAAATACCCTTCAAACCAATGGGCTACTACTCAACGAGAAGTGGGCTAAATTTTTCAGAGCGCACAATTTCCTACTAGGGGTATCGCTCGATGGGCCCGAAGATATACACGATGCTTATAGAAAGGATGCAGGTTCTAGACCTACATTTAGCAGAGTTATGCGAGGCATAGAGTTTTTAAAGGCAGAGGGCACAGACTTCAACACCTTAAGTGTTGTAAACGACAAGTGCGCAGGCAGGGGTAAAGAGGTTTATAATTTCTTCAAGAGTATCGGCAGTAATTTTATGCAGTTTCTCCCAGCCGTAGAGTTCATCTCTCACGAGGAGCTACGCCAGTTTGGAGGCCGTGGCAGGATTCTTTCGCCCGAGGATTCAGAGGCAGGAGCACTTAGCCCTTGGAGCACAGAGCCACTAGCCTTTGGGCAGTATATGTGCGATATCTTCGACGAGTGGAGGGTTCGAGATATCGGGGAGTATTACGTTCAGCTATTCGACGTTACACTAGCCAATTGGCACGGTGAGCAGCCAGGACTATGCGCCTATGCAAAGAGCTGCGGTGATGGGCTAGCTGTCGAGCATAATGGTGATGTCTATTCGTGCGACCACTTTGTATATCCTGAGTATAAGCTTGGCAATATAATGACCTCAAAGATGGGCGAGATGTATCGTTCGACTCGTCAGTTTGACTTTGGCGTATCAAAGCGCAACGGGCTACCTGACAACTGCCTTAACTGCGACTTTTACCATCTCTGCAACGGAGGATGCCCAAAGCACCGTTTTCGCAGCACAGCAGACGAACTTCAAAAGAATTATCTGTGCGAGGGTTATAAACTATTCTTCGAGCACACAGCACCTTATATGAAGCGTATGAGCGAGCTTATTCACCTCAAACAAGCTCCATCACTGATAATGACCGAAGACATTAAGGCGTAAAAGTATAGTTTTTACAGTACGCAAAAAAAATAACGTCACAGATATGTAACACCACAATAATGGAGAGCCGCAAAAGCTCTCCATTATTTTTTCTTTCAACAAATTAGCATATTTACAAAAAAATTCATAACTTTGTTAATTGTAGCAGTGTGTCTACACAAAAAAACTTTTTAAAACTAACAAATTATGAAGAAAACTTATTTACTTTTACTCTCTCTTTCGCTTTTCATAACGACAAGTTGTGGTTTATTCTCAAGCGACAAATCTGATAAAAAAGAATCTGCAAGCACCAAAACTGAAGATACGGCAGCTACAGAGTCTGGAGTCCTAGCCCTTGCGGTAAATGGCACTCAGCTTGTGGACGAGACTGGCGAAGCAGTAGTACTACAAGGCATTAGCTTTGGCTGGCACAACTGGTGGGGACAATTTTGGAACGAAGGTGTTGTAGAGACACTTGTTAACGACTGGCACGCTGAGGTTATCCGTGCAGCTATGGGTGTAGAGCCTGAGTTTGCCTATCTCGAAAAGCCTGAGGAATCTATCGAAAAGGTTATCACAGTTGTAGATGCAGCAATCGCAAACGACGTATATGTTATTATCGACTGGCACAGCCACGGTCTAAGACTTGAAGAAGCCAAAGAGTTCTTCAAGATTATGGCTACAAAGTACAAAGGCGTAAAGAACGTTATCTATGAAATCTTTAACGAGCCACACAACAAAGCTGACAAGAAGAACGACTACACTTGGGCGCAGATTAAAGATTACTCGGAGCAGGTTATCGACGTTATTCGTGAAATTGAGAAGGACGCAGTTATCCTAGTGGGCACTCCACGTTGGAGCACCCTTCTAAACGAGGTAGCAAAAGACCCACTTACGGGTTACGACAATATTATGTATGTATTCCACTTCTATGCGGCATCGCACAAACAAGAGAAGAGAGATTTAGCGCAAACTGGAGTAGACGCTAATCTTCCAATCTTCGTGTCTGAGTGTGGCGGTATGGAGGCAAGTGGTGATGGTCCAATTGATATGGAGCAGTGGACAACTTGGCTAGAGTGGATGGACGAAAGAAATATCAGCTGGGTCGCTTGGTCTATATCTGCTAAGGTAGAAACTTGCTCTATGATTACCCCAGAGGGTAACGAGAACGGCGGCTGGAGCGACGATATGATTAAACCTTGGGGTAAGGTTGTAAAAGACGAGCTAGCGAAGAGAGCGGCAGAGAAGGCAAAATAACAGCGCACCAAAAAAACGAGATGGGGAGTTTTTCTCTTTTAAGCATCAAAGAAGAACTTCCCATAGATTTATAAATAAACTAACAAATTTTACACACAAATCACTATGTCAATTTTCAGTAAAAGAAAAGCCGAGGTAACTCGTGCTCACGAAGAACTTTTATCACTAAACAATACACCCACAAAACATAGCAATGGCATCTATCAGCGTTATGAGAACCCAATTCTTACAGCCGAGCACACTCCACTTACGTGGAGATATGACTTCGACGAGAAGAGCAATCCATATTTTATGGAGCGTATCGGTATGAACGCAACGCTAAATAGCGGTGCTATGAAATGGGGTAACAAGTATCTACTTGTTGTACGTGTAGAGGGAGTAGACCGCAAATCGTTCTTTGCTGTTGCAGAGAGCCCAAACGGTATCGACAATTTTAGATTTTGGGATTATCCAGTTACACTTCCCGAGAATGTAGTTCCTGCTACGAATGTTTACGATATGCGCCTTACAGCTCACGAGGACGGTTGGATTTATGGCATTTTCTGTGCTGAACGTAAAGACCCGGATGCAGCACCAGGCGATTTGTCGTCGGCTACTGCTACGGCTGGTATTTGCCGCACAAAGGATTTGAAGACTTGGGAGCGACTTCCAGACCTTAAGACTAAATCACAGCAGCGCAATGTTGTTCTACACCCAGAGTTTGTAGAGGGCAAGTATGCACTTTACACACGTCCACAAGACGGCTTTATCGACACTGGCAGTGGCGGCGGTATCGGTTGGGCACTAGTAGATAGTATGGAGTGTGCAGAGGTTAAAGAGGAGACAATTATAAACCACCGCTATTACCACACAATTAAGGAGGTAAAGAACGGTGAAGGTCCTCACCCTTTCAAGACAGAGAAGGGATGGCTGCATTTGGCACACGGTGTACGTGGCTGTGCGGCAGGGCTTCGTTATGTACTTTATCTTTATATGACTTCGCTTGAAGACCCTACAAAGATTATTGCAGAGCCAGCAGGTCACTTTATCGCACCTCAGGGCGAGGAGTATATCGGTGATGTGGGCAATGTAACCTTTACAAATGGCTGGATTCAGGACGAAGACGGCAAAGTATTTATCTACTACGCTTCGTCGGACACACGTATGCACGTGGCTACTTCTACAATCGACCAGCTTGTAGACTACTGCCTAAATTCTCCTGCCGACGGACTTACAACTGGTGCATCGGTAGAGGCTATCAAGGCTCTTGTAGACAAGAACCTTAAAGGCTAGTAAACTTTACTACTCGAAAAAAGAGGGAGACTTTTTCTCTAAAGGGAAGTTCTAAAAACTTCTCTAAAATAAACTAACACATAAAAACCGAAGGGGGGAGGGAGACACAAATGAACTCCCCTTTTTAACAAACAAAAATGAGTACACTTTCACAAAAAATCGGTTATGGCTTTGGTGACTTTTCGTCGTCAATGTTTTGGAAGATTTTCACTTACTATCTTCCTATTTTCTACACGAATGTCTATGGGTTACGCCTGGAGGATGCGGCACTACTAATGCTTATCACTAAGCTATGGGATGCAGTTTCAGACCCTATGATGGGTATTCTTTCTGATCGCACGAAGTCTCGATGGGGCAGGTATCGTCCATATCTATTGTGGATAGCTGTACCATTTGCGGTTGCAGGTATTTTACTATTCACAACACCTGACACGGCATATACTGGCAAGGTTATATGGGCTTATGCTACCTATATCCTTATGATGACGGTCTATACGGCTATTAACGTGCCTTATGGGGCGATGCTTGGCGTTGTAACCAATGACCCTAAGCAGAGGACTGTTTTCTCGGCATTTAGGATGTTCTTTGCCTATGCGGGTAGTTTTGTAGCTTTGGCTATTTTCGAGCCAATGAGAGACTATTTTGGCGACGTTACGGGAGCAGTTAATCCTCAGTCAGACCCTAGCTCTTGGCAGTTCGCTATGATTGTTGTGGCTGTGTTATGCCTTATCTTCTTTGTTTTGACTTTTGCTATGACAAGAGAGAATGTTAAGATTAAGGAGGTTAAGACCCAGAAGAGTTCTATTAAGGGCGACATTAAGGCACTAGGGCGCAACAAGCCTTGGTGGATACTCCTAGGAGCTACTATTTGTATTTTGATATTTAACTCAATCCGTGGCGGTGTAGCTGCATATTTCTTTGCCGATTATGTAGGAAATAGCGGTGGGATTATGGGCGATATCTTTGGTTATAGCCTTGTGCTTTCTTGTGCTATATTCTTGGCTGTTGGCGAGATTGCCAATATGATAGGTGTTGTTATAGCTGTGCCACTTTCTAAGGCGATAGGTAAGAAGGGGGCTTATATGGCTGCCATTACTTTCTGCGGTGCTATGACACTAATCTTCTGGTTCTTCGGAGGAACGGGTATGATAGACTATTGGGGTATGCTTATTTTGCAGATACTCATAAGCATCGGGGCAGGTGTAACACTTCCGCTTATATGGAGTATGTTCGCCGATGCAGCAGATTATTCAGAGTTACAGAACGGCAAGAGTTCAGTAGGTCTAATTTTCTCGTCATCGTCAATGGCTCAGAAGTTCGGTGGTGCGCTAGGTACATATCTTATCCTTTTCCTACTAGCGATATATGGATATCAGACACCTGAGAATGGCGTGCAGATAACACAAAGCCCAGAGACCCTAACAGGACTTATGGCACTTATGAGCTGGATACCAGCACTAGCTTGTGGAGCAGGCGTTGCAGTAATGTCACTCTATCCACTTAGCCAGAAGAAGATGGACGATGTTAACGACCAGTTAACTGTTATACGTTCAAAGAGTGAGTAAGTGTTAGGTTGTAGGTTATAAGTTATACCTTACAGAGAAAAGGCGAGGGTCGTGCATTACGACTCTCGCCTTTTTAAGTTGTGTACAACGTAATATGAATTGGGGTTCTAACTTTCAGCAAGCTAAAACCCCACAATTCATAATTCAAAGCCACACTACAAAACATCTACTATCACACGTGCTGCCTCTTGGATAGCCTCTGAAATCGTAGGGTGAGGATGACAAGACGACAATATCTCTGCTGCCGTAACACCGTCGCCTATCATAACAGTTAGCCCCGATATCATTTCAGTGACATTGTGACCCATCAAATGAGCTCCGACGAGCACCCTCTGTTCGCCTGCAAAGACGAGCTTCACTATGCCGTCCTTATGACCTGCCACAGCTGCCTTACCGCTAGAGACCATAGAGTACTTACCCACTGCTACCAAATCATACATCTCCAAAGCCTGAGCCTCAGTAACACCCACAGACGCTACCTCCGCAAAGGTATAGACACAAGAAGGTATCAAAGAGTAATTCACAAACTCGACATCCTCTACTCCACAAATAGCCGCCACACATACCTCAGCCTCAAGCATAGCCACGTGCGCAAGTGCAGGACCTCTGACGATATCGCCAATAGCGTACAGCCCCTCAACAGATGTGCTATAATCTTTGTAATCAACCGCCACAAAGGCACCGTCCATCTCAACGCCCAACTCCTCAAGACCTAGACCCTCGACATTCGTCTCAACACCCACAGCCGACAGAACAATATCACACGCTAAATTCTCAACGCCCTTCTTACCCTCAACCTCTACAATACATCCCTCCTCAGAGACACTAACGCCCAAGACCTTAGTAGAGGTCATCAGCTTAACCTTACGTTTGCGGAAAGCCCTCTCCAAATTTGCCGATATCTCAGCATCCTCCAACGGAGCAATAGCCCCCATATACTCCACAACAGTAACACTAACGCCCAGACTAGAGAAGAACGAAGCAAACTCCAAGCCTATCGCCCCACTCCCCACAACGACCATACTGCTTGGCAGCTCACGAAGCTCCAACGCCTCACGAGAAGTAATAACCCTCTTGCCATCAACTGGAATAGCCACCACACGACGTGGACGTGCCCCAGTAGCCAAAATAATCTTCTCTGCCTCATATCTCTCACCTGCTACCTCTACAACACCTCCGCCCACTAAACGACCTTCGCCCTCGATAACCTCGATGCCATACTTTTTAAATGACTGCCGAATACCTCCGCTCATCAAAGAAGCTATCCCACGGCTACGGGTAACCATACCATCCAAATCAGGGGTAATACTCCCCTCGATTGTAACGCCAAACTCAGCCGCCTTTAGAGCACTCTGATAAACCTCAGCACTCTTAAGCAACGATTTAGTAGGCATACAGCCCCAGTTCACACATACTCCACCCAACTCACCACGCTCCACAACTGCTACCTTTTTTCCTAATTTCGCAGCACTAATAGCCGCACTATGACCGCCAGGGCCACTCCCTATAACAATAATGTCGTACATTTTTTTATATTTATTTAAACTTTTTTTTTCACAGTCATCTCACTCTAGTACCTAAACTTTGTAGCAGGTTCTAAAGGATTCCAATTCATCTTTCGCTTAGGAGCATCAATATTTTCGAGGTAATCCGCATCTTTCTCATAAATCAGCGAATAATTAAAATAGAGTCCCTTATCTTTTCTATTAGGCATTTTACTCACTGGCACGAACTCAATCGACGAGCTAAGAATAATAGGCTGCCCTTGTTCCAACCCTTCGAGTGCCACCAAATCTTCGGCGTGCGAAAAATAGGTAATCCACCAAGGCGAATCCTTCGATAGCCCTGTGCCTGTCTCCTTAATTGTAGTGACAATCATACGGAGCCTATGCGCAAGTATCGCAGCCTCATCCTCATAGCCAGTCATAGCATAGAGATACGCCAGAGCGTTTATATCTCGTGGATTAAAGGGCTCAATCTCCAAAATCGCTCTTACCAAAGCCACAGCCCTCTCATAGTCCGCCACAGTTGGGTTACTCTGCCCCGACATTATAGACTCCAGCTCACTGCGTGCGCTGTTATCCAAAAGCGGCATATAGTTTATCTGCTCTGTGTATCCATAATACAAGTAGTGATAATCTTCGAGTGTAAGGGTAGAGTCATTCATTACATACCTATCCATCAGAATCGGATAGTAGTAACGTGACGAAGCGTCACTAATCGAATCACGCAAAGCCTCCATATCAGGAGGAGACACCCCCCACGACGAAAGGGTAGAAAATAAGACCCCTAAGGTCAAAAATAGCCTATAAACCATATTTCTCAATCTGTAAAGTTAATTGTTCTCTGAGTTCATCGCTAGCCTCAACAAGCGGCAAGCGCACCCCTGCTCCCATAATATTTTTGATAGCAAGAGCCATCTTCACACCTGCTGGGTTACCCTCTCTAAAGAGTAAATCAGTAGCCTCCCACATCTCCAAACTCAAAGACGATGCCACAGAACCTCCGCCCGACAATCCAAAACGCACCATAGAGCTCATTTTAGAAGGGAAGGCATTTGCACTTACAGAAATCACACCGTCGCCCCCCATCGCCAAGATTGGAAGCGTTAGGTTATCGTCACCCGATAGGACTAGAAATCCCTGGGGCCTATCTCTTAGAATATACGCCACCTGCGACATATTGCCCGAAGCCTCTTTAACTGCCACAGCCTTTTTAGGGAAATCATTTGCCAAACGCAGAGTCGTTTCAGCCGCCATATTTACCCCCGTGCGCCCTGGCACGTTATAAAGTATCACTGGCAGAGGCGAAGCCTCCAACACTGCTGCGTAGTGCGCATAAATCCCCCCTTGTGTAGGTTTATTGTAATAAGGCACAACCGAGAGAATCGCATCGACACCCTCAAGGTTAAACTCCCCTAGCATTCGCACTACTTCACTGGTATTATTCCCCCCTATACCCACAACAATAGGTCTACGCCCTGCATTATGCTTTACCACATAGCGCACCACTGCATCACGCTCCTGAGCGCTAAGAGTCGCACTCTCGGCAGTAGTTCCCAGAACTACATAAAAGTCCACCTTTTCAGTATGATCAAGCAATGCCCCTAGAGCCGTATAGTCAACATCTCCGTTACCGTCAAATGGCGTTACTAACGCTACGCCCACTCCCTTAAATCTATTCATCTTTACATATCTTTTTTTATGAGAAGCTCTATTAACTCCTCGAACTCACTTTCACTAACCACTCGTGTGCCAAACTTCTCTGCCTTTTGAACCTTTGCAGGACCTACGCCACTGCCTGCTATCATAAGAGCTGTATTCTTGCCCACAGAGGCTTGATTCTCTCCGCCGTGTAGTTCTATCAAACTTTTCATTTCATCACGGCTATGACGCTCAAATGTGCCTGTTATAACCACTTTCATACCGCTAAGAATCTCCGAGTGGAGAACCTTCTCTGCGGCTTCTAGCTGCAACCCTGAGGCTCTCAGTCTCTCTACTATCTCTCTATTTCTCTCCTCAGCGAAGAAATCTATAATCGACTGTGCAATTTTTTGCCCCACTTCCTCTACCTCCAAAAGCCTCTCGAATGAAGCACTCGAAAGGTCATTAATCGAGGGTATAGCGGCTGCCAATTTCTTAGCCGTAGTCTCTCCAACATAACGTATGCCAAGGGCAAATAGTACCCGATAATAGGGAACTTCCCTAGATTTCTCGACTCCTGAGATAATATTTCTAGCCGAGAGTTCGCCCATACGCTCTAGCCCCTCAATATCCTCGAACCTCACATCATATAAATCAGCAATATTCTCCACCAGCCCACTTTTATAGAACAGCTCAAGAGTTTGCTCCCCTATCGAGTCAATATACATAGCCTTGCGAGAGACAAAGTGCGAAAGCCTTCCAATAATTTGGGGAGGACATCCAAGGGCATTCAAACAAAAGTGCTTTGCCTCCCCCTCCCTTTTAACAAGCACAGAGCCGCACTCTGGACACTCTGTCGGAAAAACTATATCTTCGACAAAGAGTGACCTCTCAGAAAGCTCCACTCGTGTAATCTTTGGGATAATCTCCCCACCTTTTTCGATGGCTACCCTATCCCCGATATGTATATCTAGCAGGGCTATCTGTTCGGCATTGTGCATCGAAGCACGTTTAACCGTTGTACCGCTAAGTTTAACAGGTTGAAGGTTAGCCACAGGAGTCACTGCGCCAGTACGCCCGACCGAAAACTCCACCGATTCAAGAGTTGTTATAGCCTCCTGGGCCTTAAATTTATATGCCACCGCCCACCGTGGAGCCTTAGCCGTAGAACCTAGCTCTCGCTGAACTGCTACCGAATCGACTTTGATAACCGCCCCATCTGTCGCAAAGGGAAGGCTGTGACGTTTAATATCCCATTTCTTAAGGAATTTATCGACATCCTCTATTGAGGTACACAGAGAGGAATACTTCGAAACGTTGAATCCCCAGTCCTTAAGTTTTGATAGTATCTCGTAGTGCGAGTCTGCTACTACCTCATCGCTCTGTACGCTGTATAGAACGCACTGTAAGCCTCGCTTTGATATCTCGGTAGGACTGAGTAGTTTCAAGCTCCCAGAGGCGGCATTACGAGCATTTGCGAAGGGTTCTTCGCCAGCCTCAAGCCTCTCTATGTTTAGCTCATCAAAAATTTCGAAGGGCATATATATTTCGCCCCTTACCTCCATAAATTTAGGAAAGCCATCTCCTGCAAGGCGCATAGGCACAGAGCGAATAGTTCTCACTGCGCTACTCACGTCGTCACCTCTTAGTCCGTCGCCACGTGTGACAGCTCTTTTAAATTCTCCGTTTTCGTACCAGAGGCTAATAGCGGTACCGTCGAACTTAAGTTCTGTACAGTAATTTAGACTGTGAGCCTCCTCTTTTTCGACCCTAGCCATCCAGTCCATCACCTCTGCAACAGAATATGTATTAGAGAGCGACTGCATTGGGAAGGTGTGGTTTACGCTTTTAAATCCGTTCTCTAGGTCACTACCTACTCTTTGCGTAGGGGAATTTGGGTCGAAATACTGAGGGTACTGATTTTCCAGCTCCTGAAGGTGTTTTAGGAGCTTATCAAACTCTGTGTCGCTAATCTCCGAGATATTATCTACATAATATCTGTGATTTAAATAATTTATCTTATCTCTTAGTTCTAGTATTTCAGCTTTTTTCATAGCTCAAAAGTACAAAAAAAGAGGGAGTTTTGACACAATCTCAATATTTTTTTGATATATTTTGTTTGTAATTCTGAGTAAATAATTATTTTTGCAGTGTCTCCAATGAGACAATTACAAACGAATTGAATTAAAAACCACTATTATTTTATAGGAGAAAATTATGACTGTAAATACAGCCAGCAGGCAATCGAGATCGAAAAAGAGAGCTATGACGAGTTACGAAAACCTTAGCGATGAGCTTAAGGTTCAGCTAAAAGAGAGGTATCCAGACGGGTTTACCGACCATATGACGAGGGTCGACAAACCAAACGGAGATTTCTTTTACGGAGTTGTTTTAGAGACTCAGGACACAATATATTTTGTAAAGATATCCGTGAAGATAGACGACAAAACCCAAGAGGACATAGAGAAGGACATTTTCGCCCCATCAGTTGACGAGGTAGCCGACCTCAAAGGCGCAGAAGAAATAGCAGACACCTCAGACCAAGAGGATTAATGTTAGGTATTAGGTGTTAGGTTGTAGGGGTCAGGGAACTGCATTCCTACTTGAAATATAAAAGAAGCGAGAGCTTAACCGATTTTTGGTTAAGCTCTCGCTTCTTTTTCTTTTTTGTGCTGTGGCTTTGTTTATAATGAGTACTTCAAACAATCCCCAATGCACAAGCTACAGCCTTGTAACGACTTACTGTACTAAAGTTCGTCCAATGGCACTTAGTGTAGCACCAAAACCAGACTTTGTAGTAGATTCTAATACTAACTCGTATGAGCCTGGATTATTGATATACTCATATATAATCGTTCCACAAGACTTGGCGCTAACTTTGGCAGTAGATATGTCTACCCCTCCGACTTCAGTTACCTGAATTGTGCCTATTTCGCTTCTGTTCTCACGACCTTGGATAATCTCTACTTTATATACCTTAAGTTTATCCTTTGCCTTAACACCAGCTGCTGAACCTAGGTCTAGTAGTACTGTCTTAGCTACACCCTTCTTCTCGGTTTGTATAGCTAGGATGCGACCGTTAACCTTAAACGAATTGTCTATAAATTTAGGCATAGCAGCTACCAAATACTCAGCCGTGTTTGTAACAGCAGCAGTCTCAGTATTGCCTATCGCACCAGTAATCCCTGCATAAGCATAATCACGAGAATGAACGATAGTTCCGTCTACAAGATTGATAACCTTCAAAGATATAGACATCTCACCAGTATAATAAACACTACCGTCTTCTGTACGCTCCCTAATACCTCGCATCTTAGCTACGTGACCAGTAAGTCCATACTTAGCTCCAAATTTCTTATACGCAGTCTCACGAAGCTCCGCACCGTTGAATACACTCTCAAGAGCTAGCTCCGAGGTTGCATCCTCCTGCATCTTCGAAATAAAGGCATCCGTAGAGGCATCTATAACCTCAACACGCTGAGACTTAACAATAGCCGCTATAACCTTATTACGTATATCCTCGACTATCGAACGAAACGTCGAATTCGAAGAACTAGGCAATGTAAAGTTGTCAACAATTAGAACCTCCTTCGAAGTTGTCGTTTCCTGTGCACTTGCCGTCAGAATACAAGCAAATGCAAAAATCAAAGTTAAAATCTTTTTCATTTTGTTCTTTTAGGTTTTGAAAGTTGTTATTTGATTCATTTTTGAGCCTCAGAGATAGGTTGTAACCACATTTATCGCCCCACCCCCTCGCACATACGAAGTTGTATATCCTCACCCTTATAGCACAAAGATACAAAACTTTTAGTTAAAGACAAATACGCCCCCCTAAAAAACTCTTACATCCTTTCACGTAACCGCTCCTGCACATAACTCACACCCAAGCCCGTAGCCTCTGGCAAGCTATGCCCTAGTGCCAAATATGAAGCAATAGCACTACTGAGAGTACACCCTGTGCCGTGAGTCAGAACTTCTGCAATATCTAATCGCTCTGCTGTAAAGTCAAAAACCTCATCGCCCATATAGAGCCTATCGGTTATAGTCCCCCTCTCTTGCCAACTCTCTGCGTGTCCACCTTTCATCAGCAGTGAGCGCAGCCCACGTGCACGTAGCAAAGAATAGAACTCATCGCAGTCTCTATAACCGCTAACAACTACTCTCTCTTCTCCAACGCACAAAACCTCAGCCTCGTCCTGATTAGGTGTCAGAAGGGTCGCTAGTGGCACAAAATGCTCTAATATAGCCTCCGCTGTGCCATCGCTACCTAACCGCCCACCAGAGGTGGCAATCAAAACTGGGTCAATAACAATATTCGGCAAGTCGTACTCCCAAAGAAGTTCTGCCACTAGTTTTACAACCTCAGCGTTACCGACCATTCCGACCTTTACAGCGTCAATCTCGAAATCCTCGACAACTGTTCTAAATTGCGACTCTATGAAGCTCAAAGGCACTGGCATAACATCTCGTACCTCTTTGCGGTTTTGTGCCGTCAGAGCCGTTATAACTGTCGTAGAAAAGCAGCCTATGCGCTCCGCAGTCTTGCAGTCTATCTGTATGCCTGCTCCTCCTCCACTGTCTGACCCCGCTATCGTAAGAATCGTTTTTTGTCTCTCGCTCATAGTTTCCAAAAATCTCTAAAAATTAAAAGGAGAGTCCCTATCCTAAAATAAGAACTCCCCTCGAAATAAATCTATTATATTTCTTATCTATCCCTTATAGAGCACTCACGATATCATAAGTGTCCGTAGCGATAACAAGTTCCTCGTCAGTAGAAGCTATCACAACCTTCACTGGAGAGTTCTCCTTAGAAATAATTCGGCTCTCGCCCCTTGAGTTATCCCAGTTAGCTTCATCGTCGAAGTGGATGCCGAGTGCTTCAAGACCCTGCATAACGTCACGACGAACAGGCTCTTCGTTCTCGCCAATACCTCCCGTGAATACAATCACATCAGCACCGCCTAGCTCTGCCATATAAGCCCCGATATAACGGCGTAGTCTACTGTTGAACATATCGAAGATAAGCTGTGCTCTCTCATTGCCTTCGTTCATAGCTGCAATAACGTCACGCATATCACTCGACACGCCCGAAACGCCCAAAAGACCCGACTCTTTGTTTATAATATCGCCAATTCTGTCAGCTCCGACACCCTCTTTGTCCATAATATAAAGTAGAGCACTAGGGTCAACCTCGCCGCAGCGAGTACCCATAACAAGCCCATCGACTGGAGTGAAACCCATAGAAGTATTAACTGACTTGCCGTCTTTAATCGCTGTGATAGAAGCTCCATTACCGATATGGCAAGTGATAACCTTTGCAGTATCGAAATCCAGACCTGTCATACCGCAAGCCTTCTTCGCTACAAACTTATGCGAAGTGCCGTGGAAGCCATATCTACGGATGCGTAACTTTTCGTAATACTCATAAGGGATGCCATAGACAAAGTTCTTCTTCGGCATACTGCTATGGAACGAAGTGTCGAAAACAGCCACTTGTTTGATAGCTGGGAGTATCTCCTCGATAGCCAAAACCCCTTTAAGTGCAGGAGGATTGTGAAGTGGAGCAAGGTCGAATAGTGATTCTATTTCTGCCTTTGCTTTTTCGTCGATAAGAGCCGACTCAGTGAAGAACTCGCCACCGTGCGCTACCCTATGACCTGCTGCTGCAATCTCCTCTACACTCGAAATAACACCGTGAACAGGGTTCACAAGTGCATCAAGAATCAAAGAGATGCCAGAGGTATGATCAGCGATAGGTTGTTTAAGTTCAAAGATATCTTTGCCCACTGGTTTGTGCACAAGTCTACCTTCGCTCTGTCCTACACGCTCCACCAAGCCCTTGGCTAGTAGAGTACTGTTAGCCTCACCCTCAACCTCCAAAAGCTGATACTTAATAGATGAGCTACCACAATTTAGTACTAAAATTTTCATTTAAAATTTGATATATATAAATAAGTTAATAATTTCAAAGGAAAACTACTTCTTTTCCGCCTGAGCCTGACAAGCAGTGATAGCCACAAGCGAAGCGATGTCGCTTACCGAGCAACCACGAGAAAGGTCATTAATAGGAGCTGCCATACCCTGAAGGATTGGACCTACAGCTTCGGCACCCGATAGTCTTTGAACAAGTTTGTATGATATATTTCCCACCTCCAAAGTAGGGAATACAAGAACATTTGCGTTACCTGCAATTGTCGAACCAGGAGCTTTAGAAGCACCGATTTCTGGAACGATAGCTGCATCTGCCTGAAGTTCGCCTTCGAAAGCGAAATCTGGAGCCATCTCCTTAGCGAGACGTGTAGCCTCAACTACTTTGTCAACCATTTCGTGACGAGCCGAACCCTTAGTCGAGAACGAAAGCATCGCTACTCGTGGCTCTAGCCCTACAATAGTTTTAGTAGTTTGCGCAGTGCTCACTGCAATTTGCGCCAACTCCTCAGCAGTAGGATTTGGGTGAACTGCACAGTCAGCGAAGACAAGCATACCTCCGTCTGTATAGGTGTGCTCCTTCATCATCATAATGATAGCACCCGACACTACGCTTACACCTGGTTTAGTCTTTACATATTGGAATGCTGGGCGTAGAACGTCGCCAGTTGCGCTTCTAGCACCTGCAACCTCGCCATCTGCATCACCTGCCTTAATCATAAGAACTGCCAAATAAAGAGGGTTTTCGATAAGTGCACTTGCTTGTTCCTCTGTCAAGCCTTTACTTCCACGAATATCGAGCATAAGTTTGATATATTTCTCTTTATTTTCGTGATTTTTTGGGTCAACGATTGTAGCCTTAGAAATTGAGTTAAGCCCCATTTCTTCTGCCATTTTAGCTATCTCAGCAGGGCATCCTAGTAGGATAATATCTGCAATACCTTCCTCGATTACTTCGTTTGCGGCACGAAGTGTGCGCTGTTCTGTACCTTCTGCAAGTACAATTCTTTGACGGTTATTTTTAGCCTGCTCTTTGATTTTAGCAATAAGTTCCATAGATGTGTTTTGGTAGTATTTTTGAGTTTATAAAAGAAAAGTATTGCAAAGATAAGAAAGTTCTGTAACTTTGTTGTGATTTTTTTACTAAATTTTTACTCAAAAATAAACTATTATGCAAACACGAGGTCCTATCTCTCAATTTATCGAACACAACTATCGGCATTTCAACGCTGCTGCACTTATGGATGCAGCCAAAGCGTATGAGGCTCACCTAGAGAATGGTGGCAAAATGATGATTACAATGGGTGGAGCAATGAGTACTGCCGAACTAGGTATTTCACTTGCCGAGATGATTCGTCAAGACAAAGTGCAAATCATCACTTGTACGGGCGCAAATCTCGAAGAAGACCTAATGAACTTAGTGGCACACTCACATTACAAAAGAGTGCCAAATTACCGTGACCTTACCCCAGAACAAGAGCGTGAGCTACTAGACAACCACTTGAACCGTGTCACTGACACCTGCATCCCCGAGGAGGAGGCTTTCCGCCGTCTACAAGGTCACATAGAAAAGATATGGAAAGAGGCTGACGCTAAGGGCGAACGCTATCTTCCTCACGAATTTATGTACAAACTTATCCGTGCAGGAGTTCTAGAACAATATTATGAAATAGACCCAAAGAATAGCTGGATGTTGGCTGCTTGCGAAAAGAACCTACCTATTATCGTTCCAGGCTGGGAGGACTCTACAATGGGTAATATCTTCACATCGTATGTTATCAAAGGCGAGATGCAGGCTTCGACTGTTAAGAGCGGTATCGAATATATGATTTACCTTACAGAGTGGTACCGTGCAAACTCTGGTGGCGCAGGTGTAGGCTTCTTCCAAATCGGCGGGGGTATCTCTGGAGACTTCCCTATTTGCTGTGTGCCTATGATGTATCAAGACCTTGAATGGGAAGAAGTTCCTTTCTGGGCATATTTCTGTCAGATTTCAGACTCTACAACATCGTATGGCTCATATTCAGGCGCAGTTCCAAACGAAAAGATTACTTGGGGTAAACTTGATGTAGACACTCCTAAATTCATCGTCGAGAGCGACGCTACAATCGTAGCACCGCTTATGTTCGCTTGGATTTTGAAACAATAATTTTTAAAGACTAAGAGAAAGGGGGAGGAGTAAAATAGACTGTTCCCCTCTCTCGTACAAATAAGGTGAAATACTGGCTACTATTACTACTTCTGTCGTTTGGACTAGGCATTGATGCCTTTGTTGTGGCAATAGGTGTGGCTCTTACAGTGGGGAAGTTTACTTGTCGGTCGTGGCGATTTGCTACAATGATAGGGCTTTCCCATATTTTATTTATCCTTATCGGGTATTTTTTGCTGGACTACATTTCTCAATACATCAATGCTGAGGAGTGGAGCAGCAAATTTGCAGCAGCTGTTTTTGGATTTCTGGGTTTGAAGCTTCTTTTGGAGGGTATCGGCGATAGGGGTGCAGTGGAGATAAAGGATAGGGAGTTGTCGCTTCGCAGCAGCTTTTTGTTAACTCTCGCTACGAGTATTGATGCACTGATAGTAGGGGGAGCTTTAGATTCAATCAGCAGCTCGATACCTATTGCCATTCAAGCTCTCTGTATAGGTCTTATAGCATTTGTTATGACCCTTGTGGGACTATCGCTTGGGTGCAGGGCAAGCAAGAGGCTAGGCAGGTGGGCTACAATCTTTGGAGGGGTTATCCTTTGGGGCATTGCCGTATATACTTTATTATAGGTTGTAGGTTGTAGGTTGTAGGTTATAGGTTGTAGGATGAGGATATTTTTTGCATTATATTTTTAAATAAAAAAAACAATAAAAAAAGATGAAAAGAATTTTATTTACACTCCTTATAGGAGTAGCTTTACTAGCGAGCAGTTGTGGCGAGAAACCCGCTGCAAAGGACAAGAGTAAGTTTCAGATTTACCTTTGTATCGGTCAGTCGAATATGGAGGGGTGCGCTGATGCCGTAGAGAGAGATTACGAGCCATTCAGAAGGCTTAAGATGCTTCCTTCTATGGATAACGTCGAGAGGGGTCGTAAACTTGGCGAGTGGTGTGATGCTTCAACGCCTATTAGTGGAGCTACGGCAGGACTGTCTCCCTCTGAGTCGTTCGGTAAGGCAATGGTCATTAGTCAGCCAGAGGACATCTCTATTGGGCTTATTTCAGTTGCGATAGGGGGTTGTGACATTCGTCTTTTCGACAGAGATTTATATGAGGGCTATACCGCAACCCATAATGCGGAGTGGTTCTTAAAGAAGATAGAGAATTATGGAGGCAATCCTTATGCTCGTTTGATAGAGTTAGCCAAGAAGGCACAAGAGGACGGTGTTATTAGTGGCATTATCCTTCACCAGGGCGAACAGAACGAGGGCGACACTCTTTGGACTAGCTACGTAAAGACAGTCTATGAGAATATTCTTAGCGATTTGGGATTAAGCGCAAGCGATGTGCCACTTATCGCAGGCGAAGTTGTACCTTCGGAAATAGGGGGTAGAGCTGGCTCTATGAATGCTATTATCAATACCCTCCCAAGCGTTATTCCTACCGCAAAGGTTGTATCAGGCAAGGGTTGTGGAGCTAAAGCAGACAGCATCCACTACAACACCCAAGGGGTAAAGGAGCTAGGACGCAGATATGCTCGTGCAATGCTAGAGGCAAAAGGCATCGAAGCAGTACCTATTGCTCTACACTCAAAAAAACGCTCTGGCGGAGAAACCCCTAAACAGCCAGTACTCGACATAAAAGAAGAACACAAGAAATAGTTTTTAATGATTAGTGATTAATGATTTATGGGGTTCTAGCTGTATTTTTGAATTTATTTAGCTATACTCAGCCCTACTCAGCTATACTCAGCTATACTCAGCTATACTCAGCTATACTCAGTTCTACTCAGTTACTAAAGCACAGAAAAAGGGGGCTAACAGCCCCCAATAAATTAATCATTAATCATTAATCACTAATCATTAATCATTCAATACTCCGTTAAATTTTAATTTAACCATCTGATTTTCAATAAAATAAATGTGATTTTTCTTGCTTATGTCCCTGATTTTTACTATCTTTAAGG
>JAWXTN010000031.1:0-29916 GCA_044433515.1 Rikenellaceae bacterium | reverse complement strand
AACAGCAGCCTATTTCCAGACTGCTGTGTTGTGCTCCCTCAGGGGCTCGAACGCCAAAACAATAGCACCCCAACATTACACACTAGAAATATACATATACAAAAACAGCAGCCTATTTCCAGACTGCTGTGTTGTGCTCCCTCAGGGGCTCGAACGCCAAAACAATAGCACCCCAACATTCACCGCTACACTCCCCTAGATACAAAAACAGCAGCCTATTTGGACTGCTGTGTTGTGCTCCCTCAGGGGCTCGAACCCTGGACCCCAACATTAAGAGTGTCGTGCTCTACCAACTGAGCTAAAGAAGCGTTTTTTTGGTGAGATAAGGGCGGTTCAGTGCCCTTATCCCTAGTTTATAGTTTTGCTATAATGAATAGTTACTAGAGACTAGCAGCTTGCCATATAACAGATAAGTTCTACAACTTTGTTTGAATAACCCCATTCGTTGTCGTACCAAGATACAAGCTTAACGAAGTTATCTGTAAGAGCGATACCTGCTTTTGCATCAAATACTGATGTACGAGCTTCACCGATGAAGTCAGCCGATACAACTTGATCTTCAGTGTAACCCAAGATACCGTTAAGTTCGCCTTCAGATGCTGCTTTGATACACTCACAAATCTCTGCATAAGTAGCTGGTTTTTCCAAACGACAAGTAAGGTCAACTACAGAAACGTCTAGTGTAGGAACACGGAACGCCATACCTGTAAGTTTGCCATTAAGTGTAGGGATAACTTTACCTACTGCTTTAGCTGCACCAGTTGACGATGGGATGATGTTGCCACCAGCTGCACGTCCACCTCTCCAGTCTTTCATAGAAGGACCGTCAACAGTTTTTTGAGTTGCAGTTGTTGCGTGTACAGTTGTCATAAGACCTTCGATGATACCGAAGTTATCGTTGATAACCTTAGCAAGTGGTGCAAGACAGTTAGTAGTACAAGAAGCGTTAGAAACGATAGTTTGACCTGCGTATTCTTTATTGTTTACACCCATAACGAACATTGGAGTATCGTCTTTAGAAGGAGCTGACATAACTACACGTTTTGCACCTGCTTGGATGTGTTTTTCTGCTGTTTCTTTTGTAAGGAAAAGACCTGTTGACTCAACTACGTATTCAGCTTCAACTTCGTTCCACTTAAGGTTTGCTGGGTCACGCTCTGCTGTTACACGGATTGGGTTGCCATTAACGATAAGTTTGCCTTCAGCTGCTTCAACTGTGCCGTCGAAACGACCGTGAACTGAATCGTACTTAAGCATATATACCATATACTCAACATCGATAAGGTCGTTGATACCTACTACTTCTACATTTGGGTTCTTTACCGCTGCACGGAATACCAAACGGCCGATACGACCGAAACCGTTGATACCAATTTTAATTTTTGACATTGTTTTGTTATATTTAAGTTTAAAATGTTTTTCACATCTTTTTCCGAAGTCGTCGAAGCCAACAAGCAAGCGGCACCTCTCCGTTTCGGGTTACAAAATTAATCTTTTTTTGTCTAACAACAAATTTTTTTTAAATTTTTTTCAAATAATTTTATTTGCTGGAAATTGTAAGCTCCCTTGCACCCCTCATCTCCCTACAAAGACACCAGTGAGGCTATCTCACTGAACCTCTCAGAGGTTAATTCTAGCTTGGGGCGGCCAAAATCTATATCCTGAGGCCCATTAACCAGCGGAATCAAATGAATATGAGCGTGAGGCACATCCAAACCAAGCACAACTACCGCAACCCTCTTACACTCTACTTTAGATTCCAGAACCTTCGCAACCCTTTGCGCAAAAAGCATCAAAGAGGCAAATCTCTCCTCTGGCAAATCAAACAACTTATCGACCTCTAACTTCGGAACGACAAGCGTGTGACCCTCCACAAGTGGGTTAATGTCCAGAAATGCAAAATTCTCAGCGTCCTCGCCCACCTTGTAGCAAGGAATGTCGCCTGCAATAATTTTCGAAAAAATCGTCATCTGAATTTATAGTTTTATATTTATAGGGGAGTTCTAATAATTCCCTATTTTTAATTTTTAAAAAGTTTTTATCTTCTTTCGACTTTTCCAAAATGGCTCGTAGTGGCTCCTACTTGACTTTTTGGGAAAGTCGGAAGAGGGTGAGAAATTTTCGAAAAGTATTTTAGGGAATTTTTAGAACTCCCCTATAGTATAGCCCTAGAACCTACTGCACCGTAATGCTCTTAAAGGTAAATGATTTAGTGCCGACTGTCCACACATTGCCGCTCACCGATGTACCATTGTTCACGCCTGTGGTAAAGTCCACCTGCTCTGTATCGAGTGGATAGAATGTAAAGGTTTCTATCGTCTCCATCGTAGAGGTTGTAGCCATAGTCAAGCGAGCAAGGTTGCCACAGTTATTAAAGGCAAGTGCCGCAGCCGTAGTAAGAGATGGAAGCTCCAACTGTTGAAGTGATATAGCATTTGCAAAGCTATCTGTAAGGATAGTTGTAGCCGAAGCAGCTTTAAGAGACGTAAGGTATATACAAGCCGTAGTAAAGCCATTAGCAGGTATAACTGTAAGGTTTGGAAGTTCAAGGGCAATAGGGCGACCAGCAGTAGCAAGTGCACTTTGAAGTCTAACAAAAAGTGCATTTGAGACTACTCCACTATCCGTAATAACCCAAGTGTCGCCGACAATTGTTGAGCCATCCTCTGGAATCGTAGCAAGTGTATATTCCGCCGTTGCATCTGGGTCAGTAATTTCCTCCTCTTCGACAGTGATAGATTTAAAGCCACTAACAGTGAATGTGCTACCTGCGCCATCAGGCAATGTCCAGCTAGTGCCATCGACCGTTGTGCCATTATTAGCCGCTGTCGTAAGGTCTACAACCGAAAGGTCTGTATTGTCGAACAGTGTCGACACAGCAGAAGTAATAGTAGACTCCGTAGCAATTGTCAAAGACTCAAGGTAAGGACACACACTAAAGGCTAACTTCTCGATAGATGTAGCCACTGGCGCACTAATAGTCTTAACATAGCTAGCCCCAAATGCTCCACCCCCAATAGTCATTGCCTTTGGAAGAGAGACAACTTCTAGTTTAAAATCATACATAAACGCCATCTCAGCAATAGTAAGCACTGACGAGAAATCGACCGTAGAGAGGACTGAACACTCACTAAAGGCATAGGCAGCGATATTTTGCAGCTTAGGAGCGAGGAATGTTGTAAGCGAACTACACTTACCAAACGCCCCCATCTCCGTAGAGGTAAGCTCTGGAAACGAAAGAGTAGTAAGCGAAGTACACTCATAGAATGACTGCCATCCGATGCTCTGAACCTTAGGGAACGAAACATCTGTAAGTCCTGTGCATATATCAAAGGCATACTCGCCAATAGAAAGTGCCATAGGAGCACTAACCGACTTAACCGTTGTAAGGGCATTGAAAGCGTTCTCTGGGATATTTGGAATCTCTGGAAACTCCAATGAAATCATTCTACCAGCCGTCTTAAGGGCAAGGTATAGATTCTCGAAGTTTGCCGAAGTAGCAGTTGAGTTATTTGTTATAATCCACGTATCGCTGTCGATAAGAGCACCATTTGTAGGGATTGTCGCCAGGGTGTATTCATTAGAAGTAGACTCAGTATATTCGTCTGCGCCAGTGATAGATTTGAATGGTCCAATCTTAACATTAGTAGCTGAGATAACCCAGTAGCCATCCTTTTCATAAGTACCATTTGCGCTACCAGTCGTAAAGTCAATATTTGTAGCATCGCCATCCCATCCGAATAGATATGTGCTAATATCTTCAACCCACGACTCTGTACCCATTGTAAGGCTAGTGAGCTTAGGACATTCGTATAGTGCGTCAATGCCTATGGTCTTAATCATTGGAAGAGATACACTCTCTAGTGAAGAACAGTGAGCAAATGCGCCATAGTCAATAGTCTCAGCCTTAGGGAAGTTAACCTCCGTAATAGAAGTACAGCCATAGAGTATATCTGAACCGATAGTCGAAACGATAGGAGCTTCAAGCGTCTCTAGCGAAGTACAGCTAATAAATGCCTTGCCTCCAATAGTCTCTACAAGTGGAAGTGAAACGCTGCGAAGTTTGCCACAGTATGAGAAGCTAAAGTCACCCACGATATAGGCATTTTCGATAGTTATCTCCTCGATTTTGTCACAGTCATAGAATGCGTCAACGCCTACACCTATAACGCTGCTAGGGGCAACGTATGTCGTAGCGGTGTTCGCAGGCAGATAAGTATGGATAAGACTCTTGTCTGAATTATATAGTACTCCATCTTCGAAAGAGTAGTAAGATTCGTTTACACTTAGCTCAACAAGGTTGTTACATCCGTAGAATGCACCGTAACCAATAGACTGAATGGCTGGCATATCAAGCGACACAAGGGCACTACATCCGCCAAGACCTGCCGCCTCGATAGTTGTTGCCACAGGAATTAGAAGTTCAGATAGTCCAGTACAACCCTTTAGGGCAGAGATACCGATACCCTTAAGGCTAGGGGCTTCGATTTTAACGAGTTTCGCTAGCGAGCCATCAGAAACCTCTAGTGCACTTTGAACAAGGCTTGTAAGGTTTTTGAATTTCACAGTGATATCGTTTGGCGAAGCAGCAATTGCAGAGCGCAAAAGAGCGAAACTATCAGAAGAAGTAGCCGTAGCATCTGTAAAGACCCAAATAGTCTCCTCTGGAAGATTTTCGGCATCAATCTCTGCAAGGGTAAGTTCGATTTCACCCTCTTCGCCGCCAGTACCTGGTTCATCGCCTGGGCTGTTTGTTGAAACAGTTACCGTGCAGACATCACTAATAAGAGACGACTCATCGCTGTACACAGTAATTATAACCTCACCTTCGGCAATACCCATCACGAGACCTTCGTCAGAGACTGTTGCTATCTCTAAGTTGGCACTCTCCCATCTTGTGGCTTGGTTTGTTGCATCTTCGGGTGTGATTACAGCTGTTAGTTTAGCAGTTTCTCCTACACCTATTTCTAGGGTGCTTTTGTTTAGCTCAACAGAAATTACAGGGATTTCTACATCTGCCTCACTCTCCTCGCACGAGAAGTTGAACGTGGCAGCCAATAACAAAAGGGGAAGGTAAAGTAATTGTTTTTTCATATCGTTTTTATATGCTGGTTCTTCGGTTTGTGGAATATTTTGCTAGTTAATTGCAGTAAAGCTACTACCGTGTTGCCATACCCTATGAAGTATCTATGCCTTGAAGAACCAGTTGACAGGCACATATTCCTTTAGAAGGGCTTTTCAATGTGTGACAAATGTACATAGAATTTGTAGAAATATCAAATAAAATACGCATATAGCCACTACAAAATTTCTTTTATAATATATATATTCATATCTTTGCAACACTTATAGGGTGCGCTTTTTTTTGAGCCACACACGAACAGTTCCCATAACAATCTAAAACCTTAAAAATTTATGAAAAAGATTCTTTCTTTTTTAATGCTTCTCACAGCATTTGCAGTTGTTTCTTGCGAGGAGACGACAACCACACCTAACGTTGAAGAAGATGGCTTTGTTACAGCAGTACAGTTTATAGCGACTTGCCCAGAGGATGGCTCTCTTCGTTGGAGTGAAACTGACGAGATTTCGGTCTATGTTTTCGATACGGAGATTAATGCAAATCAATGTTTCAGTTCTGGCAGCTATGGCACTTCTGCACAATTTAGCGGCAATCTTGTTTCTTGGACTGGCACGAAAGATTTAGTGGCTCTTTATCCCTATGTTTTCGGAGGGTATGAGGTTAATGAGACCGAAGGTACTGTGGCGGTTGATTTCTCTTTACAGCAGATTGAAGCAGGTGGGTTAGACTCTAAGGGACTTATGGTCGGAGGGGCGTTGAATCCTGCGAAGTGCGTCTCTGAGGATAATTATAGTATCTCTGAGGTACAGTTCTATTCGGCTTCTTCTATTTTCTCTTTGGAGCTAACGGGCATTTCTGCTAACGAGACTATACAAGAGATTTACTTGGAGGCGAACAAAGACGTTTTCACGGTCGCAGGTGATGTTTCACTACTGAGCGATTGTGGCGAGGTTGTGTATGGCACTGAGACAATGGCTAGCACTGTTGGCGGCGTTGTTTTGAACGGTTCGGGCACTACTACTTTGCAGTTGGACATAGAGATGCTTCCTAGCTATGCTTCTGAGAATACTTTGACACTTCGTGTTGTGGGTTCATATAATACCTATACTATGAAGTATAGCGATGGCTTTGATTTCAAGAGAGGAGCGACTGTTAGTGTATCGCAGAATTTGGCAGAGGATTTCACAGCTGAGTCATCGGGAAGTGCAGAGTGTACTCTTGCGGATATTTCGGCTGATAACATTCCTGAGTCTAATACTTGGGTAATTATTGACAGCGAGGCAAAGACATCTGATTTTTATGGAGTACGAGAGGCTTTGAATGCACTTTCGGGCACTGACCGCACAATATCTATTGAGCTTCCGAATTTGGAATTTTTGCCACACGCAGCACTTATGCAGTGGTATGAGGTAGGCGATGGTTATGACCCTTATGTACAGCCTGAGCCAGATATGGTACAGGGCAGCAATGCTAGTACACGTGCACGCATTATAGAGGAGGCTCAGAGGGTAGCAGGTGATATGGAGTCGTTCGCTACTTATGACGGCTATATTCTTGATGCTATGGTATCTATTAGTGCGCCTAAGGCTACGGGTCTTGGCGATAACTCATTGTGGAGGTGTTATGGACTTCAGAGTGTATCTTTTGCTACGGCAACCACTAGTGGATATGGTTCGCTTCGTTTTTGTTCGGCACTTACGGACGTGTATATGCCTGAGCTAACTTATGTGAGCGACAATATGTTTACTTATTGTACGGCACTTAAGATTATAGATTTACCTAAGGCTAGGTTTATTGGCACTTGTGGATTTAACTTTTGTAGTGCACTTGAGGAGGTTTCTATGGAGTCTTTGACTAATGTAGGTCTTTTGGGCTTTAAGGATTGTACGGTGCTTCGCACGGTGGAGTTGCCTTCACTTAAGGTTATACAGTTTGCTGGCTTTAACAAGTGTCCGAAGCTGGAGGATTTTCCTATGGACGAGTTGTTGATTGTTGAGGATGATTCGTTCTCTTATTGTACATCTCTTACCTCTGTTACAATGCCTAAGGTTACGGTACTGGGTATTGACATCTTTTTGGCTTGTAGCAAGTTGGAGGAGGTCAGTTTCCCAGAGGTTGACACGGTGGGTTTCCGTTTGTTTGGTGCTTGTGTGTCATTGAAGAAGGCATCACTTCCTAAGGTGCGTATGGTTAGCCAGAGTATGTTTGACACTTGTTATTCTTTGGAGGAGTTTAGTGCGGAGAATGCGGCTTATATCGGTGATTATGCGTTTTATGATTGTGCTAAGCTTGTGTCTGTTGATTTGCCAGCTGTTACTTACATTGAGGAGTATGCGTTTGGTCGATGTGATATATTGACTGAGTTATCTTTTCCGCTTGTAGAGAGTGTTGGGGAGTATGTATTTGCGGAGAGTGAGTTACTTTCTCGTGTATCATTGCCTAGTGTACGTGAGTTGGGCAGTTCTGCATTTAGTTTGTGTTTATCTCTTAGTGAGTTAGAGTTGGCTACTGGTAGCGGTGTGGTAATAGAGGCTTTGGGTTATAGTGTTTTTGATTCTTATGGCACTTCATTGAGTCCTAATGTGGCATTGAGTTTAGGTATCGCAAATGCTAGTTTGGTTAGCGGCACTACTTTGACAGTTGAGGGTGTTCCTTATACCTTTAAGTCAATAAGCTACAAATAATTAGTGATTAATGATTAGTGATTAATGATTGTGATTAATGTTTTAGGGGTTTAACAGCCCCTTTTTTTTGCCATAATTATAGAGCAAATAGAAGCCCCACCCCCACAGTAGTACAACCCTAGGCTAGCAGCCATGCACCCAAGTCCTGGGAAGGACCGCCCGTCCGGCGTAAGGACGATGGCAGGCGGCTTTCACACGGCTCACACTGGATGAGAGCGGTTTGCGGTGGGGGGAATTTTATTCCCCTAGATTCTCTGCTAAGAGAATCTTCCCCCCACCGCCCCAAAATCCAAAGCTAGAAATAGCTTACACCTCAAATAGCTTCTGCCAGAACAGAACCCCGAAAATAGACCCATAATACCTAATACCTAATACCTAATACCTATAAAAGGAAGAGCTCCTCCTCGGAGCCGCCAAGGGGTATCGCTTCCAGGGCGGTAGCAGAAGCGCTGCCACTGTGGGGTGGCGGCACCGCTCTGTTTTGCTCGTTCCTTCGCAAAACAGCTAGCTCTACACAGCCTCGCATCCGTTTGCGCTTGGTCTCTCACAAAATGTAGCTTTAAATCGTTTGTTTCCCTCAGGCTGCTAGTTACTTCCAAAATATTTCCCTAACTTTGTCACTTGACTTTTTTTAGGTAAAATTTAAACTCATACTTGAAATTATGAAAAGGAGTATATATATTTTTATTTGCCTTTATACGATAGCGTTTATCGCATTTTACGTATTTTCAAAGAATAAAGAAATAGGCATAACTGCATTAAAGGCTTTAGTCTCTGCCTTCACTATGACTTTTGTTATATTTTTCCTTATAAAATTCTCTAAAAAGAATTAACAGACTGTTTTATTTTGCTGTGGCTCTTAGCGGAAGTTCTTTTCGGGTGTAAGTTATTTATAGCTTGGGATTTTATGGCGGGGGGGAAATTCTCTTTCAGAGAATTTTTGGGGATGTTATCCCCCCCACCGCTAACCTCTCTCATCCAGTGAAAGCCGCCCCGAAGCCGCCTGCCATCGTCCTTACGCCGGACGGGCGGTCCTTCCCAGGACTTGGGTGCAGGGCTGCTAGATTTTGGTTGCACTACTGTGGCGAGGGCTTCTGTTTGTTCTATAATTATGGCACAAAAAAAGGGGGCAAAAGCCCCCTAAAACATTAATAATTAATCATTAAAGTAAGATTCTACTCAATCTCCATCAAACGACCATCTGCCGCAACAGTGTCTCCCTCCTTAACGAAAATCTGACGAACCTTACCACTGTACATCGTAGCGATATTATTCTCCATCTTCATAGCCTCCAAAATAATCACATCCTGACCATCCGAAACACTATCGCCGACCTTCACACACAACTGGAAGACCTTACCAGGCATCGGAGAAGTAACAACAGAACCCACAACTTCAAGTTCCTTAGCTTCCTCTACTACAACCTCCTCAACTTCACCCTTAGCCCTCTTAGCCTCGTCCTCCTTAACCTTAGTCAAATAACCACGTGCAACCTGTGGGAACAACTCAAGAAGCAAAATCTCCTTCTCATTCTCAGCAAGTGGATTGCCAGTAGCCGCCAACACAGGATTGTCCTGCATCTTATAACCACTAGTATCATAAGGAGTCTCTACCTCACTACCAGTAATCTGCTTGCGGAACGCTGGGTCAATAGCAACTGGTGTCTTACCATACTCACCCTTCACAAGAGACACAAACTGATTAGAACGTGTAGTGTACATAGCCTTGCCATTCTTAAGGTCAAGAGCACAGTTCACCGCCTGAGCACCAACAATCTGAGAAGTAGGCGTTACAAGTGGTATCAAACCTGCATCCTTACGTACCTGAGGAATCAACTTCATAGCAGCCTCCAATATCTCCTCGCTCTTAAGTGCCTTCAACTGAGCCACCATATTTGTGTACATACCACCAGGAATCTCAGCCTTTTTAACAAGCTCGTTTGGAGGAGGGAATCCATAGAAATCCTCAATCTTACGACAAGCATCCATAAGAGTAGCCTCGTCACACTCCATAGCAGCCTTAGCCGCACGCTTAACCTCTGCTGCCATATCTGCTGGCAAGTTCTCTAGAAGTGGATTAAATGGCTTAGGGAACATCTTAACGGCATCCACTTCCGCCAACTCCTTACGTATATAGTATAGCTCACCATTTATCTTAGCTACCGCCTCCATATTAACATCCATCTCTACACCCATTTCCTTACAGAACAAATATATGAACTCAATAGAAGGAGCAGCAGGACCACCCGAGAAATTCCAAATATTAGTGTCAACGATATCCACACCAGCAGCAATAGCCGACACAACAGAAGCAAGACCATAGCCAGGAGTACAGTGAGTGTGGAAGTCAACCGCTATACCCAATTCGCTCTTCAACTTCTTGATAAGGTCATATACACGCTGTGGAGGAATAAGACCCGACATATCCTTAATGGTAATCATATCCGCACCAAGGTCAACCATCTGACGTGCCTTGTCAACAAAATACTCGTCAGTAAAGATTAGCTCCTTTTCAGCAGGAGCTGCCGCCTTCTTACCGAAAAGACCCAAGAAACCACCCTTTTTAGCAGGTGCAGGTGCACTCTCCTCCTTAGGGTCGATAGTATAACAAATAGCGCAGTCAGCGATGCCGCCATACTTCTTCACATATTTAATAGTGCTCTTTACATTGTCAACGTCATTAAGCGCATCGAAGATACGCATAATACCTAGTCCCGACTCTACAGAGTTGCGGCAAAAACCGTCGATAATCTCATCAGTATATGGAGCATAACCAAAGAGGTTACGTCCACGTGAAAGAGCCGTCAAAAGACTAACATCACCCACAGCCGCCTTAATCTTTTCTAGACGATGCCAAGGGTTCTCTCCCAAATAACGCATCACTGAGTCAGGCACTGCACCGCCCCATACTTCCATAGCATAGAAGCCTGCATCCTTATAGAAAGGTAGTACTCTGTCGATTTGAGATTGGGTCATTCTTGTAGCAAATGACGACTGCTGACCGTCTCGAAGGGTCAAATCACGAATTTTTAGTTTTTGTGCCATTTCGGTTTTGAAAATTTGAAAGATTAGGTATAAATTTTTTCTGTTATTTTTGTAACACAAATGTAACGAAAAGAAAACGAACTACAAAACTTTTTTTCATAAAAAAGACAAAAAAACCTAAAAAAAAGATTTTATTAACGAACAAGGCTATAACAAATTTGGATTTACAAAAATAATGCGTTATATTTGCAGCCTTAAAAACTGTGTGATGGGGCGTTAGCGATAGGGCTAGGGCTGAGTAGCACAACTAAAAACAACTAAAAAAAGAGATGATAAATCTAGAAATCCCAGCTAAAAAGCGTGAAGACTTCGGTAAGAAAGCTTCTAAGGCAGTTCGTTATGCAGACGGTGTACCTTGTGTAATTTACGGTGGTGGCGACACTACTCACCTTTCTGTTGACAAAGTAGAGCTTAAGAAACTTATCTACACTCCTCAATCTTATATCGTAGTTTTCGATATCGAGGGCACAAAAGAAACTGTAGTAATGCGTGACGTTCAGTACCATCCAGTGACTGACGAGCCTATTCACATCGACTTCTACCGTGTAATTCCTGGCAAACCAATCGTTATTGACCTTCCAGTTAAGCTTTATGGTAACGCAGAGGGTGTGAAACTTGGTGGTAAGCTTCAACTTTCAAAGCGTAAAATCAGAGTATCAGGTCTAGAGGAGCACCTTCCAGACTCAATCGACATCGACGTAACTTCACTTGCACTAGGCAAGAGTATCTTCGTAGGCGACATCACTGTTGAGAACCTAGCACTTCTTACACCTGCTACAACAGCAGTTTGTGCAGTACGTATGACACGTGCAGCTCGTGGTGCAGCAGCAGCGGCAGCAGCAGCGAAGAAATAAATCTTCTCAAAGCCATTAGCACCGTTAGTGGCATTGACATTCATAACGCCAGTAATGACACGTAGTCATTACTGGCGTTAATTTTTGTTAGAGTATCGGCTTTGGTATTCAGTATGTAGTATATAGGTTTTTTAGGCAATCGGCTAAGTTTATTGTTCAAAAGTCGTATCTTTGCATTTTGTGAGAAACAACAATCTTTATAGAAATGAAATATTTAATCGTGGGGCTGGGGAATCCTGGTCGGGAGTATGAGAATACTCGTCATAATGTGGGGTTTAAATCGCTTGATGCCCTTGTGGCAAAGAGGGAGGGCGTGGCGTTCAAGACCGAGAGGTTGGGTGATGTGGCGCATATTCGGGTTAAGAACAAGCTATTGACACTCCTTAAGCCTTCTACCTATATGAACCTTAGCGGCAAGGCTGTGGCTTATTGGATGCAGAAGGAGGGGATAGAGCTAGATAAGGTTTTGGTTGTTGTGGACGACATCGCAATTGACCTTGGGGTTTTGAGGATGAAGACTAAGGGTTCGGACGGTGGGCACAATGGGCTTAAGGATATCAATGCAGTATTGGGCACTCAGGCTTATGCACGCTTACGTGTGGGCGTGGGTGGCGATTTTGCACGTGGGGGGCAGATAGACTATGTTTTAGGGGAGTGGAGCGAGGAGGATAATGAGAAGATTCCAGAGGTTATGACGGACGTGGTAAGTGCGGTTGAGAATTTTGTACTTATGGGAGCTGCACGAGCTATGAACATTGCAAATACTAAGAAGAAGCCTTTGCAGGAAGAGGCAAATAAATCAGAATAAAGATATGGGAGTAAGAGCGGATAAATTTGTATGGGCAGTACGATTGGCAAAGACTCGTAGCGATGCAGCTGAGGCATTAAAGGGCGGACGTGTACTTATCAATGGAGTGAATGCGAAGCCTAGCAGGGAGCTTTCGATAGGCGATGTTATAGGGGTTAAGCGGATGCCTGCGATATTTTCATATAAGATTATAGGGATAACTGAGCGACGAGTTGGCGCAAAGTTAGTGAGTGACTATCTGCTTGACATAACATCAGCCGAGGAGGTTGAGAAGCTAGAGATGTCACGTTTAGCTAGTATGGGTGTACGAGAGCGTGGCGCAGGTCGCCCTACAAAACGTGAGCGACGAGACATAGAGGAGTTCCTTTTTAATGAGTAGTGAGTAATGATTAATCATTAAAAAAAGGGTGCGCTAATTTAGCACACCCCCTCTTAAGAGCTCGTCTATAAACTAAAAACAAAATATTATATTACTCGCTCCAACGCATTAATATTCTTAGCAATCTCTTCATCTGTGAGGCGGTAATTTTGTAGGTCACCTGCCAAATACTGATCATAAGAAGACATATCTATCAAACCGTGTCCCGACAAGTTAAATAAGATAACCTTGCTCTGGGCTGTCTGGGTACATTTCTTAGCCTCTGTAATCGCTGCACAAATAGCGTGGCACGACTCAGGAGCAGGTACAATACCCTCTGTGCGAGCGAATAAACATCCCGCCTCGAAACTATCCAATTGCTCAATGTCAACAGCCTCAATTAATCCATCTTTTAACAACTGTGACGCAATAACACCTGCTCCGTGATATCGTAGACCTCCTGCGTGAATATTTGCAGGAGCGAAATTATGACCCAATGTGAACATTGGCAATAGTGGTGTATAACCTGCCTCATCACCAAAGTCATACTGGAAAATACCACGTGTCAACTTAGGACAACTAGCAGGCTCGGCAGCAATAAAGCGTGTAGTCTTACCCTCTTTAATGTTCTTACGCAAGAATGGAAACGCCAAACCACCAAAGTTCGACCCACCACCGAAACAGCCAATAACTACATCTGGATACTCGCCTGCCATCTCCATTTGCTTAACTGCCTCCATACCGATAACAGTCTGGTGCAAAGTAACGTGGTTAAGCACCGACCCCAAAGTATATTTACAGTTATCTGTCTTAATAGCCAACTCCACCGCCTCAGAAATAGCGATACCAAGTGAACCCGAACAAGTAGGATTTTCAGTCAATATCTTACGCCCTGCCTCAGTACTCATCGAAGGAGAAGGCACAACCTGAGCACCAAAAGTCTGCATAACTGACTTACGATAAGGTTTCTGCTCGTAACTTACTTTTACCATATACACCGCTAGTTCAAGATCAAAAGCACGTGCAGCATAAGACAAAGCTGCGCCCCACTGGCCAGCACCCGTCTCAGTGGTAATGTTAGTGATACCTTCCTTCTTACAATAATAAGCCTGAGCAAGAGCTGAGTTAATTTTGTGGGAACCAATCGGGCTAACACTTTCGTTCTTGAAGTAAATATGTGCGGGAGTACCTAGAGCCTTCTCTAGTTCGAATGCTCTAACTAGCGGTGTGGTACGGTAATTCTTGTAATGCTCACGAACCTCTTGCGGGATATCAAAGAAATCCTGTGTTGTGTTAAGTTCCTGATGACAAAGTTCCTTAGCAAAGATAGGATACAAATCCTCTGGCTTTAGTGGTTGCTTTGTGCCTGGGTGGATTGGAGGAAGTGGCTGATTAGGCATATCTGCCACGATGTTATACCATTGGGTTGGGAGTTCACTTTCTGGGAGAATAAATCTTTTTGTACGTTCCATTTTGTTTTAAGTTTTTTTGAGTTTATATTTTTTTTTAAAAATTTAATCCTCTCAACCCGAACAGGCTCCCCTATACAAAAAAAAGAAAACTGTCCGAGCGATCAGACAGTTTTGAATATTCTATTATTTACATATCAACAAGAAGTCTAATCATACTATTTTACCGTATGATTGCCACCAACAAGTGTTATTTAGACTAAATGCGAACATAATTTCTGAGTTTTTAAAAGTTTCGTTGTTTTTCGTACTGCAAATCTAAAACGATTTTTTTATTTATGCAAATTTTTTTATAATTTTTTTAAAAAAATTTTTTAATTTTATTTTTACGCATCTCCAAACTCGCTGTAAAACAACGAATAAGATCTCCCAAAAAAATCTAGATTACCTCTACACAAGCAGCTGCTGCCTTTGCTCTGTCTCTCACTTCGTCAAGACTACCGGCACAGTCTCCATAAGCCAACACTACACCCATACGTCTATTCACACGAGTTGTAGGCTTGCCAAAGATACGGATATCTGTACGAGCCACCGCCATAGCTTCTGCCACACCCCTATACTCTGGCTGAGAGTCAGACTCCTTTGCAGCCAAAATAACGGCACTAGCACCGATATACTGCTGTTCTATCGCAGGGATAGGAATAGAGAGCACAGCACGCAAATGAAGCTCAAATTCGTTGAAATTCTGAGTTCCTGCCAACGTTACCATACCTGTATCGTGCGGACGTGGAGACAGCTCCGAAAAATAGACCCCACCGCTCTGGCTCAAGAAAAATTCTACACCCCAAAGACCTGCACCTCCCAACGCCTCGGTAACTTTTGCTGCCATATCTTGCGCCTCCTTCAAATGCCCTGCACTCACAGGCGCAGGCTGGAAACTCTCACGATAATCGCCACCCTTCTGAACGTGCCCAATAGGAGGACAGAAAAGAGTCTCACCGCCATTTTGAGTAACGGTAAGAAGCGTTATCTCGCTATCGAACTTTATAAACTCTTCGACGATAAGTTCCTCGATATCGCCACGACTGCCCTCGATGCCATAAGTCCACGCACCTGCAAGTTCTTCCTCGCTACGCACCATAGACTGACCCTTGCCCGACGAAGACATAAGGGGCTTTACAATACAAGGAAAACCTATCTCCGAAGCAGCACTTTGCAGTTCACCAAGCGTTTTAGCATACTTATATTTAGCCGTTTTCAGCCCTAAATCGACCGCTGCCAAGTCACGTATTGCTTTACGATTCATCGTAAAGTTCACAGCCCTAGCACTAGGCACCACCGCCACCCCACGCTCCTCACACTCAAAGAGTGCTTCGGTACGGATAGCCTCAATCTCTGGCACGATAAAATCAGGCTTATGCTTCTCCACAACGCTTAGAAGCGACTCGCCACAAAGCATATCAAAAACCTCACTCTCATCGGCAACCTGCATAGCAGGCGCACCCTGATAGCTATCACAAGCCACCACGTGTTGACCCATTCGCTGTGCTGCAATCACGAATTCCTTTCCTAGCTCACCAGAGCCTAATAGTAATATTTTCATAACTTTTTTCTCTCTCGTATAAATTTATGGGACTTCTAAAAACCCCCTTTAAAGAAGTGAGGAGAAAGCCTATCAAAGCTATCCCCTCACTAAAAAAATAAAATTAGTCAACCAAAGACTTACCAGTCATATCCGCTGGCACTTCCAGACCCATAATCGTAAGAACCGTAGGGGCAATATCTGCCAACACACCGCTGCGAACAGCCTTAATCTCGTCGCTTACAACGATAAACGGCACAGGGTTAAGCGAGTGAGCTGTATTTGGCGAACCATCAGCATTAACTGCATTGTCAGCATTACCGTGGTCTGCCGTAATAAGCACCGTGTAGCCATTTGCCCTTGCAGCCTCTACTACCTCTTTCACACAGCTATCAATAGTCTTCACAGCCTTAGAAATAGCCTCATAGATACCTGTATGACCCACCATATCGCCATTGGCAAAGTTCAAGCATACGAAATCTTCTTCGCCTTTGTTCAGCTCAGCAACAAGTTTCTCGGTAATTTCAGGTGCAGACATCTCAGGTTGAAGATCATAAGTAGCAACCTTTGGCGAAGCAACCAAAATACGGCTCTCGCCCTCAAAAGCCACCTCTCTACCGCCATTAAAGAAGAAAGTCACGTGAGCGAATTTCTCAGTCTCAGCAATACGAAGTTGGCAAAGACCCTTCGAAGAGATATACTCTCCCAGGGTATTTTGCACATTCTCCTTATCGAAAAGGATATGCAGACCCTTGAACGACGAATCATAAGGAGTCATTGTGCAGTAGTATAGCGGAAGTGTTTTCATACCCTCTTCCTCTATATCTGTTTGTGTAAGAACAATTGTAAGTTCTTTAGCACGGTCGTTACGGAAGTTATAGAAAATAACCACATCTCCCTCTGCGATTGTACCCTCTTTCTCTAGGATAATAGGGTCGATAAATTCGTCTGTAACGCCATTGTCGTACGACGCTTGGATAGCCTCGGCAGCACTTGTAGCCTCTACACCTACGCCACCGACAAGAAGGTCATACGCCTTTTTAACTCTCTCCCAACGCTTATCTCTGTCCATCGCATAGTAGCGACCCACAACCGTTGCAATCTTACCGAATGCCTTAGCTTCGATTTCCTCCAAGAAGCCTTTACCGCTCTTAGGGTCAGTGTCACGACCATCCATAAAACAGTGCGTATATACCTTCTCTAGACCCCACTCCTTACAAAGGTTTGTAAGAGCATACAGATGTTCCAAAGATGAGTGCACACCGCCATTTGAAGCAAGTCCAAGGAAGTGAACCTTTACGCCCTTTTCTTTAGCATAGTCGAGTGCAGCTTTAATCTCAGGGTTTTGCCCAAGGGCATTATCTTTGATGGTTCTATTAATCTTCACAAGGTCTTGGAACAAGATACGTCCTGCACCAATATTTTGGTGACCCACCTCCGAGTTACCCATCTGACCGTCTGGCAAACCTACATTCTCGCCATCGGTACGTAGCTCTGAATTTGGATAGTTAGCCATAAGCGAGTTAATAAACTCTGGTTTGTTCGAATAGATTGCATCGCTTTTGGACTGATCGCCTTTGCCCCAGCCATCTAGAATCATTAGAAGTACTTTACTGTTCATCTGTCTTTTTTGTTTATGTTTTTTATATATTGTTATTCTTAAAATGTGTATTCTTTTCTTCTCTAAAGTCTATAGAAGTATCGCCTCATTCTCGCTTCTCTCCCGACTCTCTCCCGACTCTCTCCCGACTCTCTCCCGACTCTCTCTCGACTCTCCACAAAGTTTAGTCCTCTAGCATCATCTCCAGGGTCATAGGGTCTTTAATAAGCACTTCACGAGGCTTACTACCGCTCTGTGCACCTACTATGCCAGCAGCCTCCAATTGGTCAACGATTCTACCTGCACGGTTAAATCCAATCGAGAACTTACGCTGAATTGTCGAAGCAGAGCCTGTTTGGGTAGAGACCACGTGACGAGCCACCTCCTCAAACAGAGGGTCTTTACGACTCATATCCACCTCTTTCGCTCCACCTGACTCTGATTCTGGCACATACTCTGGGAGTTCATAGGCAGTTAGATATCCTCTCTGCTGCGAGATAAACCTTGTTATATCGTCAACCTCTGGCGTGTCAATAAATGCACACTGCACCCGTGTAAGTTCGCTACCAGTTGACACTAGCATATCCCCACGCCCAATGAGCTGATTAGCTCCTGGCGTATCGAGGATAGTACGTGAGTCAATCATCGAAGTCACTCTAAAGGCTATACGAGCAGGAAAGTTCGCTTTGATAACCCCTGTAATGATATTTGTTGTAGGTCTTTGCGTTGCGATAATAAGGTGAATACCCACGGCACGAGCCAACTGCGCTATACGAGCAATCGGGGTTTCAATTTCCCTGCCAGCTGTCATAATAAGGTCTGCAAACTCGTCGATAATTACCACAAAGTATGGCAGATACCTATGCCCCTTTGTAGGGAGGAGTCTTCTGTGGATAAACTTATTGTTATACTCCACTATATTACGCACTTCCGCCATTTTCAGCAGGTCGTATCTAGCATCCATCTCCTTACACAGTGAGTTAAGGGTGTAGACTACCTTTTGAGTATCTGTTATAATGGCTTCTTCTTCGCACTCCATTTTTGCTAGGAAGTGTTTCTCTAGCTTCGCATATAGAGTAAGCTCAACTTTCTTAGGGTCTACAAGGACGAATTTCAGTTCCGAAGGGTGTTTCTTATAGAGCAGCGACGTTATAATAGCGTTAAGCCCCACCGATTTACCTTGCCCCGTAGCCCCTGCCACAAGGAGGTGAGGCATCTTTGCAAGGTCAAAGACGAAGGTTTCGTTTTGGATAGTTTTACCAAGGGCAATAGGCAGTTCCGCCTTCACATCTTGGAACTTCGCAGAACAGATAACCGACGACATAGAGACCGTTTCTTTATTAGTATTTGGCACTTCTATACCGATTGTCCCTTTCCCAGGAATCGGGGCAATAATACGAATACCGAGAGCCGAAAGGCTAAGGGCGATATCGTCCTCAAGGTTCTTAATCTTACTAATACGCACCCCAGCGGCAGGAATAATCTCATAGAGAGTAACCGTAGGCCCCACAGTTGCTTTGATAGTGTCTATTTTGATACCGAATGTACTGAGAGTATGTTCGATTCTATTTTTATTATCTTCGAGTTCTTCCTTTGTCACCACGACACTTTGGGTATGGTTTTGCAGGAGTTCGACAATTGGTTTACGATACGACGAGAGTTCCGCTGTTGGGTCGTATAGCTTTGTTGTATTAATTTCTGTTTTGTCTACCTTTTGTTCTTCTTCCGCTTTTTCGATTTCGAAGCTTACTCCATTTTTTGGGGTTTCTTCTTGTGTGTTAACTTTCTGTTGGCTTTCAGAGACAACGTTCTTTATAGCCATAGGCTCTTGCTCTGGAGTCTCAACGATAAAGGGCACAGAAGTGTCGTCAGTAGATTGCTGCTGAGTTTCAGTAGTCTGCTGAGTCTCCTCACGTATCACTACTTGCATTTCATTCTCTTGGGGTTCGTTTTCAGCCTCAAGAGTTGGTGGGGTTTTAGTTGTTCTCATAGTATTAGAATCAATGTTTAGGTTATTGTTCTGAGGGGTGTCGTTCTTATGTGCGCCAGCAGCAGAGCTAGACTCATTAGTCAAGAGTTCAGCAGAGCTAAGAGCCGTAAGGTCGAAATAAAAATAGAAAGGATTACCTAACTCGTCGTAATGAGTAAAGTAGCCCCACTGCCCATTGTCGAGCTTAATAAGAGAGCTGTTACAACCCGCCCCTTTCACTGGCACAGAAAATTCTCCTGTCGTCTGAGAGGTGTTATTTTGCATAGTTTCAGTGCCCAAATTCTCAGAACCGAAATTCTCAGAACCCATTTGATTAGGTGTATTAGACAATTGCCTTAGGGATTCATCCCCACGCACACCCTCACACTCTGACGACTCTGCATTAATACTATTCTCATTTTGCAAACGCTGAGCATCACGCCTTTGCTCTTGCATTTCTAGGACTTTTTGTCTCCTTTTATTCTCTTGTTCTATGAGTTGTTGACGTTTAAGTTCGTTCCTTATTTTACGTCTTTGAGCCATCCCTTTAAGGTGGGCAGCCAAGAGCGTAACGAGCCTAGTTATTGTACGCCCAAAGGCATAATAAAGTATAGCAATCGAGAGGAATACAATAAGTAGAGATGTACCTGCCACGCCTATATAGCTATGCAGAGTCTGTGCAATATAGATTCCTGAGCGACCGCCCCAGCCCGAGCCAAAGACCTCTGGATTATAACCTAGAAAATGACCTAGCGCCACCGAAAGAACAATAGCAATAGCTACAAGCGATGTCTTTACCCTACGTACACGGAGTCTCTTAGGCGAGACGAGTTGCACTGCTAGTATGATTAGATATACTGGCATAAAAAAGGCTGCCACACCCATCCATCCGCCTATAAGGGCATCGGCAAGCGATGCTCCAAATCTGCCAGCCCAGTTTGCAGCATCTGGCAGATCAGAGTCAAAATATTTCGAGAAGTACGCCACATCCGCATCCTGTTTCCAATACATAAGGTACGAGACCATAGAAAGCAGTGCTATAAGTGTTAAAAACGATACAGCGATAGCTATCCAGATTTTCATATCTGTATTACCCTTCTGAGTGTTATTTGCCTTAGGGGTTGTTTTACTCTTTGAGGTTTTGGCATTCGAGCCAGCAGATTTACTCTTGGAGTTTTGAGTGACAGCTGTCTTTCTTTGTGATGCAGAAGAAGCAGAAGACGTTCCCCTACTTTTAGTGGTAACACGCCCCGTAGAGGCTGTCGAAGACGAACTTCGTGAGACTGAAGCCGCCGAAGAGGCAGTCGTTCTTTGCCCCGATGTTCTTTGACCAGTAGTGCGACTTCGTGTAGATGTACTGCCAACAGAGACCCTACCCGCAGCAGCACTGCCACTAGAGGTTCTTGTCGCTGAGCCACCTTGTTTTTGCGCAACTCTATCAGCGGCAGCACGTGCCACAATATCCCTAGCAGAAGAAGTTCGAGAAGCACCACTAGAGCCACGGCGCACAGAGCCAGAAGAACTCTGAGCATTTGAAACTCTAGTCCTTGTATCACTTGGCGATTCAACAGTTTGTCTGCCGTTTTTCCCTACGCTATTTTCACTTCTTGACACTTCTTTTCTTTTTACTTTTCGTTTGTGGGTTTCTATATTTTCGAGTCTAAAGCTACTGCGCTTTTGACCCATAAAGATAATTTCTCTATTTAAAAGGGCAAATTCACCCTTCTACGCCTACTTTACACGCCTAGACAAGCCACACCTCTAGCACACTCTCTCAAATGCTTCTTTGGCTTATTTTTATAGGCTCACTTCTTATGTTTGAGTTGTCACAGCTCGATACTGTCACAGCTCTATGTTGCCACAGCTCGATACTGTCACAGCTCTATGTTACCACAGCTCGATACTGTCACAGCTCTATGTTGCCACAACCCTATGCTGTTAGAGTCCTAGGGGTCTATTACCGAAATTCTCCAGAAAGCCCTTAAGAATCTCTAGCTCTCTATCCCCTCCGCTCGTATAGTAATGCACTTCAGCCGCACCCTCACGCTCCAAAATTCCCCTTGCCGCTGCAAGCTCCTTAGTCCTCTGAGCGATTGCAGGTGCAGGGTTAATAATTTCAATCTTATACCCAAGTTCTTTTTCGACTGGTGCGACAACCTCTTGAATTGCGCCTATCAAAAATGGATAATGTGTACATCCCAGAACAATTTTATCTGCTCCACTGTCTAGGAATTCCTCTACATATTCTCTGACAAGTGTTTTACACTCATCGCTTCGATACCTCTGTGCTTCTACAAACTCCACTAGCCCACTGCCAGCGACCTCAATCACTTGACTTCCCTCGGCATAGCTACTCTTCGTGTGATTATAAAGCTCGCCTCCGAGTGTTGCCTGCGTAGCCAGCACACCTACAATATGCTTCTTCGAGGAGCTTACAGCAGGTTTAATAGCAGGTTCCATACCCACGAAGTCGACCTCTGGCCATCTCTTTCTTAGGCTTTTGATTGCCGAGGCAGTCATAGTATTACACGCCACAACAACAATCTGTGCACCGAGTTCGATAACCTTCTCTGCTACGTTGAGAGTAAGTTTTTCGATTTCGTTATTTGATTTAGCTCCGTATGGGCAGTTTGCACTATCAGCAAAATAAATCAAAGAATTGTGGGGGAGTATCAATCTAAGCTCTGCTATGACTGACAATCCCCCAACTCCTGAATCTATTGCCGCCACTAAAGCTTTATTGCTTGGCGTAAGAGACATAGGTCTGTTCTAAATTTATTAAGAGTCTTCGTAATTTCGGGGGGCAAAATTTTTAAGCCCCAGACCCTTTCATTTTTTTGTATAACCCAATAGGGGTGAAAGTTTAGCTTCTCTAAACCTCTAAAAGCCGCCCCTAAAGTTTTGTTCCTCTACAAAATTACTGAGCTACAATACCTAGTTTAGCTTCAACAAGTGGTGAAGCATCTACAACTTGCGATTCTGAGATATAAAGCATTGAGCTTTTATCAAAGATAAATACAAAGGCATTTTCGTCACCCACCTCTTTGATAGCGTTGAATAGGCGTTCTTGGATAGGTGTCATAAGGATTTGCTGTTGTTCTTGCATTTCTTGTTGCGCAACACTTTCGAAGCTAGTGTAGCGAGAGTAAAGCGACTGAAGGTCTTTTTGCTTTTGCTCTTTCATTGTTTGAGTATAAGTAGCTTCGTTCTTTTGGAATTCTTGGAACTTAGTTGAGTACTCTTTCTGGATAGCTTCCATATCAGCCATAAGACCTTGCTCAACTTCTTGAAGTTTAGTTTGTACATCTGCAAGCTCAGGCATTTTCATTAGTATTTCGTTAGCTGAGATTACTGCAAATTTTTGCTGTGCCATAGCAGAAGTTGATACTACAAAAAGTGCTAGGACTAGAAGTGTTTTTAGGAATTTCATTTCTTTAGTGTGTTTTATTTAATAAATTATTTTCGTCTTTTGCGGGGAGCAATTTCTCACAATTGGCTTCCCTTTATGGTTTGTCATTTCAAAAATCTTGCCGAGTCTATCTTCTTACTTTAGCTAAAGTCAAGTTTCTCGACACAGAAATTCTTTTCTGTTCTATATTCTTCTCTTATCTTCGAGTTTTTAGTTTTGTTTTCTCTGACCGTCTGCCCCGCTAGGATTCAGTGGTCAAAGAAGTTTCAAATTTAGCAATTCTTTATGAAATATGCAATTTTTCGGAGCGATTTTCTTCAAAATTACATTGACATACCCATCGTAAAGTGGAAGTTTGAGCCACTAGCAGTTGTAGGGTCTGTCGAGTCTGGGTCGAAACCATAAGCCCAGTCAACACCTAACATACCGAGAACAGGAAGGTAAACTCTCAGACCTACACCCAGCGAGCGTTTAAGGTTGAATGGATTAAATTCGCTCACATCTACGTATGCGTTACCTGCTTCAGCAAAAGCCAAACCATATACAAGTGTGCTACCTTCTCTCACGATTGGATAACGAAGCTCAGCTGTAAGTTTGGTGTACACATTTGAGTAAAGACCGTAGTCACCATAAGGGGTAAGCGAGCCATTTGAATAACCTCTAAGACCGATAGTCTCAACACCGTACACGCTATAAGTTGTCAGACCGTCACCGCCGACTTCGAAGCCTTCGAATGGCGAAATCTTATTTGAGTTATATGCACCGAGGTAACCGAACTGTGCACGAGTCATAAGCACTAGCTTATTATCAGGAGTAAGAGGCATAAACCATCTAGCCGACAGGTTAATTTTGTAGTACTCAACCCACTGATATTTTTCTTCGTCTGTCATATCAGGGTCTGTATAGTCTTTACCATCAAATAGCGACCAAGGCGGAGTGATAGATGTAGAAATCATAAACTCGCTACCACGAGTAGCATATCCAACTGGGTCATCAATAGAGCTACGACCGAAGTTAATATCCACCGCAAAGATATTACAAGTACCGTCAGAGACTAGGAAGTACGACCAATTGTCTAGAGTGTACAATTGGTAGCTAAGACCAACCGAGAGCTGGAAGTAAGGGTCAGGCCATTCCAATCTCTTACCGAGTCCAACCGACACACCCACTGTTTGGAACGAACAAGTAGGAGTTGTACCCCAATAGTAAGCATCTGTTTGTTCAGAGATATAAGCTGAGAATGTAAGCGAAGTAGCTTTTTTGCCACCTAGCCAAGGCTCAGTAAAGCTAAACGAACCAGCAGTATAGTATGTACCATTTGATTGGAACTTCAACGATAGGACTTGATTATCACCCGATGGGTAAGGTTTCCAAGCGTCTTTTTGGAATAGTTTACGAATCGACACGTTTGTGAAGTTCACCCCTACCGAAGCGATAAACATACCACTACCCCAACCGCCTGATAGTTCGAACTGGTCTTTACTAACCTCTTGGAGCGAGTAGCTAATATCTACGGTATTGTTTTGGAAGTTTGGCTGAATATCTGGCGTTGCGAAACTTTGCGCATCGAACTGTCCCATTGTCGCAAGTCTTTGGTAGCTACGAATAAGTAGCGATTGGCTGTATAGTTCCCCAGGTCTAGTGTCTAGTTCACGACGCACCACACGGTCATTTGTACGTGTATTACCGTCGAAGTTAACCTCGTTTATTGTAAACTGTTTACCTTCAATCATACGTATCTCCACATCGACAGTATCTCCTTGGACTCTCTCGATTGGTTCGATTGCAAAGGCTAGGTAACCGTCGTCACGGTAGAGGCTAGCTACCGATAGTTCGCCCATTTCGCCCATTATGCTACCAACTCTACGACCCATAGCCTCGCTATCGTATGTATCGCCTCTTTTCAGACCCACGATTTGGTTAAGATATGGAGTCGGCATCTTTGAGTTACCATACCAGTCGATATCGCCATAGTAATATTTCTCACCCTCTTCGACTTTGAACCAGATACCTATCCTGCCTTCTTTAATTTCGAAGGTAGAGTCCGCCACGATTCTAGCGTCACGATATCCCTTTGATTTATAGTAGCTAATGATATTAAATTTATCTTCCTCAAAGTTATCTGGGTTGTATTTCGTATCGGCAAAGATGTTAATACCAAGTTTTTTGGTACTTTTCATAGCTTTACGGATTTTCCTGTCGATTATACTGTCGTTACCCTCGATTTCGATTTCTTTGATTCTGACTTTTTTACCTCTTTCGATTTTGAAGTCTACATTCACGAAGTTCTTAACGGTAGAGTCAGGTGTAACTTCGATGTCGATTTTAGCAAGTCTAAAGCCTTTTTCGTCGTAGAAGTCTTTGATACCCTTCATAGCGTTCATAAGGACGTTATCCGATAGTTCGCCACTACGTCTAAGTTTGAGTTTCTTTTGGATGTCTTTAGCTTCGCTACCTTTTGTGCCGTGGAATCTCCACTGTCTCACACGTAGTCTCTCTTCGAAGACAAATGTAATATCGACTGTATCGCCTCTGAAGGTTGTTTCAGCCCTAACGTCGCTAAAGTGTCTTTGATCCATAAGTCGTCTTGTAACGGACGAGATTCTGTCGCTTGGCACAGGGATAGAGTCACCCTTAACAAGCCCAGTAGTACTGATAAGCAGGTCAGGATTTAATGCCAGAAGCCCTTCGGCTTTAAGGTTACCTATGACATAGTTTTTCGACTGAGTTGCATAGTCTACACGTTTTACTTTCTCCACAATTGAATCACTCGGCACGTTTTGTGATTGTGCAAAGGCTAGGGTCCCTTGCAACAAAAGGACAACAAAAGCCACTACTCTAAATCTTTCTCTACTATTGTACATTAGTTTAATTAAATATATTTGGAATTTCTTTGTCTAATGCAAAGTTACCCCTGGATTTTATTTCTTCAACTTTGTTTTTTTGTTATTTTTCTTCTCTCTCCCCTCACTCCTCACTCCCCTCACTCCTCACTCCTCTCACTCCTCACTCCTTACTCCTTACTCCTCACTCCTCACTCCTTACTTCTCACTCCTCACTCTCATTCTATCTCCCCCCTCACTCTATCTCACTAAAACTCATTAATCACTAATCATTAATCATTATTAAGCTCTCTTACTCCAAATCTTCGGTCTCGGCAAGTGTACCAAGCAATAGCCTCATCAAAGTCCTTTTCTTCAAAGTCAGGCCACAGCTTATCTGTAAAGTAAAGCTCTGCATAAGAAGCCTCCCACAACATAAAGTTACTTAATCTTTGTTCTCCACTAGTACGAATTACCAAGTCCACGTCTGGCAGTGCGCCCGTACTTAAATTCTTTTGCAGCGATTCTGCTGTGATTTGCTCGCCACTACTCGCAAGAGCCTTTGCAGCATTCACTATATCCCATCTCGCAGAATAGTTAAGTGCCACTACAAGTGTCATTTCTTCCGCCTCGATTTTTATATTCTCCGCCTGCGCCATTTTCTCTTGCAGCTCAGGTTTTAGTTCTTCTCTGCCCCCTATAAAGGTTAGCCTAATATTATTTTTAGCCAGTTCGGCTGCTTGTTCCAAGACCACCATCGAGAAAATTTCCATAATAGCCTCGACTTCGTCCTTTGGTCTACCCCAGTTCTCAGTCGAGAATGCGTAAACCGTTAGGAATTTAACCCCTCTCTTTCTTGCCGCCATCACACACCTGCGAAGTGACTGAACACCAGCCCTATGACCATCGACTTTCTCCTTATTGTTTTGCACAGCCCACCTACCGTTGCCATCCATTATAATGCAAACGTGAGTAGGTACGGGTTTATTGTCAAAACTTTTCATTGAATTTTATCTCTTAAGTCAGCTAAATTATTTTTAGGTCTAGCACTACTAGGGTGCTATCACAACCTTACTAATAACGTACAAAGATATAAAAAATATATATTTTTCTGCACTGAGTCGCACCTTTTTTACATATTTTCTATGGCTCTGAGAATAAGCCACAACAAGACAAGGGGGTAAGCCACAAGAAATGCGTAGCACAAAACTTGCACTACGCATTTCTAAAATAGGTATATAACCTCTAGACTCACCCCCTATGGAGTCAGCCTACTAAAGGCTACAACTAGGCTTATCTAAAGCTAGGTTTCGAGCTAACCACTACACCTGCCAACTCAGAGCGAAGCACAGGCTCAACGCTACTTCTCTTCACTGACATAGAGCGAGGAGCTTCTAGCGTATTTCTTTTAGCAGCCACACCGTACTTAGAGATATCGTAATAGTTCGAAGTATAAGCAGCAGCTGACGAAGGAGAAGTAAACTCACCGAAGCTTATCTCAGATGTAACAAGACCATCGGCATCAACGCCAAAGATAGCATACACATAGGAAGTAGAAGCCTTTACTCCCCAGAAGGCAGCCATATCAAAATCCGCAGCTCCATTGAAGACAACCTCACCATCAGGTGCTCCGCCGTAGTCCTTACTTACAGCATCCAAGACCGCCACCCCTGCATAGGCTAAAGCGGTAATGTCTCCTTCAAAGGTATCATAAAGCACAGAACTTTTTTGCAAAATGTGTACATAGTTTCCAACCTCTGCGGTAGGGGTAGCACGCACTTTAGCAGTAGAGGCTGTCACTTCATACAAATCTACGTCAATACTTCCTGAGTACTCCATATCAGCTGTAACAGCCGTAAGCGAAGCCACATTAGTGTAGATTTCACCCCACTCGCTAATACCGAACGCCACAACTAGATATTCTTTGCTCGGAACGATTACCCATCCGCCATTAAGCGAAATTTCACCTCCCTTATCGAAGATATATAATCCATTGGCTTCACCGAAATCGGTAGCGTTATTACTTTGTTCGTATTCCATAAGGTACTCAGCTAGTTCATCGGCAGTGCCATCCCAGCCTGACCAGATGCCTACATAGTATAGAGCTGGCCAGCTACCCATATCCACATCAATAATAATATCGGTAGGAGTTGTCGAAACTAGCGAAATAGCGAAGTCATCGGTAGGGTCAGGCGTAGGTTCAGGTGCAGGAGTGATAACCTGCTCTGCATATACCTCAGAGTTCACAACACCTGTCTCGTGCACGCCAAAGATAAAGATAGTATAGTCTGTCTCTTGCGAAATAACCCAAGCATTATCAAAGCCAAAGGTTTGAACGCCACGCATAACTGTAACACCGTTGTTTGTAGCAATATCTATCGAACGACCTAGGTACAAGTCAAGGATATAGTCTGCCGCAGCCTCTGGGCTAGAGGCATAAGTCGACTTATAGGTACTTGTCAACATCATACCGTAGATATAGTTTTTCACCTCCGAAGAAGGGGTTGTAGTAACCGTAATATTATCGTACTCTACCTTATTTATTTGCACATCTATATAGCCCTCAACGGTCACCACAAGCTCACCAGAGTTCACAAGCAATACCGCCAAATCAGTCATAATATCACCGCTACCGTCAACACCAAAGACAATCACACGATAATCTGTATTAACCTCTACATCCCAGCCATTGGCAACTGAAACTTCACCGCCATCAAAATAAACCCATTTGTTATCGACAATCGAGAGGTCAGTGCCACACGTATAAATCTCGTAGTTCATAAGAGCAGCAGCAAGATCCTCATCCGAAGTCGATGCCCAGTCTGCGTTATCCACAGCACCCACGTAGTAGTTACCTTCATAGCTGCCTTTATCTACATTAATTGTAATATCTGTACCCAGAGTCTCCACAAGTGAGATAGAGAAGTCTTGAGGGTCAGGTTCTGGTTCTGGATTTGGGTCATTCTCATCGCTTAGCTCGTCAGCCCAAGTGCCAGTAAAGCTATCCACAAATTCTACACTTGCAGTACCTGCCGACTCGTCCAATACGAAACGATACTCATACTGAGTACCAGAAGATAGAGCAGCCTCTGAGTCAAACGACACTGTATAGGTCGCTCCAGCATATTCAATCTCTGCAAATGTACTTCCCGAAGCGATAGACTGAGGAGCTACAAGAGCCATATAACCATTCTCTGTAAAGGCATACGGAGTAATAGACTTAGCCGTACCAGAAGCAGTATAATCTGCCTCATAAATATCACACTCAACACTTAGCTTAGCAGATAGAGTCACCGAGCTAGGCTCAACAAGTGTTCCATCTGAGAGCTTTACAGCGAACATAACCCCAGCGAGTTTTTGTTCGAAGTTTAGCGTAGGCGTAAGCGAAGTACTAAAGAATGCAGTACCCACAAGTAGAGAGTTAGAGCTATATCCTGCGCTTTGATCACTTTGAATTGTGTAAGTAAACTCGTTTGAGTACGAACTCATAAATGGATAGACAGCATAGTAGTTCAACTCTTCACTAGCGGTTTCCTTTTCGATAGGATTGTTACTAGTAAAAGAAGTTCCGCTATACGAGTACTGAGCACTTTGAGAAAGTTCCATATACATATCTAACGCAGCGACAGAGACCATATCGCCAGCAGTAAATTGGAAGTCACCTCCCACGTTAAAAGAGACCTCATTACCGTCGCCAACAGGGTCTACTGTCGTGCTCTCTTCACACGACACGAGCATAGAAGCCAATAGGCCCAATGCAAATAAAAGTTTTTGTTTCATCTAAATTATTTGTGTTAATTTTGTGGGAATTTAAGGGCACACCATTATGGTTTGTCCTTAAAAACAATCTAGGGGAGTTCTAATAACTGGTTTTATTTGATTTTTGATTATAAGACTTTAGATTTGGATTTTTTAAAATGCAAGCGTAGGGGTTCCTACGGTGCATTTTCAAAAATTCGAAGATGAAGTCTTAGAATTAAAAAGCATTAAAGTCCAGTTTATAGAAGTTCCCTATAAACTCTCTAGCATACCTACACTTCTATATCTCCAAATCTTTGAACAATAACAACAGCACAGGCACACGACAAAGATAAACAAAATTTAATCAATAACAAACACAAAAAAACAACTTTCACCCCCACAAAGCCCCCTAACAAACCATATCTCCCCCACATACAACTGTAACCGTCTCCGCGATGACGTATTGACAGAAGTTTGGCAGGGTTGTACCTTTGTCGGAAAAAACGATTTAAGGTTATGGCAATGATTTTTGATATTGAAGAGCAGGCGCGATTTT
>JAWXTN010000030.1:0-30024 GCA_044433515.1 Rikenellaceae bacterium | reverse complement strand
CAAATATACGAAATTTTAGCGAGATATGCAAATTATAATCAACTTATTTTCAATAAATTACACATTTAAATTTATGGGCATTTTGCGGGTCAGTGTGATTTTTTTTCGTGCGTTTGCCCTGACAAATATATGCAATAGTTTTTAATTTACAAAATTATTAATTAAATTTGATGTATGAAGATACAAATCTGAAATTAAAAACCTTTGATAATATGGAACAAGTATTAGGACTAGACCTAGGTACAAATAGTATCGGGTGGGCGATTATTGAAAGAGAATTTAGTGAAACTTCTCTTGTGAATTATGGTGTGCATATCTTTAGCGAAGGTGTTGGTATGGACAGTGGAATTGAGTTTTCGAAGGCTGCAAAGCGTACGTCTTTTCGTTCGCTTCGAAAGCACTATCTTAGGCGTAGGGTTCGTAAGGTTGAGACTCTTACTGTGCTGACGGAGCTTGAGTTTTGCCCTGAAATCCCACTCTCTCAGTTAAAGCAGTGGCGCAATGGTGGAAGTTATCCTCTCTCGGACGAGCTTATGGAGTGGCAGAGAACCGATGATAAGATTAATAAGAATCCTTATCACGACAGACTTGCTGCAATCGACAGGAAATTAAATCTTGCTAGAGTAGAGGATAGGTATCTTTTGGGTCGTGCATTTTATCATATAGCTCAGAGGCGTGGCTTTTTGAGTAACCGCCTTGAAACTACCAAAGAAAATGAAGACGGCAAGGTAAAGGAGGCTATTCAGGCTCTAAGCAAGGAGATAGAAGAGAACGGATGTCGTACCCTTGGCGAGTTCTTTTACAAGTGTTATGGCGATACAAAAATCAGAAGTCGTTACACTGAGCGTATTAGCCACTACGAGGCTGAGTTTTATGCAATCTGTGAGAAGCAGAAGCTAGCTGCTGACACTGTAAAGAGAATTCATAGGGCTATCTTTTTTCAGCGTCCTTTGAAGTCGCAAAAGGGATTAGTGGGCAAGTGTACTTTTGAGCCTAAGAAGCCTCGATGTCCGATATCTCACCCTCGCTTTGAGTATTATCGTATGCTGTGCTTTGTGAATAATATCAAGGTTAAGTCGCCTGTGGAGAGTGAATTTAGAGTATTAACCAGTGAGGAAAGGGAGGCAATAGCTCCGCTATTTCTGCGCAAGAGCAAAGATAGTTTCCAGTTTATGGATATCGCTAAAAAGTTGGGATATAGCAAAAATAATGCGTACCAGTTTAATTTTAGGCTCGATACTTCGGTTAGTGGTATGCCTTTTACTGCACAGTTAAAGGCGCTCTTTGGGGATGATTACAAGGAGGTTTTGCATAGGAGTTATCTGGATGCAAAGTCTAAAACTGAGGATGAGGTTTTGCAGGATATTTGGCACGTGCTATTTTCTTTTGATAAGGATGAGAATCTCAAAGATTTTGCTGTATCGAAGTTGGGGCTCTCTGAGGAGGATGCTGCGCAGTTTGCTAAAATTAAGCTTGCTCGTGATTATGCTTCGTTGTCCCTGAAGGCTATAAACAAAATTATACCGTATCTAGAGAGAGGTATGCTATATTCTAAGGCGGTATTTTTGGCAAATCTAGGCGCAGTGGTCGATAAGGATGTGTGGCAGAGTGACAAGGATAGGATTGTGGAGGCGGTTATATCTTTGATAGACAATTATGATGCAGGGGAGCGTTTGACTTTGCAGATGGTTATAGAAGATTATTTGAAGGACTCAGGTTGTTTTAGAGAGGGTCTTTATAATAAGCTGTATCATCCCTCACAAATCGAAACATATCCAGATAGTCAGACAGGGCTATTGGGTTCGCCTCGAACTGGTGCTGTGCGTAACCCTATGGCTATGCGAGCTATGTTCCAATTGCGTAGGCTTATTAATCAGTTGCTCAGAGAGGGGAAGATAACCTCAGAGACGAAGATTAATATTGAGATGGTCAGGGAACTTAATAATGCTAATATGCGTAGTGCTATTGGGGCGTATCAGCGTGATTTGAATAAGAGGCATAGCGAGTATAGGGCTGAGATTATTAGGAGTGATGTTACAGGTATTACGCAGCCAACAGAGACAGATGTTCTGAAATATCAGTTATGGGAGGAGCAGAATCATAAGTGTTTATATACTGGAAGGGAGATTTCGCTCTCTGCACTTTTTGGGTCAAATCCACAGTTTGATATTGAGCACACTATACCTCGTAGTGTGGGAGGCGATGATTCGCAGATGAATAAGACTCTTGCTTGTATGGACTTTAACCGTCGTATAAAGCGTGAGAAGCAGCCTTGGGAGTTAGCGAATTTCGAAGAGATTTTAGAGCGGTTAGAGCCTCTTAAAGAGCGCATAGAGGAGTTGATGAAGCAGATGGAGCGAAGCAGGAGTAGACGTTCGTTCTCGTCGAAGGAGGATAAGGATAAGCATATTCATAAGCGTAATGTTTTGAAAATGGAGCTTGACTATTTACGGGGTAAGTACTCTAGGTTTATGGACAAAGAGGGGCGATATAGCCAAGGGTTTAAGAACTCGCAGGGGGTTGATGCAGGTATAATTTCGAAGTATGCACGTTTATATCTTAAGTCGCTATTCCTTAAGGTTTATACAGTCAAGGGTGTTATGACAGCGCAGTTCCGCAAGTTATGGGGTGTTCAGTTGCAGGATGAGGCAAAGGATCGCTCTACTCACATCCATCACTGCATAGATGCCATTACGGTGGCTTGTATTAATAAGTGGGAATATGACAGGCTATCTCATTATTATAGAGAGATGGAGCGGTATCGTTGGGGTGGTGAGGCTTCTCGTCCTCGCTTGGAACAACCTTGGTCTACTTTTGCTCAGGATTTGCAGGGTATTTCTCAGGAGATACTTGTGTCGCACTATACTCCTGACAATCTTTTGAAGCAAACGAAAAAGCGCAAGCGTATCCGAGGTAAGGTTGTCGAAGGTGAGTATTTGCAGGGTGATAGTGTGCGTGGGGCACTTCATCAAGAAACTTATTATGGGGCTATTGATAGGGATGGCGAGGTTAAGTATGTGGTGCGCAAGGGGCTTTCGTCGCTTCAGGAGAGTGATGTTAAGAAGATTGTTGACGATGTAGTAAGACAGAAGGTTGAGCAAGCGATTTCTGAGTATGGTTTTAAGGCGGCAATGTCTGAGGATGTGCCTATTTGGATGAATGAGGCTAAAGGTGTCGAGATTAAGAGAGTGCGTTTGTTTACTCCTACTATTACGAATCCTCTCAATATACGTAGCCATAGGGATAAATCGGTGAAGGATTATAAGCAGCAGTTCCACGTTGCAAATGACAGTAATTATGTGATGGCTATTTATGAGGGTGAGGATAAGAAGGGTAAGATAAAGCGGTCGTTCGAGCTGGTCAATAATCTTGATGCTTGTACTAAGGCAAAGTATGGTGAGCCTCTGGTGCAGGAGAGTAGTAAGGGTTTGCCGTATAGGTGTCTTTTGAAGACTGGTGTGATGGTTCTATTCTGGGATGAACGCCCTGATGAAATTTGGGACTTGAGCACTAGTGAGCTAACTAGACGTTTGTATAAGGTTGTAGGGATGAGTTCTATGAATGTTAGCAATAGTTTGTACGGTGTATTAACGCTTCGTTATAATCAAGAGGCTAGACCTTCAGGGGAATTAAAAGCCAAGAATGGACTTTATAAGTGCGGTGAGGAATATAGAGCTTTAATAAGAATTCTTCATACTCAATTTAACGCTTTAGTGCAGGGCTATGACTTTGAGTTGACAATAACTGGCGAGATAAAACGACTTCGGTAAAATATGGGTTGAACTTTTTAAATACAATAGAGCAATGATTAAGCGCACACTACTATTTGTTAATCCCCAGAGAATTTCTTTGAAGAATTGTCAGCTTGTTTGTGAGTCAATGGACGATGAGGCAGTCAAAAAGAGTGTTCCCATTGAGGATATTGGTATTGTTATTCTTGAAAATCCTATGACGAAGATTACCCTCCCTGCGCTAAATGCTTTGGTGGAGAGTAACGTGGCGGTAGTTTTGTGTAATAATCTGAGGATGCCTAGTGCTATGTTGCAGCCTTTGGATGGCAATAGTGTGCAGGGTGAGATTTTCCGTCAGCAGGTGGCAGCGAGTGAACCTCTTAAAAAGGGATTGTGGAGGCAGACTGTTGAGGCTAAGATAAAGAATCAGGCTGCACTGCTCGATAAGTTAGGCTTGGACGGTGCTAGGGTTTTGCAGTACTCCAAAGCTGTAAAGAGTGGTGATAGCGATAATAGAGAGGGCGCAGCTGCTAGGGCTTATTGGCATGAGTTGTTCGGGGGCGATTTTATAAGAGAACAATATGGCGAAGCTCCTAATGCACTTTTGAATTATGGATATACGATCCTTAGGGCGGCTACTGCTAGGTCGCTAGTTGGGTCGGGGCTATTGCCTGCTTTTGGGATTTTTCATCACAATAGGTACAACGCTTTTCCCTTGGCGGACGATATTATGGAGCCTTATCGCCCCTATGTCGATGAGGTTGTCTATCGCCTTTATCGTAGTGGTGTGAGGGAGGTTGACAAGGGGACAAAGATTGACCTTTTGGGGGTTTTGCGGAGTGAGTGTAAATTTAAGGAGCTAATACGCCCCTTGGAGTTGGCGTTGACTATTACTACTGCCTCGTTAGCTAAATGCTATGCCGGAAAGCAAAAACTTGTTAGCTATCCAATGCTTCGATGAGCGACAGATACCGCATAATGTGGCTATTTGTATTTTTTGATCTCCCGACAAATACGAAGAAGGAGCGAAAGGAGGCAGCGCAATTTCGTAAGGGTTTGGAAAAGGACGGTTTTACTATGATGCAATATTCTGTTTATCGCAGACATTGCCCGACTCGTGACAACTGTGATGTTCACATACGCAGGGTACGTTCGATTTTGCCCAGTGGGGGACTTGTATCTATACTCAGTGTGACAGACAAACAGTATGGTGATATCGTGAATTTTTGGGGTAAGGTCGAGAGAGAAGCTCCTTCAATGCCTCAGCAGTTGGAGTTATTTTAGTTCTTTGATAGTTTGTAGTTTTGTTATATTTGTAGTATCTTTGCATAAGAAATTTACATATTAAACCACTTCATTTGAGTAACTTGAATTGTTTTTTCTCTGTGATTTGCAGGGTAATTATTTGAAAAACAATGAATTCAAAACCTTACGTTGTGGTTTGATGTAGAAAAGAAATCATAAACACTAAAACTAGTAAAATTCCTTACAGATATAGGTTGTGGTTTGATGTAGAAAAGAAATCATAAACACTTTTATGAATTTTGTTTGTTGTTCAAAAGTGTTGTGGTTTGATGTAGAAAAGAAATCATAAACACTAAAAGAATTTGATAGAATTAGAGCGCGAGGGTTGTGGTTTGATGTAGAAAAGAAATCATAAACACTCTAAAATCTGATTCATCTTCAGCTGCAGTAGTTGTGGTTTGATGTAGAAAAGAAATCATAAACACTATAGAAGAAGCTAGGGATTACTTGGATTTGTTGTGGTTTGATGTAGAAAAGAAATCATAAACACTGACCACGTGCCGACCATTTATAAGAGATAAGTTGTGGTTTGATGTAGAAAAGAAATCATAAACACTAAACATCATTTTACAAGTGCGATTTGCCAGGTTGTGGTTTGATGTAGAAAAGAAATCATAAACACTGTTATCGTTGCGTGTTTCAGTGACGCACATGTTGTGGTTTGATGTAGAAAAGAAATCATAAACACTCGAATTGCATTTGCTTGTTGTATTAGTTGTGTTGTGGTTTGATGTAGAAAAGAAATCATAAACACTATTAACTATATTTTATTAAAAAGATGAGGAGTTGTGGTTTGATGTAGAAAAGAAATCATAAACACTTGCGCCACAGCGATGTATATTGGCAGTTCTGTTGTGGTTTGATGTAGAAAAGAAATCATAAACACTTTAGGGCGGCATCGGCTTGAACCCCGAGCCGTTGTGGTTTGATGTAGAAAAGAAATCATAAACACTCTAATGTTTGGAGGGGTGTTTTGGGGAGAGGTTTTGTTGTGGGGCGGGGCAATACCTAGATTTGGTTATTGTTTGTTGGGTTTTTACCTAGTTATGGGTATTGCTGCGGCTGGGGTCGGTGGCTAACTTTGCAGCTTCAAATTAATCACTTATTCCAAACTTTATGAAAAAAATTTTACTGGTGTGTTTGTTCCTTACCTCCGCTATGGCGTACGGACAATCTAAAGAAGAGTACCTCGAACTGCTCCAAAGAGTGGAAAAGCTTGAGACTGAGGCTAAAGCTAATGCTGAAGTTGTGGCTGAGGCTATCGCTGAGGTAGAAACTCAAAGAGAACTTCAAAACGAATCACTCGCTGAATCCCCTAAAAAACAATCTAGACTTACGCTCGGGGGTTATGGCGAAGCTATTATGTCTAGAAACTTCTATAGTAACTCGTGGCAAAGATACGCCCTGCCTTCAAAATATGCTGATGACGACGGATACGGTAGATTCGATATACCTCGTGCAGTATTTATGGTAGGATATGACTTCGGTAAAGGCTGGAGCTTCGGTGCTGAAATCGAATTCGAACACCTAGGTACTGGCTCTGCCGTGGAAATCGAAGAAGAAGAAACGGGCGAATACGAAAGCGAAATCGAACAAGGCGGCGAAGTAGTACTAGAACAATTCTGGATTAATAAGAGCTGGAGCGATGCCTTTAACCTTAAAATGGGACACATTATCGTTCCTGTCGGATTTACTAATAAATATCACCTCCCTACGGAGTACTTCGGTGTTAGCCGCCCTGAGGGTGATAACCAAATTATCCCAACCGTGTGGCACGAAACTGGTATTAGCTTCTGGGGCGATGCGGGCGATTGGAGCTACGAAGCTATGTTCATAGCAGGACTCGACGCTGACCGTTTCTCTCCCGAAAATTGGGTAGGCGGTAGCGCAAACACTATATATGAATTTAAAATTGCTAACAGCTATGCAGGTGCTTTCCGTGTTGATAATAGAAGCATCAAGAACCTGAGACTAGGTATTAGTGGCTACTACGGCTATAGCGCCTCGAATACACTCAATAGCTATTCTTATACTGGCTCGTACGATGGTGCTGTAGCGATTGGCTCTCTAGACTGGTCGTTTACTCCTAAAAACTTTATCCTTAGAGGAGGCATTATCTATGGTACACTCTCTGACTCGTATGCTATAACTATCGGTAATGCTAGTGCTACTAATGCTTCGCCTTCGCCTGCCAAGGCAGCTGTGGGCAGTGCTGCTATCTCTCTGGGCGTTGAGGCTGGTTATAACTTCTTTGGGCTAAGCAAAACACTCACCAAAAAAAATCAAGAGTTTTATCTCTTTGCAAGATATGACTACTATGACTCTATGTATGAAACAGAGTCGAGTGTGCCAGACTATAAATACTGGGAGAGAGAATGCTATGCTCTGGGTATAAACTATTCGCCTATAAAAGAGATTGTTTTTAAGGCAGAATACCAAATGCGTAACCTGGTTGATCCTACATATAACGACGAGAATACATTCTCTATAGGTATTATGTGGGCAGGCTTCTTTAAACTTTAATGAGAAACTTTAAATAACTAAAACAAAATATAACGAAAGAAATTATGAAGAAATTAAACTATTTTATTGCCGTTGCTCTAGGAGTTTCTGCACTGTCGTTTGCCTCTTGCGAGAAGAGCACATCAAGTGATGATGATCCAACGTTAGATCTAACCGAAGCAGAGCAAGCTCTACTTGATAACTATGTTGAAAACATTGTTGAAGCTCGCTACTCTCAACTTGCGACAGATGGTAAAACTCTTTTAAATGCAGCTGAGGCTATTAAAACATCTACTGACACTGATAAAACAGACCTTATCCTTGCTGCTACTGAAGCGTGGCAAGCAGCTCGTGTCTCGTGGGAGCGTACAGAAGCATACCTTTTCGGCCCAGTAGACAAAGCAGGTATTGACCCAGGTATTGACTCTTGGCCTCTAGTATTGCCTGACCTTCAAGAGAAAATCCAATCTTGGGATGTGTCGGCTAGCGACCTTGCTGCTGATAGTGGTGACCTTAAGGGTTTCCACGCAATTGAATATATCATCTTTGCAGACGGTGCTGCTAAGGCAGTTTCTGTAACGTATTTCGATAGCGAATATGAAATTAGCCAAGGTTCACTTTCGGACGAAGAATTCGAAGATAACCTAGAGAGCTACCTTGTAGCTGTTTGTAACGAACTTTACCGCTGTGTTCTTCAGCTAGAAGCTGAGTGGAATCTTGCAGGTCTTTCAAGCTCAAAGTCTGCTGACTACGCTGAATTTGGTTCGCAAATCACCCTTAATACAACTGGTGGAAACTACGGCGATATCTTCGCTAACCCATCACTTGACAATGCTTACTACTCATCTTTCAATGCGTGTCTAAGCGAAGCTCTTCAAGGTGCTATCGGTATCGCTGACGAAGTTGCAAATGTGAAAATCTCTGACCCTATCAATGCGGAAATTGCTTCACCTGGTCAAGGTCTTTTGGAGGTTGAATCTTGGTTTAGCCACAACTCTCTTTCTGACTTCCTTAACAACGTGCGTGGTATTAAAGAAGCAATTTTCGGAGAACTTTACACTTCTGAATCTTTCGATACTAGCATTGTACCAAACGCTAACTCTATCGCTGCTCTACTAGTTGCAGCAGATGCTGAGGCTGGTGCTGCTACTATCGCTGCTGCTAATGCTGCTATCGCTGCGGTTAAGGCTATGCCTTCTCCATTCAGAGATAACCTTTCTTGGGGTGCAGAAAACACAGCAGCTAAAGAAGCTATTGCTACTCTTCAAGAGCAACTCGAAAATGCTGAGACAATCCTAGTTGTGAGATAGGCTACGAGAAAAGTAAAATTGATTATCTTTCAATAGAGTCGATAGGGTGTGTTTTTCTCCTATTGACTCTTTGTCGTAAAATAAATTTCTTTTTTTAATTATAATATTTATCTTTACAAAATGAACAAATTATATAAATACTGGCTAAAATCTCCATTGGCGGTATCTTTTGTGGGTGTCCTCGTGATGTCGGCTTGTCAAGAGTATAATGAGGGGAACTCTAATGAGAATACTTCCACTGATTATCCTGATTATTACTATACAGGTGGTGAGCTTGGAACTACTAAAATTTGGGAATCAAAATGTTTCGAACAACCCTCCGAAGCTGTCTCAAATGCTGGACTTTCTAATTCATTCCTTCACGGCGAAGGACTCTTTGAGGGGAACTTTGTGTCGGAGGTTACCGATGCTTCGTACCCTATGCGTGGTAGAGGTCCTCTTTCTATTCGTCAGATGTGTATTCAGTGCCACCCTGGTTATGGTCACGGCAAACGCCTTGGGGATTATGGCAATGATATTATAGGGTTTAATACCTCAACTCGTGAAACTGGTAATGGTTATCTGCTTGTTGTCTATGGGCCAGGAAGTGACGGTATATTTGGTGCCGACGAGGTTATAACTTCGGGAATTACTGGTAGCACTTGGCAAGATGCTAATGCAGAGGACGATAGCTATGTCTCAGAGCTTACGGGTATGCCTCAAACGCAATCTATTTCGCCTTTTAAAGCTCCGATTGACGAGAATCAAATCGAAATTAAATGGCATAAATATACCGATGAACACGGTAATAAATATGCTGATGGAACTTCTTATGACCTTATATATCCTGAGGTTGTCATTCCAGACGATGCTTTCGCTTATAAAAATGCAAACCTAACAGATGGTGCGTACAAAGTTAAGCTCGAAGCTACAATTGGTATTTATGGCACTGGGCTTCTCGATGCTATTGATGAGTCTGCGATTGATGCAGAGTACGAAAGTCAGCTTGGCGAGGTGTGGGGCGGTAGACGTGGTGCGGACAAGGCGCAACCAGACGGTTCGGTGCGCAAAGGTCGATTTACCTATGGTCTGACTCGTGGTACACTTCAATACGGTGCTGGCTCGAATGCTATCTGGAACATTACAAACGTTACAAAAGAGGGAGCTAACCGTGAACAGCACTCAAACTATATGACCGATTTCTATGCTGATGCAGCTGCTAATGACCCAGAGGTTCTAGCTTCGCTAGGGGATACATACTACGCTTTTCTGCTAGGAGATACCGAAGAGGAAACTAAGATTAAGGTCTATAACTACCTTCGTTTTAACAGTACTTCGGGCGAGAGACGTTACACGGACTATAATGATGTGGATGCCGATACTCAGCTAGATAGAGAGCTTGAACTTGACGACTTTATCGACTTTATGGTGTGGCACCGTGGATTGGCAGTTCCTGCTGCTCGTAACACTGGTACAACAGAATTTGAGCGTGGTCGTACTTTGTTCTCGCAGATGAGTTGTGATAAGTGCCACCGCCCTTCGTGGACTACTGGTGCGGACGACTATGTGGGAGATAGCGACCTTGCTGGTGAACTCCCTAAATACCCATACCAAACAATTTGGCCATACTCCGATATGTTGCAGCATAACCTCGGTATGAAAAATAACATCCGTACAGGCTGGTGTCGTACAACTCCTCTTTGGGGAAGATATCTTAACCTTGTGGCAAATGGCGAGAGCAGCCACCTGCACGATATGCGTGCACGTAACTACGAGGAAGCTATTATGTGGCACAAAGGACAAGGTAAGTACTCTAGTGACCAGTTCCGTGAGCTGTCGGCAGATGACCGTGCAGCTGTGGTTAAATTCTTACAGTCGATATAATGATAAAGAAAATAGCCTTTACGCTATATGTTATAATTACGGTGGTACTGATAAGTGCCACCGTTTTTGAGAAATTTGAGGGTACAACTGCTGTGCACGATAGCATCTATTCTGCGTGGTGGTTTTATTCTCTTTGGGGGGCTATGACCCTCTTTGCTCTTTGGCATATTGTCAGGGGGCGACTCTTTAGAGTAAAGAGCGTTTTTATGGTTCATATATCTTTTGTGGTGATACTCCTTGGGGCACTGGCTTCGGCTCTGACTGCACAGAGGGGTATGATATATCTTAACTTTGACGAGCCTCAGAGCAGCTTTACTTCGGATAGCGGTGATGAAGTTTCTATGCCTTTTAGTGTTACACTCGTGAATTTTGAAATAGAGTATTATAGCGGCACAAAGGCTGTGGCTAATTATATTAGCGATGTGGAGTTCAGTGAGAGAGAGGGTGTTATGCAAAAGGCTAATATCTCGATGAATAATATTGCACGGTATCGAGGGTATAGGTTCTATCAGTCGGAGTATGACAAGTGGGGTAGTATCCTCTCGGTTAATTATGACCCTTATGGTATTCCTCTGACCTATGGTGGCTATTTTTTGTTGGCTTTATCTCTTGTGTGGATGTTTGTGGATAGGAGGGGGGCATTTAGGCGGTTGCTTCGTGGGGCGATGACCTCTTTGGTTGTGGTTATAGCAACAGGTTGTGGAGCGGCTTCTAGTGATGGGGATAAAATCCCACAAACTCTCAGTGAGTCTCAGATAGAGTCTCTCAGTAAATTGCAAGTGGTCTATAACGATAGGGTAATGCCTCTCAGTACACTTGCGCACGACTTTACCCTTAAACTCGTAGGAAGTACAAAGTATAAGAGCGGTAGCTCAGAGCAGTTCTTTTGGGGATGGCTATTATTCCCCACTGAGTGGGAGAATGAGGCAATTTTTGAAGTGCCTCTCAGCGAGAAACAGGAGTTCCTACAACTAAGAGAATACTCCTCGTATGCAGACTTCTTTACCGATAAAAAGGTCTATAAGCTAAATCACTATATTCGTAACACTGAGCAGAAGACTCAGCCTGCGCTCTATAAAGAGCTAAATAAACTTAACGAAAAGGTGCAGCTAGTGGCTATGCTTCGTAGCGGTGCTATGGCGAAGCTGTTTCCTTATAGAGACACTACGGGACATATTACGTGGTATTCGCCCGTCGATGAGCTTCCCTCTGAGATGGATAGAGGGCAAGCGTTGTTTATTGAAAAGAGCTTCGATTTGTTACTCTCTGCTTATGGCTCAGGTAACCTTGCAGAGTTCGAGGAGATAGCCTCGAAGATATATAACTATCAGAGGAAATATGGCGAGGAGTCGCTCCTCTCTGATGAGAAGTTTGTTGCGGAGGAGTACTACTACTGGCTGCCTGTAACGAAGATAATCTATCGCTGGTCACTACTTCTAGGTATAGTGGGAGTTATAGTGCTTGTGATTTTTGGAAGTAGAGTAAAGGTCGAGAGGTGGGCGCTGCGTATGATGCGTATTTGGATGATACACTGTATCTGTTTCCTTACGCTCTATGTGGGTTTGAAATGGTATATAACTGGGCGAATGCCTCTGGTTAATGGCTATGACACTATGGTCTTTTTGGGGTGGGCTATTGCCGTTTTGAACTACACTATGCGACGTGTTTCTGCCCTGCTAATGGCAATGGGTACAACTCTTGTGGGTTTCACTATGTTGGTGGCTTCTATTGGAGGGATGAACCCTCAGATTACTCCTCTTATGCCAGTGTTGAACTCTCCGCTGCTTAGCTCGCACGTGTGTACAATTATGCTTGGGTATGCTCTCTTTGCTTTTACCTTTACCAATGCTATTTTGGCACTCACGCTTGGGCGTAAGGATAAGGAGCTGCTGAGGCGATTTACAAGTTATAGCAGGCTGTTTTTGGTTATAGCTGTGGCATTTCTTGCCGTAGGTATTTTTATTGGTGCTATGTGGGCTAATGTGAGCTGGGGTAGGTATTGGGCGTGGGATCCGAAGGAAGTGTGGGCGCTGATAACTATGCTTGTTTATGCCTTGCCGCTTCATACAAATTCACTCAAGATTTTCCGCTCGCCAAGGTTCTTTCATATCTATCTGTTGATAGCTTTTTTGTCGGTTATTATGACATATTTCGGAGTTAACTACATACTAGGAGGTATGCACAGCTATGTGAACTAGGTCTCTTTCTAAGAAGTCCCCTAAATAAAAAACTTGAGCATTAGAAAATAATGCTCAAGTTTTTTTGTAGTGAATACCTTCTTGCAAATAAATTATGCAGCTTCGTCACAAGGTCTTATGAGTTGTTTCTCTATATTCTTTTTTTTGCTGCGCTTAAGCAATCTTTCGCATTGCGCTAGCCTGTCATAGCTCAGCATAATCCCTAGAATAAAGTCCTGTTCGGCTGTTAATTCATTTAATTTTTTATTGCCAAATGAACGAACTACATCAACGCATTCTTTCTTACCGAAAAAGATATTTATATTGCCATTGTTAAGCTCAGTAACGAGGTAATCCACGTCATAATGTTTTAGCTTTTTTTCGGCAGCCTCACGATTCTCACCCTTCATAGTGTGGAGAACCATATTGCGTAATCCCTTTTGGTATTCATATATGTGATGACACAGTACCTGCATATTTATTTGTTTTTAAATTTTTATATCTGAGAAGCTAGACCGTTAACCCACGCTTCGATTCTCTCTGGTGTTTGATCCTCTTCGTCAGCATCAATAGGAAGTCCTACAAATACTCCGTCAACTTCTGCACGAGATTCACTGTGCGAGTATCCGCTAGTTTCTACTTTGCCGATTACTGTTGCGCCAGCAGCAGTTGCAGCTTCATATAGTATGCCGATGCCGCCTGGCAAAAGTATCGCCGAAAGATGCAGAGTCGCCACATCCGAAGATAGCAACCTTTTTGCCTGCAAGGTTCGCACCCTCTAGAGAAGATAGTTTGCCATCCCAGTCGTCTTGAATGTCGCCTAGTCCCCAAGTTGATGTGCCAAGGATTAGTAGATCTGCGCCTTCGAAATCACTTGCAGAAGCACCCGATACATCCATTACAGATGTTGTATGTGAAGATAGAGCTGCTGCGATGTCATTTGCTGCACTTTCTGTGTTGCCCGTAGATGAGCCATAAATAATTGTTACGTTTGCCATAATTAATTTTGTTTAAATTTAGTGTACTGCAAAGGTAACTTTTGAATAGTTGTTACTCAATACCTAAAGTTAAGTAATTTATTTTTTAGAGAAAATCTAAATTTAAGGAAACTTCTAATAAGCATTTGGCAATAAAATGAGCAGGTATTAACGTTATAAAGTTAACTTTTGGGTAGTACTCTTTTCTGTATGGATGAGAGTCAGAGATACGAAAAACTTTTTTTCGAACTCCCCTTAAAAAATTTAAAAACCTAAACAATGAAAAGAAAAACAATCTTAGCAGCAGGGATTCTTGTGGCTTCTAGCATTGGTGCAATGGCTCAGAACTACAAGATAGTGGACACAGGTCAGACTAAATTTTTTGATGACACGAAGGAAATTGCAGCACCTCAAAAAGGGCAGCCATTTTATGGGCAGGACGCAGCGTTTCAAGGAATCGAGGCATCTTATACTGACAATGGCGATGGAACGATTATAGATAATGTGACGGGGCTTGTATGGCAAAAAGCTTACGAAGTGATGAGCTATAAGGAGGCTGTAGAGGCTGCCAAGAAACTTACACTTGCAGGTAAGAGCGATTGGAGACTCCCTACTATAAAGGAGGCTTATTCGCTTATTCTCTTTAGCGGTAGCGATGTTAACCCTGAACTTAGTGGCAGTGGCAATGGTGGAAATCCATTTGTGAATACTGAGTATTTCGATTTTAAGTATGCTGCCAATGGCAATCGTGCTATCGACTCTCAGATGCTTACCTCTTCGCTCTATGTGGGTTCGACTGAGACTGAGAATTTGGTTTTCGGGGTGAACTTTGCTGATGGTCGTATTAAGGGTTATGGTCTAGGACTTGGCGGTCAGGACAAACAATTTATGGTAAGGTTCGTACGTGGAGCTGCCTATGGTGTGAATGACTTTAAGAGTAATGGAGATGGAACTATATCGGATAAGGCTACTTCGCTTATGTGGAGTGCAGCGGATAGTAAAAGTGCTATGAATTGGGAGGAGGCACTGGCTTATGCCGAAGAGATGAATGCCGAGGGGTATCTTGGGTATTCAGATTGGAGAGTTCCTAATGCTAAGGAGTTGCAGAGTATTGTTGATTATAGCCGTTCGCCACTTACTACATCGTCGGCTGCTATTGACCCACTCTTTGAGTCAACTGTTATAACTGATGAGGCAGGGTGTGATGATTATGCTTTTTATTGGACTTCTACTACACACGAAAATTCAGGAACTACGGCAGGAGGTGCAGGGATTTATGTAGCATTTGGACGTAGTTTGGGCAATATGTCTAACTCTCAGGGTATGCCTCAGATGGGAGGCGTTCAGGGCGGTCAAGGCGGACAACGTCCACAGATGCAGGGTCGCCCACCACAAGGGCAGCAGCAAGGGCAGATGCAGGGACAGCAAGGACAAAGACCAGAGGGAGCACGCCCAGAGGGACAAATGCAGGGTCAGGGTCGTCCAGAAGGTGGAGGACAGCATCCAGGCGGTTCGAATATGCGAGCTAAAAGCACAGAGCCTAATTGGGTAGACATCCACGGAGCAGGTTCACAGCGCAGCGATCCAAAGTCGGGAGATGCCTCTATTTATGCAGATGGTCACGGCCCACAGGGTGATGCTATACGAATATATAATTTTGTACGCCTTGTAAGAGACTTATAGAGCCTCCTAAATTTAGGAACATAAAAACAAGTAAATAAAAACCTTCGGAAGCTCAACTGAATTTCCGAAGGTTTTTATGCTTGTTGTAAATATTTTTGAGTTATATCTACTGTTTAGGCAATAAGGCTATTTTTTGTCTTTAGCAGGGAATAGGATTGTAGAGCACGTTTGAATAACGTGGAGCACTGCTATGATTGTGCAAATCCACCACCAGATTCCGTAGCCAGATGTGTAATCGACAGCCTTTATAAGTCTGCCATCGTCGAAGAGCGAGAAAACTAGATTAGGGATAAAGCACAATCCGTCCCACATTCCATCGTACCACACGTACGATTCCAAAGGGTTAATTTTGCAAAAGAAGAATGCAATTAAAAACAGGGGCACAAAATTCATTGCGAAGCCAGTAACTTTTTTCATTTTTTTGTAATTTTAAATTGGTTAATTCTTTACACAAATATAGCAAAAATTTTTCTATTCCCCACATTTTTTAGGTGTTAGGTTTTAGGTGCTAGGTTGTAGGCTTGTATGAACAAAAAGAGGCTGCCTTTTGGTAACCTCTTCGTGGCGCAGGGAGGAGTCGGTAAAATGTAATACTAACCTGCAAGAACTTAAAAGATTACAATTCTTAAAAAACCGCATGGTTACGAGTCGGTTGCATTTTCTTACGACTTCAACTATTGATGAACTTTAGTGCTATGTTTACACGCATTTTTTAAGTGCAAACATAGCCTATCTTTTTGAATTAATTGAATTATACTTTATTTGTAACCTATTTATCTAAAGATATTGAATCATATCAGCAAGCTGAACAAAATAATCATTTGACCAAATTTCTAGTTCCTTGTGATTTCTAATAAAAGGCTCAATATCTTTCTTTACCATAGAAATATCAGTCGAACTAAGTCGCTCTTTCAGAAGAACTTTAAATTCTTCTTTAGTTATATCAATCCCGTTAAACTCCTTTGTTCTAGCAGCAAAATGATTGAAGTCAAGAGCTACGCCACGACGCACATACCACTCAAAATCGTACCAATCTCGACCCTTAACTCGTGACTTCCAATTACGAAAGATTAGAGCGTGCATCTTTCCAGCATAGAGATCTGAGAGCGTAAAGCAACGTGTCATAAACGAAAATGGTTGCACTAACAGTTTCTGCTCCGTTGTAAAGTCCAAAGGTGGTTTAATATCTACCTCAATTTTGATTTTCAAACTTTTCTCAGTTCTAAAGCTAACATCATAAGTTTGAGTGTCATCTTTAAGGAATGCCGACTCAACATTTGAAAAGACCTTTTTCTCTTTCTTTGTTATATCAATATCACGCCCAGTAGCTTTAAATTCCGCAACTATTGCATCGAAATAGTCTTCAATGCTGAATGTGGTATCGTGTGATAGTAATGAGAAATCAAGGTCTTCAGAGAAGCGTTCCAATCCGTGAAATATTCTTAGGCAAGTACCGCCATAGAAAGCAGCCTTGTCGAAGAAACTGCCACGATAAAGCCCTGCAAGAGTAATTTCCTGCATTACCTCATATGTAGCATTACGTCTGTCATTGTCCGTTAATATCTGGTATTTAGACAACATCTGTTCAAATATATTCATCGTTCAAGTAGTTTTATCAAATTTAATATATCGTTTTTCTTCTTACTGAAAGCTATGCACCTCTTGAAAATTTCAGGATTCATTTGATAGAACTCATCCATATCAAGTCGTAAATCGTCCTCAAGGAATTGTAGCATTGAGACTTTGAAACGAGGTCGAAGATTTGTAGTGTAGGCAATCAAATCACAAAGAGCCTTTTCTGGTGTTGCAATAAGAAATGTGAAGCCATCTCGCTCTTCTTGTCTAACGCCAATTGAGTAGTAATCTTCGTTGCAGTAGGTGTAGCTGAATTTTGCAATGCTATTTTCAAAATCACGTGAGCGTTTAGTCGTTACTGACTTCACACCATACACGCTCTCTGGAATCAATCCATAGTAGCGCAGTGCACTCTCGAATGAAACATAAGATGGTCCATAGATGTGATTTGCGATAAGCTCAGTTGATAATAGCTTTTTTGAAACATTAGGCGAAACGACATAAAGCCCTCTCTTTAGGCGCATTAAATCACCCGACTTTTCAAGCGATGCTATCTTGTGTCGAGGTGAAGAATACTCAGTTAGCATTGACTCTAAAACCGAATAATCCACTGGAATAACTCCTATTTGCGAAAGGTTTATCATAGCTATGATTATTAATTACACCGCAAAGATAGTAAAAATTTGCATAGATATTCCGTTTTTAATTAATTATCTGTGTAAAAATTAACTAAATTTCTTTTGACTTCGACAATAAAAGCTGCTCTCATCACCTGCCTCCTTTACTTTTAGAATTAATTCAAGACCAAGCACTTCTGTTATATTTCTAAGCGGAGCAATAGAGGGATTGGCACTGCTCGTTTCAATCCCTTTAATCATTCGAAGGCTAACCCCCGAATAATCAGCTAAATTTTGTTGCGAAATACCGAGCACAGCCCTGCGCTCACCTATCATTTTACTAAATTCCATTTTCTTATTTGGTGCAGTATGATGCACTTACAACCATAAAGATAGCGTAAATACTTATAAAAACAAATAAAAGTGCAATATAATTCACTTTAAATCCCTTTAATTTACATCGCAAAGACAGTAAAAATTTTCTGTCTTTTGGACTTATTCGGATTTTAGGTTTTCTGTTGGGTTGGCATTGGCTGCCTTGCGAGTGGTGAGTAGTATTGTTGCGGTGATTGCAACGATTACTATCAGTGCACTTAGAGCGAATATCCACCACGAAAGAGCGATTTTCTTTGCGAACATTTCTAGCAGGTAACCCGAAACGTAGTAAGTAATTGCGCCCCCTGCAACGAGTCCGAAGAGCAACAAATAGCGAACTCTTAGTAAGAATATACGGATAATCTCAGCAGTGGTCGCACCGTGAATCTTACGAATGGCAATCTCGGCACGTCTGCGTGAAATCTCGTCACGCATATAGCCAATAAGACCTATAAGGGTAATAATCAAGACTATCAGCCCTGCATAGAAAACCATATCTCGGAATTTGCGACTGTCATTATAAGCAGCTTCAACCTCACCCGTATAACTCTGAACATAGAGCATCTTTTCAGGCAGTAGCCTTTGCAAAACATTTTCTATTATTGAGATAACTTCGGGGTTCTCATCCTTAACCTTTATCATCAAGACGTTGAGGTAATCTACATAACCATCATTTTCAGTTTCGTTAAAAAATAGCACCTGCGCTCTATCATCTTCATAGTATGCCGTCCCTGCCATAAAACCTTTAAAGACTCCGCAAATCGTGTAGCGGTCGTTTTGGCTTTCGCTATGCTCTGAAAACAACAACTCTTTACCGAGCGGATTACCTCCCCAATCGACTTGCTTCTCCATTTCAGTAATAAAATTATCACTAACTAAAATCTCACGTCCAACTGGCGATTCTTTGCTGAAATTTCGTCCTTGTATAATTTCAATCTCTAACAGCTCGGTGTAGTTTTCATCGGCTGAATAGAGATCTTGAATATTGAAATTAATGTTTTTATCTTCGGGAAGTTGAACATTATTGCCCGACCCCCCATATAGAGGCACTGACGAACAATAACTCATATTCTGTACTTCTGTAATATTGCTCAGTTCATTTTTTAGCAGTGTTCTTTCTTCTGTGGTTAGGGCGTTCACCTGCACAGCTAGAATATTCTCGTAGTTATACCCCATATCAAGATTAAGGACATAGCGATATTGCAGAGCAATAACCATCAGTAGACTAACAAAGAGCATTGCACCGCTAAATTGAAGCGCCAAGAGTGCGTGCTTCCATCTCTTTTTACTCTCTTTGTATCTAGTGAATGCAGCGGAAAGAGGAATACGTGAATAGAGAATAGCAGGGAGAAGTCCACAAACCAACATTACAATAAACGAAGTTAAGGCAACTATCCACATAGAGTTCCAACCGAATAGGGCATCATATTTAATCCCTAGAATATCTTCAATCTGAGGTCTAAGTGCAAAGATTATAAAGGCTGCAACGCCAAGCGACAACAACAAAGTGAAAAAAGCCTCGCCTATCACCATTCTATAAATCACCCACGTAGGTGCACCATAGCAACGACGTGTAGCAAAGTTGCGTGCCTTTTTAACAAGTGCAGTAACAGCAATCAGCACGTAGTTTAACATAGCGACAAGCAACATAGCCGATGCAATAATCACAAGCAGGTAAATCATCACCTTGACTTGTGGATCGTTGCTATGAAACTCACTAAGTTCGTTGAGGTTAAAGAACATATCTACTTCTTCGGCATTAAGCCCCCACGCAACGACTTCGGGCAGGATTAGCTCCTTTTTAATCTCTTCGAAGGTTTGTTCAATCTCAGCGATATTTGCATTCTCTACCACTCGTATAAAGCTGTCGTAGCGATCGTTACCCATAACGCCATCTTTGCCACTACCCATTATATCGACTGGTGCGATAATATCAATTTTAGCGAGTTCTGAATTTGCAGGGTAATCTTCAAAAACGGCTTTAACTGTATGAACCCCCAGATTTTTAGAGATACATTCTATATTTTGCCCAATCATAGAGAGTGCATCGCCTTTTTCGCTCATTTTTTCGGCAAGCGAGCGAGAAATCATCACCGAACCAATATTAGCCAAGATAGCTCTAGGCTTATCGCCATACACTTCGGTTGGGAATATATCAAAAAGCAGAGTGTCGGCAGCCACAGCCTCACGAATTTTTGTAGGTTTAGAGCCTTCAAATGCTATCCCTGCAATGGCAAAAGTACCTCCATCATCTACAGTAGTAAAGCGAGTGGAAACCTCAACTTGTGGAGTCCGTTCAGCCAATTGCCCTACGATGCCGCCTGACAATTTAGTGTAATGCTCATCGCTAACCCCTTTAGTAACATAGACGGGAGTAACACGATAAGTCCTATCAATTTGAGGCACAAAGTCCTCATAGCTGCTCTCAAAATAGGCTTTCGAGAACATTACCACAGAAATTGCCATTGCCACGCCCAAGAGCAACACTTTCATCGCTGTATTATTTATTCTATTTTTCATTTTTTAAATTACTTTAAATTATAAATTGTAAATTGTAGCAATGAAAAATTTACAATTTATAATTCACAATTTACCATTTAAGTCTACATATAGTTTAGTACGTCTTCCACGATTTTGCCATCAAAAAGGTTAATAGTGCGGCTTGCATAGGCGGCATCGTGTTGTGAGTGAGTCACCATAATGATGGTGCTACCCTCTTTGTGTAGCTCCATTAGTAGGTGCATTACTTCGGCCCCGTTCTTTGAGTCGAGGTTTCCTGTTGGCTCATCGGCTAAGATTAGCTTTGGGTTGCTCACGAGTGCTCTGGCAATTGCTACACGTTGTTGCTGACCTCCTGAGAGTTGCTGTGGAAAGTGGTCGGAGCGGTGAGTGATTGCCATTCTGCGGAGCATTGCCGTTACTCTCTCTTTGCGCTCTTTTGGTTTTACTCCCATATAAATTAATGGTAGCTCCACATTTTCAAAGACTGACAGCTCGTCAATCAAGTTGAAACTTTGGAAGATAAAGCCGATGTTGCCTTTGCGGAACTTGGTACGCTCACGCTCTTTGAGTGCGCCTACCTCTTGCCCCAGTAGTTCATATTCTCCCTCGGTTGGGTTATCCAACAGTCCAAGGATATTGAGGAGTGTAGATTTTCCACAACCCGAAGGACCCATAACAGCGACAAACTCGCCCTTCTTAACTTCAAATGATACGCCACCAAGAGCGATAGTTTCTACAAGTTCAGTTTTAAAACTTTTCTTAAGGTCTTTAATTTTCAACATAGTCGTATTTTTTTAATTGATTAATATTTTAGTTATTTTTATTTACTGCTTCACGAGGATTTGTATTTGCAGTGCGGTAGCTTGAAATGGTTATAATTGAGGCTACTAGCACTGCAATAAATATAAAAACTAGGGCGAATACCCACCAGTGAATTGGTGTGCGGTAGGCGAAAGTCGAGAGGTAGCTGCTTGCTATGTAGTAGCTGAGCGGTGCGGCTACTATAAAACAGACTACTGTGATTTTTAAGTAAGTTTTGTTGATAGTCTTTAGTATTGAAGTCACTGATGCCCCAAGCACTCTACGAATTGCAATCTCACGCCTTTTATATTGAATATCAAAATAGACCAGTCCGAAGATACCCATAAGTGAAATGACGATTGAAATTAGGGTAAAGAGTGCTATTTTATTCACAAGGTCGCTCTGTGTGCTGTAAACCTCTTCGATATGGTCTTCAAAGGTATTTATGCTTATTGTGCCTATTGACTCATTGGGGTCGAGTTTGCAGATTAGATTGCGTACCTCTGTGATGATTGCTTCCACGTCTGCGCCCTCTTTATATCTAATATAATTAAAGCGATTCCAACCTATTTCGCCCCTCATACCTGCGTAGGCAAGTGGTCTAATCTCTTTATCTAAGCTAAAGTTGTTTATATCCTTGCAAATACCTATGACTTCGAATGCGCCTCTTCCAAGTATATCATTCTTTAGGGTAACGTTAAACGTTTTTGCTGCTGCTTCGTTGAAGACTGCTTTAGTTCTATCGACTTCTAGTTCATCATTGTATGGCTCGTCACTTGCGAATAATTTTCTGCCGTTTATTATCTCCATATCCATAAAGTCAAAGAAATTTGGCGCAACATAAATAACATTCACATAGCCCTCAATGCCGTTAATTAGCTGTCCATTTTGCCCGAACTCCTCTTGCACAACTGGGTAAGAAGAACTTGTCATACTCTCAACTCCGCTAATAGACAAAATTTGTGTGCATAGATTTTCATTTGCTGTCTTTTTGGATAATGTTTGACCGTTTTTAATCATTATCAAATTCTCAGTGTTAAAACCCAAGTCTTTACTCTTTACAAAAGAGAGTTGTAGGTTGAAGAATGCAACGACGCTAATAAGAGTTATTGACACTATAAGTTGTAGAGCGAGCAGTCCGTAGCGCAGGGTTTTGCCTTGTTTCGTAGCTCCAAAATTCCCTTTGATTGATAGGGTCGCAGGGAACGAAGTAATTCGATACGATGGATAAAGACTAGCCAAAACCGAAACAACCAAAGCACAAACAGCTATAATCCCAACAACCGCCCAATTCTCACCCAGAGCCACTGGAGAGGTGAAATACTTTCCAATATTAAAGTCTACCATTACATATATTAATGCTAAGGAAATAACAAGTGAAAGCAAAATCAGTGAGAATGTTTCAAATATAAAATTCATTCTCAGTGTGGAGTTCTGAGAGCCGAAAATCTTGCAAAGGTTAATTGTGCGAATCCTTACGGGCATCAGTGCAAAGAAGAAATTCACGAAGTTCAGCAGTGCAATTACTATAATTATAAGAGCCACGGCAATAAGCATTACGGTATAGGTCTTATCTCCATAATCATCAGGGGTGTAATGATCTATGTTTTCGCTGAAGTACAACTTTGAAAGGGGTAGATAGCTAGTGCGTAACTGCCCCTGATTGCCATCAGCAAAATAGTCGGTAAAGCGAGATTCAAGTGCTGCGTCAATCTGGTCGCTAGCCGTGGTGTTCAGCTCTTCTTTGGTCACACCCTTGGCAGCCTTTACAAAGTAGGCGTTGTTCCAACGGTTTAGCGTAGGGTCGTTATCCTTACCGATATTAGTAAAGATTTCTACACCCGAGAAAGTGGTATTTGCTACCCTGTCTTCGAAAATAGCTGCAACGGTAATACCCGCCTTTTTGTTTTCAATAGTGGCAATCAGGTCTCCTACTTTGAGTCCACTTTTTTCAGCGGCACTTCTACTAATAGCTGCCTGAAAGTAGAACCTCTCGCTATCAAAGTTCTGCAATGACCCCTCGATAATATTATAACCAAGAAGTTCGAAAGTACCGCTACTAGCAAAGCCCATAGCATACTTCAAATCAAAAGAAGCATTATCGCTACTATTAATCCACACAAAGCGTTGGGTGAAGGAATATGCTGGTACAGGCACAATCTCTTCAATAAGTGGAGTGCACTTTGCAACCTCCTCCATCAGTACCCTTGGCACAAATGGCATCACCCTAGTAGAGTCATCCCAAGTAGGCACAAAGACCTCATAAATATTTTGGTTATCCTCTATGGCATCATTAAAGGTAACATCATACCTCACCTGAGCTATCAAGAAGTAAATCGCTGCAAAGGCAATACTTAGCCCTGCAATATTTAGCACACTCGACACCTTGTATCTTCTTAGTGTATTGAAAAAATTTCTCATAACTTTTTTAATTTATAATGCATAATTTATAATGCTTAATTGGTTGTTTGTAAGTGTATTATTTCTTTTCTGTATTTGTAATTTTCGTATAATGCAATTAATTATGAATTATGCATTATGCATTATCCATTATGCATTCTTAATTATGCATTAATCAAGTAGTAAAATCTCATTGTCACCAAAAGTGTCATAGCTGGAGGTTATGACCTTTTCGCCCTCGGTGAGTCCTTCGATAACTTCGTAGTATTTAGGGTTTTGTCTGCCTATCTTTATTTTGCGTTTGTAGGCTTTGCCGTCATCGCCCACTATAAAGATATAATTTCCTCCCGTACTTGAATAAAATGAGCCTCGTGGAATTATAATAGACTCACTCGGTGCGCCTAGTTGGAGGTTTAGGTAGTAGGTTTGACCAACTCTAATGTTGTCGGGGCGAGTACCTACGAACTTGAAATCGGCACGAAACTGACCCTCTCTGACCTCTGGGTAAACCTTGCGAAGCTGAGTTTCAAAGCTCTCTGCATTGCGCTCAAAGGCAGCTGTTAGCCCTGTGTTTACTCTGTCGATATAGTGTTCATTAATCTGAGCCTCAATCTTGAAGTTAGACAAATCGCCAACCTGACCAATTTTCTGACCCGAAGAAACGGACTGACCAAGGACAATATCAAGAAGCCCCAACTCACCATCAATAGGCGATTTAATCTTTAGATTCTCAACCCTCTGGCGCACTAAAGTCATATTCTTACGCATATTCTCCAAACTCTCTTCCATCTGTTCGACCTGCACCGAGCGGTAGATGCTATCTTGCTTTTGACGCTCACCGATAAGCTCCCTGCGACTTAGTGCCAACTCGTAATCCTCTTTAGCAATCAGCCAATCTTCACGAGCAACTAACTTATCTGCAAAAAGTTCATCCTGCTGTTCAAAGGTACGACGTTTGCGCCTAACATCCAACTCCACCTGCAACATCTCTTGTTTAAGGCTTAGTCGCTCCTGCTCCATAGTCACTTGAGTATTTCTCAAAAAATTCTGCTTTTCGGCAAGTTGCGCCTCACTATCCAAAATAGAAAGATTCAGATTGTTATTGCTAAGAATGGCAATGACATCGCCACGCTTTACTTCTGCTCCCTCCTCAACCAAAATCTCCTCGACAACCCCCATTTCAAGAGGGCTAATCTGAACAGTAGTAATAGGCTGAACCTGCCCTGTAACTCGCACGTAATCACTGAACTCGCCATACTGCACGCTTTCGACCACAACAGTCGAACCGTTTACTCGCATAGTAGCCGAATTATCACGCAACAACAGCCATCCAATAAAAATAAGCAACGCACCTCCAAAAAAGTAAGGTAAATTTTTTGCCCTAAAAATCGTTTTTGCACCTTTAGGTTTTTCTAGTTTAATATCCATAGTTTTATAATTTACAATTAATATAGTAGTTTACGATGATTGTTTCTTTTAGGTAGTTTAGCTCTGCTCTTAATTTTGCTGCTTTGGCAATAAGCAAATCGGTAGAGGTTTTTTGTAAATCAATTAGACTCACCATTCCTTTTTTGTACTTAGCATTCATTGCTTTGTAAGCAATAGTGTTTGCCTCTGTTTTTCTCGTTGCGCTTAGGTATTCTTTGTATGAACTTTCGCATCGGGTTAGTGATTCTTCAGCCAACTTCCTTATTTTTAGTTCTGTATCTTTAGCTTCTAGTTTTGCCTGCGTTAAGTAGTTTTTATGTTTATTTACACTGGTTCTAACTGATAGATTGCTGAAAATTGGGATTGATAGCGATGCACCTACATAGTAGCCGTAATTTGTTTTGAGCTGTTCGCCAAATGACATCGTTGAAAGCCCTGAACCGAAATTCTTGAAATAGTTTGTGCCATATCCTGCACCTACCCCAAGAGTTGGCAGATAACGACCCTTTGCAACTTTCAAGTTTAGTTCGCTTTCCTTTACGCTGTTTTGCGCTATCCTTACTTCGATATTTCCATCAATATCGAATTTTTCAGCATTGTGCCATTCACCGCTAATGCTTTGTGGTACTAAGTGCAGAATAGTGTCGAAAGGGAAGTTCATTGCCTCTTTAAGGTTTAAATCACTTTGTGCAAGTGTACTTTGCTGCTGAGTTTTAAGGAGGTCGTAAGATGCCACCTCGGCGGCTGCTAGTGCCACGTCTGCATCGCTCTTTAAGCCTAAATCATACTGACTTTCGGTAAGCTCTAAGACTGCCTCTGCTGCCTCTAATTGCTCCGAGGTCAGCTCAACGCTCTCTGTATAATACAGTACATCAAAGTAAAGTTGCATCACGTCCAACTGCTTTTTATCACGAGCATTCTGCAATTCAAACTCACCGCCCTCGACCTTAACCTTAGAGGCTCTGAGTGTATTAATATTAGACAGTCCATCAAAGAGAGTCAGATAAGCACTAATGCTATAAGAGTTAGAAAGGTTGCTAGCCGTGCCATAGGTGTTAGTTTCAGGGTCGATAGATCGTCCCCAAGAGTTATTCAGCCCAACATCAGCACTAAGCGATGGAAAAAGCGAAGCAGTAGCCTGTGCCTTATCTTCCTGAGAATTAAGCATATTTAGCTTAGATAACTGAACCGAAATCCCATTCTCCACACCATAAGCCATACACTCCTCTAAGTTCATAGTGACCCCCTGCCCAAAAGCAGAACCAAGTGTCACAACGCTCATAAAAATAGTAGTAAATAATGGTTTCATATATTTTTTTAATTAATTTTCTGCTCTTATCTATATTTATACCATCCACCGTGCCAAATTTTTAATCAGTTAAGTATCAATAATTTACAAAAACACTCATTTTTAAGAGTGTAAAAAAATTAGACACTACTGTCAAAAAATTAGACACTTTCTCTTTAATGCGTAATTCGTAATGCTTAATTCTTAATTATTTTTCTTGTAAATAATTTATATCTTTGTAATATTGTTATTGAGTTGTCCGTTACTTTCGGACAACTGAAAATTCTATAAAATTTATGAAAAGAAAGGGCACACTGCTAATTGTGGATGATAATGAGGCGATTCTCTCGGCTGTTAAACTTCTTATGGAGGGGTATTTCCAGAGGGTTGTTACTTTGTCTTCGCCTATAAGTTTGATTAGTACTATTATGGCTGAGAATGTGGATGTTGTGCTGCTTGATATGAATTTTGCTTCGTCTGTAAATAACGGAAATGAGGGGCTGTATTGGTTGGCTGAGATTAAAAAAGTCTTTAAAGATTTGCCCGTGGTGGTCTTTACTGCTTATGCTGATATTGAACTTGCTGTGGAGGCGATTAAGCGTGGGGCTGCTAACTTTGTGGTGAAACCTTGGGATAACGATAAATTGATTGACACGCTCACTGAGGTTTATAAACCGAAGAAAAATATAAATACTGCTACCGCTCCTACCTCAATGTATTGGGGGGAGTCATTGCCTATGTTAAGGCTTAAAGATACGATCGAAAAAGTATCGGCAACTGATGCCAATATTCTGATTACGGGCGAAAATGGCACTGGTAAAGAGGTTTTAGCTAGCGAAGTGCATCGAAACTCACTGCGAAATAATATGCCACTCGTTACCGTGGATATGGGGGCGATTACCGAAACACTATTTGAGAGTGAACTTTTCGGGCACGTCAAAGGTTCGTTCACTGGGGCAATGAGTGATAGAGTAGGGAAGTTTGAGGCGGCAAATGGCGGTACTATATTCTTGGACGAAATCGCCAATCTGCCATATCACCTGCAAGCAAAACTACTTACCGTATTGCAGAGCAAAAAGGTCGTTAAGGTCGGCAGTAATACGCCAACAGATATAGATGTGAGGCTTATTTGTGCAACGAATCAAGACCTTGAAAAGATGGTAGCTGAAGGCAAATTCCGTGAAGACTTATTTTACAGAATCAACACCATTCAAACGAAAATTCCAGCACTCAGAGAGCGCAAAGATGATATAATTCCACTCTCTCAGAGGTTTCTGAAATCATACAACACTAAATATCAAAAGCAAATAACAGAGTTTACAGAAGAGGCAAAATTATCACTCGCTCTGCACACTTGGTTGGGCAATATTCGTGAGTTGTTGCACACCGTCGAAAAGGCTGTGATTCTCTGTGATAGAGATAAAATAGAGCCACGAGATTTACTGCTTAAAAAGAGCGAGCAAAGCACACCCTCCACCACCGAAGCAATAACCCTAGAGCACATTGAACGCCAAACCATAGAGGCATCAATCCACCGCAACGAAGCTAATATGTCTTCCGTAGCAAACGAACTTGGCATCACTCGCCAAACTCTATATAACAAGATTAAAAAATACGGAATCTAAACTTATGCATTATACATTATGAATTATGCATTCAAAAACTTTACTTTTGCGCTCATCGGGCTTTGTTGCTCGCTAGTGGCTTGTTGTGGGTTTTTGTATTTTGAGTGTTATATAGCCTTTGGGGTTTTTGCTTTGATTGTGGTAGTGCTATTTCGGCACGTTCTTGCGTTGTATCGGGGTGCTCAACATAAGATTGATTTTCTGTTTAATGCACTTGAGAGTGATGACTATTCGTTTAAGTTTAATGAAGAGTCTAAGAGTGTGGCGGAGGTGACGTTGAATGCTACTCTTAATCGAGTTAAGGAGTTGTTAACCAATGCAAAGATGCGCACTATTGAGCAGGAGAAATATTATGAATATATCTTTGATAGGCTTAATACAGGTGTGGTGGTTCTTAATGAGAGGGGGAATGTTCTGCAGTCTAATAGTGCTGTGCGTGAGTTTTTGGGGTTAGATATTTTGGCTCATATTAACCATATCTCTAAGGTTTCAGAAGTACTTTCCGAAGCAATTTTGCGCTCTGTGGATGGCGAAAATAGTGAAGTTGCTATTAGTTCTGAATCTGGCGAAAAATCCTTTTCACTCGTGACTTCGGTTACTATGATTGGGGATAGTGCAATAAAAATTGTGGCGATTAGTAGCCTTGATAGTGCGCTGGATCGCAAAGAGGTTGAGACCTGGAGCAAACTAACACGTGTGCTTACTCACGAGATTATGAACTCGCTTTCGCCTATTACTTCACTGAGTGAAACACTGCTGAAAATGAACGATGATGAGCGTATGCAGCAGGGACTTGAAACAATTGTTCAGACCAACAAGAGCCTTATCTCTTTTGTTGAGAATTACCGCAGTTTCACCACAGTGCAAAAACCAGTCAAGCATCCGTTTGAGATTAAACCACTGCTGGAAAATATTTTAAGACTGCTTTGCCCTGCGGGCGTTAAATATTCACTAAGCATAGAGCCTAGCGATACTATGCTTTTTGCTGACGAGAACCAAGTCTTGCAGGTACTCGTAAATCTCGTTAAGAATGCAGTTCAAGCAATCGAAAATAATTCAGAAAAGCTCCTCGACGTAAAAGTAACAATCAAAGAGGACGAGGACGTAGCAATTGAAGTGAGCAACAACGGACCTCAAATACTTCCCGAAGTTGTAGAAAATCTCTTCACGCCCTTCTTCACCACACGCAAAGGCGGCAGAGGCATCGGTCTGAGCGTATCAAAACGCATAATGCAACTCCACTCAGGCTCACTAACCCTCTCGGTAAACCAGCCCTATAAAGTCGCCTTCTTGCTCATATTCAAATAATTCCCAGCCGACAACAAAGCTAGAAGGTGCTCTACCATCCTCTTTTGCTTTTCCGTTTTGTGTAAAGAAAATTCGGGTCAAGCGATAATTGTGGTGTAGGGTGTATAAACAAAAAGAGGCTGCCTCTTGGGCAGCTTTAGTTTTAGAGGTTTACAGTGTAAAAAGCTGTAAACCTCTGTTTTTGTTTGGGTTATAGCAGATGGGTGTAGACGGATCAGAGGGCATTAACCCTTTTTTGGAGTTAAACACTATTCTTTGTGTAGTCTTATATGTCGGGTTGGGAAATGTGTATTTGATGAGTTGTTCTTAATTGAAGAGCGAATGATAATAACATACTACCAAGACCTCATATATGTAGCTACATATTTTTGAACGTTAAATTCTAAAGAAGTATGTTTACAATTAACATCAAGGGTAAGGCCAATCCCAAAGACAATAAAATGGTCAAATTAGAGATTGTTTTCTTTAAGACAGGTTATGCACGTGTAACTAAAGTATTGCCCGTTACTGGTCCACTAAAAGATTGGAATGTTGCCTCGCAATCTTTCAAAGGGAAT
>JAWXTN010000029.1:0-30499 GCA_044433515.1 Rikenellaceae bacterium | reverse complement strand
AGAGGCTAGAGGCTAGAGGCTAGGGGTTAGAGCTTAGAGGTTAGAGGCTAGGGGCTAGGGGCTAGGGGCTAGGGGCTAGAGGTTAGGTTGTAAGGGTTAGGTTGTAAGGGATAGGGGTTAGAGGTTAGGTTGTAGGCTTTTATAATACCTAATACCTAACACCTAACACCTAAGACCTAACACCTAAGACTTGGGGGCTATGCAGTGGTCTTGTTTCTGTTTGTTCTAACATATTAGGCTATAGCCCCATTCACAATTCACAATTCACAATTTATCATTAAAATAGACTATCGCTCCAAGTAGCTCTCCCACAAAAGGACGATTAGGAATTTCAGGGTGCGGCAAGATAAGCCTCTGTGTCGTCATAACCGTTTCACGTACAATACACTCATCTTCATAGTAGTGCAGTAAGTCTATATCTATTGTTCTGTCACTATACTCCTCGCTGCGTGAGGTCCTGCCCACACGCCCCATAGCCCTCTCTATCGACTGCACAGCATCAAGAACCCCAATAGGCGTAAGCAAAGTGTGACAAACAACAACCTGATTCAAATAAATACCAGAAGAAGCATAGCCCACAGCCTCCGTCTCTAACTCATAACTCCCCCCGACAATCTCCCCCACGCAAGTCTCTATATGACGACGTGCGCCATCTAAAAGCTCCTCCCGAGCCCCTAGATTACTGCCCAGCAGCAATACGACCCTTCGCACTGACTATAATCTTACTCACCATTAAGGCGAAATGGGTAAATATAATTCGAGCCGAGCCATTCTGACGCAACTGACGAAGTGCCAACTCAAACTCAGCCACCAAAGCCTCAACAGTCAAATGATTCACATAAGGAGAGAAATTTGCCGCAAACGTAGCCTCCTTACCCTCCAAAGAACTCAAAGCCTCCGCCCCCAAGCCCACAACATAACACTCCCGAAGGAGCGAAATAGAATACTCTATAAAGGATTTATACCCCTCCCTTCCAAGTGGGTATATCTCCTCAACCCAATCGAACAACTCCAAATACTCACCCTTATATGCCCGACGCATTAGCCCCCCGAAAAGCTCAAAAAACTCCTCACCACGAGCCCCCCCCAGCGTACCCGACAAAACTATCGGAGCAAGAGCTATCGTCTGCACACGTGAACGTATAGTCGTGATAACCCTATCAGGTGTTTCGCTAACAAACAAAAACAAAGTAGAGGCAGGAGGCTCTTCCACAAGCTTCAACAGCGTATTTGCAGCCTCCGCACCCATACGCTCAGGCAAATACATAACAACAATCTTATAACCCCCCTCAAAGCTCTTAAAGCTCAGCTTTCGTATAATCTCATTAGCCTCCTCCTTATAAATCTTACCCTGCTGGTTCTCCACCCCGATAAATTCATACCACTCATTCTCCGCAAAGACCCCTCCATTCGATGCCACAAACTCCCTCCACAGCCCTATAAAATTGTCAGAGATAGGTTTCTCCTCACTGCGCCCCGTAGCTGCCGCCTTCTTAGACTTACTCACAGGAAAGACAAAGTGCAAATCGGGATGTTCCATCTTAGAGGTTCTATAACAAGTAGGACAGCTCTCACACGGATTACTATCCGTGCGGTTAGGACACAAGATATAGCGTGCATAGGCTATCGCCAGAGGCAATGCCATCGTAGTGCTATCCCCTGCCACAAGCTGTGCGTGAGGTATCCTACCACTAGAAACTAAGGTGCACAAACGATTTTTTATCGCTATATGTCCGCTAATTGACGAAAAATTCATAACTTTACACTTTGAAATAATTTAAGGAGACTTCCAAAGTTCAAAGATATTAAAAAACTAAAAGCTATGCAACAAGTAAAACGAGAAAAGATTGCAGTACTACTAAACTCTACTGACACTGAGCGTGATGTGGTAGTTAAAGGATGGGTGCGTACAAAGCGCACAGGAAAGAGTGTTTCGTTTATCGCCATAAACGACGGCTCTACGATAAATAATATTCAAATCGTAATAGATGCAGCTACTATCGACGAAGCTGCCCTTAAGGATATAACCACAGGAGCGTGTATAAAAGTCCTAGGAAAACTAGTGGCTTCGCAGGGTAAAGGTCAGGGTGTGGAGATTCAAGCCACCGAAATTGAACTTTACGGAACAGCGGATGTAGAGACATACCCTCTACAAAAGAAGGGTCACACCCTTGAATTCCTTCGTGAGATAGCTCACCTTCGTCCACGTACTAACACCTTTGGAGCGATATTCCGTGTACGTCACGCAATGGCGTATGCTATCCACAAATTCTTTAACGACAGGGGCTTCTACTACTGGCACTCGCCTATTATTACGGCTAGTGACTGTGAGGGCGCAGGCTCTATGTTCCAAGTCACTACACTGCCTATTGGCTCACCTGCCACAACCGAAGAAGGTGCAGTAGACTACACCAAAGATTTCTTTGCTAGCCACACGAACCTAACAGTCTCAGGACAGCTAGAGGGCGAGCTAGGAGCTATGGCACTAGGCGAGATTTACACCTTTGGACCTACCTTTAGAGCAGAGAACTCAAACACTCCTCGCCACTTGGCTGAGTTTTGGATGATTGAGCCAGAGATGGCGTTCTACGAGATAGAAGATAATATGGATTTGGCAGAGGATATGCTTAAGTACCTTATTACCTATGCGCTGGACAATTGTGCTAACGACCTTGCCTTCCTCGAAAAGATGTACGACAAGGAACTCACCGAGAGACTTCGTGGCGTTATCAAAGGCAGCTTCAAGCGTCTTAGCTATACCGAAGGTGTAGAGATTCTTGAGGCAGCTATCAGTAGCGGCAAAAAGACCTTTGAATTCCCAGTAGGCTGGGGTCTAGACCTTCAGAGCGAGCACGAGCGTTACCTTGTAGAGGAGCACTTCCAGTGCCCAGTAATCCTAACGGACTATCCTAAAGAAATCAAGTCTTTCTATATGAAGATGAACGAGGACGGCAAGACCGTAAGGGGTATGGACGTTCTGTTCCCAAAGATTGGCGAGATTATCGGCGGCTCGGAGCGTGAGAGCAATCTTGATATCCTCCTAAGCCGTATGGACGAAATAGGAGTACCACAAGAGGGTATGCAGTGGTATCTAGACACTCGCAGATTTGGTACTGCTCCACACAGTGGTTTTGGTCTAGGTTTCGAAAGACTTATACTATTTGTTACGGGTATGACTAATATTCGTGACGTTATACCTTTCCCACGCACTCCAGGCTCTGCTAATTTTTAGACAGAGACTATAAGTGTAATACCTAGCATAACAATAGGCAAATTCATAGAATATAACACACAGATAAGAGGGAAGTTCTAAAAAAAGCAGCCCGTCACAATATTTCCAGAGAAGAAGAAGGGGCATCACATTAAAGTGTCTCTTCTTTTTCATTAGAGAATAAAGGATATTTTAACGAAATATACTAGCGTTCTCTTTGAGTGGCACACATTTTGCAGCATAATACAGATAACCCCCTCCCTATACAATAAATACTTTCTTCTTTATGGCATTAACCCAAACACTCTCGCAGAGTCAACTGCAAAAGTTATCTCCGCAGCAAATTCAGGGCATCAAGCTTCTTGAGCTCCCAACTTTGCTATTGGAGCAACGTATAGCACGAGAAATTGAGGACAATATCGTACTCGAAGAGGAGGAAAAGCGAGCCGAAGAAAATTCAGAGTCACAGAGCAGCAATGTAGATTCGCTCGAAGAATATATAAAGGCAGAACAGGGCAATAGCTCTTATAGGCTACGCTCTAACAACTATTCGGTCGACGACGAGAGCCGCCCAAAACAAATCTCAGAGGGCAAGAGCCTTAGTGATTTCTTGCTCGAACAACTATTCTTCGAGAACCTTACATCTAGGCAGCGTTCAATCGCCACATTTGTGGTGGGCTCTATCGACGATGACGGCTATCTTCACCGCTCTAGCGAAGCCATCTCAGACGATATAGCCTTTAAACTCGCCCTTGACACCACTACCGAGGAGGTCGAGGAGGTTATCGCAATGGTGCAGCAGCTCGAACCCGTAGGCATAGGAGCACGCTCACTTGCCGAGTGCCTACTTATACAGCTCTCTGCACTAAAGGACAACAGAACAGAGACGGCTCTAGCCTCTAAGATTCTTTCAAGTTACTTTACAGAGTTTTCAAAAAGACACTACCAGCAAATCCTCCTAAAGACAGGAGCAAGCGAAGAGGAACTAAAAGAAGCCATCGAGATAATTGTGTCGCTGAATCCGAAGCCTGCAAATGGCTACTCGGACGAATCTTCTAGTATATCTTCGCCAGTGATTATACCCGATTTCAAGCTAGACTATGACGAGGAGACCGATAATTTCTCACTCGAAGCAGGGGGCAGAGGACTCCCAGAACTACGAATAAATCGGGACTACCTCAAAATGGCAGAGAAGGCACTCTCTGTCACCAAACGCACGGAGAAGGACAAAGAGGCCATCGAGTTTGTACGAGGCAAGGTCGAGTCAGCCAAGTGGTTTATTTCAGCCATTAAGCAGCGTCAGCAGACGTTACTTACAACGATGCGTGCGATTCTTGATTTCCAGAGGGAATTTTTCAAGAGCGGCGAGGAGGCAATGCTTCGCCCGATGATTCTACGAGATATCGCCCTTAGCACAGGTTTTGACATTTCGACGATTTCTAGGGTTGTCAACTCGAAGTATATAGAGACCCATTTCGGGACATATCTCCTCAAATTTTTCTTTTCCGAGGGGTTGTCTACCGAAGATGGCGGCGAGGTCTCTACACGAGAGATTAAGCGCATTATAACCCAGAGCATCGAGGCAGAGAGCGGCAAAGACCCACTCACCGACGAGGCACTAATGGAAATGCTTCATAGCAAGGGTTATAAGATAGCTCGCAGGACTGTGGCAAAGTATCGAGAAATGATGCAGATTCCAGTTGCACGACTACGTAAACGCCTATAATACGCCTATAAAACTAGAACTTTAATAGGGTCATATAAGATAATTTTTATAGGGCTAGCAAAAATTTTAGTACAATAAAAGTTTTGTCTTAAAAAATAATTTGCTATATTTGTAGAACAAGATATCAACTTTGAGGCTCACTACATCGTAAGTCTCTCAATTAAAACCACGGAGTTCTTTGTAGAGCTCCCCTTAAAAAGAGAACAGATAATGGCAACTCTTGAAAAAACCAGATATTCTGATGCAGAATTAGAGGAATTCAAAACAATTATCCTCAAGAAACTCGAAAAGGCACGTGCAGATTACGAACTTTTGAGTGCTACTATAACCCATAGTGGCAGTAATGGTACTGACGACACTTCTCCTACCTTTAAGACATTGGAGGAGGGGGCATCTACTCTCTCACGTGAGGAGAGTGGGAGATTGGCACAGCGTCAACATAAATTTATCCAGAATCTTGAAGCGGCTTTAGTGCGTGTTGAGAACAAGACTTATGGTGTGTGTCGTGCTACGGGCAAGCTGATATCGGCTGACCGTTTACGAATTGTTCCCCACGCTACTCTTTCGATGGAGGCTAAAGAGTCGGGAGCGAAATAAAAAATAGAAATATATTATAGGGGACTTCTAATAATTCCCTTTATTTAATTTTAATTTCAGTTTATGTCTTATTTGGAATTTCAAAAAATGGCTTATAGTGGGGCTATATGACGCTTTTTGAAATTTCAAAGAAGGCGTGAAATGAATTATCTAATTATTGAAGGGAATTTTTAGAAGTCCCCTATTCACAACTTATAATCCATAATTAATGAGACTACTTGAAATTATGGATTGTGAGTTGTGAATTGTACTTTTAGAGAGAATATGCGTAGATACAGGAGTTATAGAACATATTTAGAGGAGCTTTTGGGGTGTAGAGTTCAGAAGGTAGCCATCAATGCAGGAATGGGCTGTCCTAATAGGGATGGCACGCTTAGTGTTGGGGGGTGTACGTTTTGTGTTAATGAGGCGTTTACTCCTTCATATTGTTCTATGGGACTGAGTGTGCGAGAGCAGATAGAGGATGGGACACGTTTTCATCGCCATAGGTATGCTAAGTCTTCTAAGTATTTGGCGTATTTTCAGAGTTTTTCTAATACTTATGCTCCACTTGATAGGCTTAAGGCAATCTATGAGGAGGCACTTTCTATGCCTGATGTTGTGGGACTGGTTGTGGGCACACGCCCCGATTGTGTTGATGAACAGAAGCTAGATTATTTTGCGGAGCTTAAGAGTCGTTTGGAGTATTTAATCATAGAGTATGGGGTGGAGAGTGTATATGATAGGACATTGGAGCGAATAAACCGTGGTCACGATTTTGCTACGGCACGGCGTGCTTTAGAGATGACCTCAGAGCGTGGAATACATACTGGAGCCCATTTCATTGTGGGACTACCAGGGGAGAGTCGTGAGGAAATTTTGGAGGGTATTTCTGTTATAAATTCTTTACCTTTAAACACTATTAAGTTTCATCAGTTGCAGTTATTTAAGGGCACGTCTATGGTGGATGATTATGAGTCTCATCCAGGAGATTATCATTTTTACACGTTAGAGGAATATTTAGATTTATTTTGCGATATACTTTCACGTCTTCGCAGTGACATTATCGTAGAGCGTTTTGCTAGCGAAGCACCTCCCCGCTATCATTACGGCGATGTGCCTTGGGGGGGGGTTCGATATGAGCGATTGGTTCAGTTACTGGAGAAGCGTTTAGAGGAGCGAGATATATGGCAAGGGGTTTTTAATGATTAATGATTAATGGGTTCTAGCTTAATTGTGAATTGTGAAAAAGTGAATTATAAATGGGGTTATAGCCTAGTGAGAGCACAAAGAGGAATATGAACCACAGTGTAGTAACCAAAGGCTTGGGGGCAGTGTCGCTAGCCTAGGGGGGGCTACTGTGGTTCGAGTTTCTGTCTGTTCTATCGTAACACTCCTACAACCTACAACCTACAACCTAAAACCTAAAACCTAAAACCTAATACCTAATACCTAATACCTACTATCAAGCTATTGCTTTTAAACTTTTTTATAGCTATATTTGTCAAGACAATTATTTCAAATTTATAAAATCTTTACAAAAATTATGAACTTACTTCTAATTTCTAACTCTACAAATGCGGGTGAAGCATATCTAGACTATCCAAAACAAAACATTAAAGACTTCCTTGCGCCTAAGGGCGTGACTAAAGTCCTATTTATCCCTTATGCTGGCGTTACGGTGTGCTGGCTTGACTATGAGAAAAAAGTTAAAGAAAGATTCGCTGAGATAGGTATCGAAGTGGAAGGTATCCATAACTTCAAAAACCCTGCACAGGCTGTCCTTGAAGCTCAGGCAATCGTTGTAGGAGGCGGCAATAGCTTCGCTCTGCTTAAATATATGCAAGACTACGGGGTTATAGAGCCTATCCGCCAAAGAGTTAAAGAAGGTATCCCTTATGTGGGGTGGAGCGCAGGTAGTAATATGAGCTGCCCAGGGCTGTACACTACGAACGATATGCCTATTGTAGAGCCTCTAACTTTTAAATCACTTGGACTTATACCATTCCAAATTAACCCTCACTACCTAGATGCGCACCCAGATGGTCACGCTGGCGAAACTCGTGAACAACGTATCGAAGAATATATCGCTATGAATAGAGGTATGTACGTCGTGGGGCTTAGAGAAAGTTGTATGCTACTGCTAGAGAACGATAAACTATCACTCATCGGGCCTAAACCTATGCGCATCTTTAAATATGGCGAAGCACCTTACGAAGTGCACGCTGGCGATTCGCTCGATTTCTTGTTCTAGAGGAGTTATTAATGATTAACGTTTGTTAATGATTAATCATAAACAAACGTTAATCATTAAAAAAACCCTTCGGATTCGAACCAGGTGACTGCCTTTTGGATGGCGGCTTTTGTGTCTGTGCGCTTAAGTAATAATGCCTTTTCAGCCTTTGCACCAGTGTAGTGCTCACTCATAGAAACTGCTCTGGCATTTAGTGAGCTTAGGCGTGTGCGTATCCCTAAAAAACGGATGAAATCTCCTATATAGCCCCCTATTAGTAATATCCATAGAGGTGTGGCGAAATATCGCTTCTTTACGCCATCTACTTCTCCCAAAAGGGTATAAAAATCCCTATAACTTATATTCTCACCAGCTAACAAATAACGCTCGCCATTCGCACCCATCTCCACAGCATTGCACAGAGCCTCTGCTGCATACTCCACATCTACAACATTCTTACCCCCTGGTGTGCTCATAACCAAACGACGACGATACCCCCGAATAACTAGCTCACCAGACGAAGGACCCCGATCATAAGCCCCCAACATAAAACAAGGATTCACAATAACTCTTTCTAAATCCCCCTGTGACAAAAGAAAAGACTCCGCCTCAACCTTGCTGCGACCATAAAACTGCCGACGATAAACCCCCGATAATGGAGTAGACTCATCCCCTAAATCAATAGCCGATGTACCATTGCCTACCGTATTTGCCGAACTAACAAATACCAAACGAGAAATAGATGCCGCCCTAGCAGCACTCACTGCCACCTCTAACGACCCAACATTAAAATCACGATAATCTCTATACCGCAAAAGCGACTGGTCTGTTATAGCGCAAATATGAACTATTGCATCACACCCCTCTGCCGCACGACTCATATCCTCTAAACTCATTACACTGCCAAACAACACCTCACACCCCTCTGTCGTGTCAAGGGTAGCATTGCTGCGACGCACCAGCACACGTGTCTCAACACCACGTGAAGAAAAACTCCGCACAACATTAGTGCCCAAAAAACCATTTGCTCCTGTTATCAATATTTTTTTGTACTTCATCGTCCGAGTCAAATTCAAAATCTGTACATAGTATAAATTAATATCCCCCTCACTCTCGCTTACTGCTCCTCTATCAGGCGGTGATGTGTCCACGTTAAATTGCTACACAGTGTGTAGCATTTCTGCATATCGGGATAAGTGAGGTAGAATTGCCTAAAATTTCGCAAATTTGCATACGAAAATCCCTTGCCAAATTCGACACTTAAAGCCTTGGAAAGTTCCTTAAGGGTCTGCTCTCCATAGGTTGCACGCTCTGCGCCATTTTGTTCGTATAGAACTATCCGTTCGCCTATGCGCCAATAAGCCTCAACCATTATCGAGTTAACTGTAGCATAGCTATTTCGTCTCGCCTGATTGAGAATCTCCCTAATGTCGTCGATATAGTTACTCATAATATATGTATGTTTTTTATAAGGGGGTTCTAAAAACTCCTCGCTATGTTTGTGCACAAAAGTCAGATACTTCGGTTATCAATATTTTTTTGTACTTTTGCGCCATATTCCGTTTTTACAAAAAGTTTAACAGTACAAATATAGTGAAAAATATAAATATTATAACACTCGGGTGCGCAAAGAACCGTGTTGACAGCGAGCATATTGCTCACGCTCTATCGCTTGGCTACGAAATTATATATGACGAGGATATCCTCACGGAAGATGACGTACTCTTTGATTCAAAGACACACTACGACGTTGTGGTTATAAATACCTGCGGCTTTATCCTTGATGCCAAAACCGAATCTATCGAAATGATTCTTGTGGCAAGTGCCGCCAAAGCCAGAGGTCAAATCGACAAATTATACGTCATAGGCTGTCTCTCGCAAAGATACGGTGACGACCTAAGAAACGAGATACCTGAGGTAGATAGCTACTTCGGTGCAAGAGATTTCACCGAACTCCTAGATATTCTAGAAGGAGACAGCTCCCTAGAGGGAAGAACTATCTCAACACCCGAACATTACGCCTACCTAAAGGTGTCGGAGGGCTGTAACTGGATGTGCGGATACTGCGCTATCCCACTCATCAGAGGCAGACACCGCTCCGTCCCTATGGAAAAGCTCCTTAGCGAAGCGCAATACCTTGCCGAAACTGGCGTTAAAGAGCTAATAGTTATAGCGCAAGACACGACATACTACGGGATGGATTTGTACGGTGAGCGCAGGCTAGCCCAACTCCTAGAAGAACTCTGCAAAATCGAGGGTATAGAATGGATAAGGCTTCAATACGCCTACCCGACGGGCTTCCCTCGTGATGTAATAGAGGTAATGGCAAGAGAGGAGAAGATATGTAAATACCTAGATATCCCGTTCCAACACATTGCCGACAATGTGCTAGATACGATGCGTAGAAGAATCTCAAAGGAAGAGACTCTACAACTCATAAAAGAGCTAAGAGAGGCGATGCCGACGATAGCCATACGCACTACGATGCTAGTGGGATATCCTACTGAGACAGAGGAGGATTTCGACGAACTATATAACTTTGTCAAAGAGGCACGTATCGAAAGGCTAGGGGTCTTCCCATATAGTGAGGAGGAGGGAACATACTCTGCCCAGACCTTTGAGGATAATATACCGCAGGAGGTCAAGGAACAGAGAGCGGACGATATTATGGCACTTCAAGAGCGTATATCACAGAGCATTTCAGAGTCTCGTATAGGTATGCGACTACGTGTGCTATTCGACGATGCTATGGACGAATATTTCGTTGGGCGTACAGAGTGGGATACTCCTGAGGTCGACGGCGAAGTACTCGTGGCGATACCAAAAGATATGACTGATGACGAGGTCGACAGTATGATAGGCAAGTTCTACTATGTGGATATCACTGGGGCTATCTCGCACGACCTATACGGTCAACTCTCCGATAAGCAGCAGTAGGAGTAGGGCTTGTAGGCATATAAATTGCAAAAAGAAACAAAGAGGTTATAATATTAATTTTAAAAGATAACGATATGAGAGAGATTTTAGCACGCAGCATACCAGTTCTAGTTCTGGTGGTTATGGCACTATGTATTTATTATGTGGCAAGGCGTTTGTCGTGGGCATTTTCGTGGAATTTTTGGTGGACACTCTTAGGGGTTGCTCTTGTTATGGGGATGTGCTTTGTGGGTATGTTTGTGATGATGAGGGGGCATTATACCTCTGGGCTTAGTAGCGTGGTCAGCGGTGTCGCTAATATAGGTATAGGGGTTATTATGCTTCTGGTGTGTTCGCTTTTAGTGATGGAGGTTGTGCGGCTATGTGTGGCGATTTCTCCACGTTTGTTTGGGTTATGTGCTGTGGGGTTGGCTTCTGTGGCTTCGCTGTATTCTCTGTGGAATGCGGCAGATACAGAGGTCTATCACGTGGATATTGAGATAGAGAATCTAGAGAGACCCTTAAGGGTGGCTCACCTCACGGATTTGCACTTGGGGCACTACTGGGGCAGAGGTTCGGTCGAGAAAATCGTCGATATGGTCGAGGCAGAGAGTGTCGACTTTGTAGTTATAACGGGTGATTTGTTTGATGGGCGGAGGTGGATAGACACAGATATCCTAGAGCCTTTCTCACGGTTAGAAATGCCTATATATTTTGTGGAGGGGAATCACGACCAGTATTCGGGCCCGAGCGAGATTAAGGATATGGTCGAAGAGAGCGGTATTGTGGTTATGGCAAATGAGGTAGCGGAGTTTGAGGGTGTTCAGATTGTGGGGCTTGATTATCTTGTGCCCGACAGTAGGGCTAAGGACACGTTCCACGGCAGCGGTACTGCTATGACTATGGAGGAGGTGTTGCCTACGCTGGGGATTGATACTACTCGCCCCTCTATACTTTTGCATCACAACCCTGTGGGGGCGGAGTATGCGGCTGCGGCAGGGATAGATTTATATTTGGCAGGTCACACACACGCAGGGCAGATTTTCCCTGCTAGTCTTGTTGCCTCTATGATGTTTGAGTTTAACAGGGGGCTGCATAGTTATGGTGAGGATATGCAGGTATATGTCTCTCAGGGGACGGGTACATTTGGTCCTCCTATGCGACTGGGCACTGATAGTGAACTTACTATTTTGAACCTTAGGGCAAAACAGTAGCATTATTTTTTGGAGTAGGAGCATAATTTTTTGTACTTTTGTAGTCAGGTGGGTGCCGCTATCGGGTGGTATTTATGCTTTGAAGGGGAAAGTTTATAATTTTAACATAATAATAAAAACTCAAAAAAATGAAAAACGTATTTAAGTTTGTCGCTATTGCGGCGGTGGTACTTTGTTCTCTACAGAGTAAGGCACAATCACTATCAGACCTTTTCGGATCTAGCAGTTCGTCATCTTCTAGCAGTGCGCTTTCTACATTGGTGGATTTGCTTACTGGGGGCGAGACACTTTCTGATAGTAATGTAACTGGGGATTGGATTTATTCTGCGCCAGCTGTGGTGTTGGAGAGCGAAGATCTATTGGCTAGTGCTGCAGCTTCGGCTCTGACATCTAAGGTGGAGGAGATTCTTGCTACATATTTCGCAAAGGCGGGTATTGAGGCTGGTAAGTTTCAGTTTACTTTAGGGAGTGGATCTTCTTTTTCTTATACTATCAGCGGCAAGACAGTTAGTGGTACATATACTATAAACAGCAGTGATAAGACTATGACTTTCAAGTCACAGGCTCTTAGCACTTATAATATTGCATCTATGACGGCTTATGTTATAGTTTCGGGCAGTGAGATGTCTATTTTATTTGAGGCGGATAAGATTTTGAGCATTGCGTCATCTTTGGCTAGTGATTCATCGTCATCTACTATTAGCACTATTAATTCTTTGTTGTCTAGTTTTGATGCTGCTTATCTAGGTCTTAAGTTTAGTAAGGATAGCACTACTTCTACTTCTTCGTCTAGCAGTTCTTCTTCTACTACTGACAAGGTGTCTAGTGCTCTTAAAAGCTTGTTTTAATGATTAACATTTTTTAATGATTAACGATTAGTGATTAATATTGGGGGGCTTTTGCCCCCTTTTTTGTTTAGGTATTAGGTTGTAGGAGGTTATGTTGTGGTTCTACTGTGGGTCTGCTGTGGGTCTAGTGGGGGCGAACATTATAATGAATTGCGTGCTAGCAAAATATTTTGGGATTTATGATGTGAAATCCAAAAAATTTGCTTAATTTTGTTTATAGTGGGAAGTGTGTTGTAATTTAAACTACGACAGTGTAAGCCAGTAAACCCAAACCCCTTAAGCAAAGATTATCACTAAAAGATATTATAAACTATTTTTTCAACCAACAAATTCATAACAAATGAAAAAACTACTAGCTATCTGCGCACTAACTATGGGCGTAGCCACTGCCGTCCAAGCCGACGAAGTGGAAAAGTGGCGCAACCCAGAAGTCTTTGAAATAAACAAAGAAGCAGGGCACGCCGAATTCACTACCTACTCATCTCGTGCAGCAGCACTGATGCCCCTAAACCTAGAAAATCCGTGGCACTCAGAATTCTACCGCTCACTAAACGGTGTATGGGACTTCAACTGGTACGGTGATATCACTAAAATCCCAGCAGACTGGTTCAAAGCAGAAACTTCACTAAAGAAATGGGACGAAATGCCAGTGCCAGGTATCTGGCAAACTAACGGCTACGACAGACTCTACTACCTAAACTCTGAGATGCCATTCGCATTCACAGAAAACGTAGCTGCCCCACACCCTGCCTTCACTCCAGAAACAGTGGAAGCATCAAAAGAAAGCGGCTACATTCCTACCGAAATGCAAAGCGTAGGTCTATACCGCAAATGGATAGATATCGACGCAAACGAGCTTAAAAGTAGCGTTATCCTAAGAATAGGCGCAGTAGAAGCAGGCGTTGAACTATACATTAACGGCGAAGAAGTAGGATACAGCCAAGGTAGCTGCCTACCTGCTGAATTCGATATCGCAAAGTACCTCAAAGAAGGTAAAAACCTAGTGGCTCTAAAGGTCTACCGCTGGACTGACGGTAGCTATATGGAGGTGCAGGATATGATTCGCTGGGCTGGTATCTACCGTGATGTATATTTGAAATTTAACCCAGAACAAAGCGTTAGAGATATCCAATTCGTAGGTACTCCAGACGCTTCGCTTAAGACAATTGATGCACGCTACCAAATCTCAGTAGTGAACCACTCGGCAAAAGACTGGAAAAAAGGTAGCATAGAATTCGAACTAGTGCCATCTGGCTCTACTAAAGCCGTTAAGACGTGGAAAACGAACTTTGCAACCGTTAAGGCTGGCAAAGAAGTAGTAGAGAGCGGAAATATCGAGCTTAAAGATATGAAACTTTGGAGCCCTGACGTGCCTAACCTTTATACCCTTATAGCTACACTTCGTGACGCTAAAGGCGAAGTTATCGAAGTCGTGAGAATAGATGCAGGTTTCAAAAGATTCGAAGAAAAAGAAGGTAACTACTTCCTTAATGGTCAAAGATATTACATCAAGGGTGTAAACCGTCACGACCACCACGCATTCTCTGGTCACAACGTGCCTGTTGAGGACCTTATCAAAGATGCAGAGCTTATGAAGCAAAACAATATCAATACAGTACGTACTAGCCACTATCCTAACGATGAGCGTTGGTATTATATCTGTAACAGATATGGTATCGCAGTTTTGGGCGAAGCAAACGTTGAGTCACACAAATTCAATGATGTGCCAGACAGCCGTCCACAGTGGATTAATGCAGCTGTTTCGAGAGTTGCGAGAATGGTACACAGAGACCTTAACCAGCCTTCGATATTGCTTTGGTCGCTTGGTAACGAGCAAGGTTTCGGTTGGTGCGATGCTTTTGACAAGCAGTATGATGCAGCTAAGGAAATTGACCCTTCACGTTTCGTAATGTGTGATAGAGGTGTTAACGCTAATAATCGTTATGCTAAGAGCCCTGCTAGACTTGACCGTCCAGATGCTGTTACACCTATGTACAACGCACGTAATAGAGCTACCGAATATGTAGCGAAACGTAACGTTGATAAACGTCCATTCTTTATGTGTGAATATAGCCACGCTATGGGTAACTCAGTGGGTTCGCTTAAGGAGACTTGGGATTTGTTCTATGCCAACGAGTTTAACGGTGTTAACGGCGGTTGTGTGTGGGATTGGATTGACCAAGGTGTTGGCGCTTATGACGAGAATGGCGAGTTGTACTATCAGTATGGTGGCGACTGGGGAGATGTTATCTCTCAGGTGAACTTTGGTCTTAACGGTCTTATAATGTCGGACAGGGGATATACTCCTAAGCTAGCTGAGGTTAAGAAGTGTTATGAGCCTTTCACTATGGAGGCAGTTGACGTGGCTAAGGGTATCTTTAGCGTTCGCAACCGTTTGAATCAGCAGTCTCTAAGTGAGTATGCTGCATCTTGGGAGCTTGTAGAGGACGGTAGCGTTATCGAGAGCGGTGTTATCACTACTTTGAATGCTGCTCCACAGCAGACACAGAGGGTTACTTTGCCTTATGACGTTACGAAGATGTGTGCTTCTAAGGAATATTATGTACGATTCATCTATAACCTAAAGACTCCTACACTATGGGCAGATAAGGGCTTTGAGGTAACGTTCTCTGAGTTTAAGGTAAAGGGTGAGTTTGAGTATAATTATGTTGCAAATACGCTTAAGCCTACAACTGTTCGCAAGGATGGTTTCATTAGCGTTACTACTTTGAACGGTGTGGAGTACACATTTGCTGAGAAGAGCGGTGTTCTTACATCTTTGAAGGTTAAGGGCAGTGAGCTTATGGCAGAGAGCAGCCGTGAGCGACTATTTGACAATACACTTGCTTGGATAGATAACTTGTATGCTAATCGTGACAAGCGCATTCGTATGGAGGTACACGGTAATTTGTTGCTTGACGAGATTGCTAGCACTGGTGATGCGGTGGTTACGGTTTCTAGTGAGGGCAACTTTGCGGTGATACGTATTGAGAATGTATATATGAGTCCTAAGAATGCTGGCTTTAGAGAGGTACAGACTTGGAAGATTGACGGACTTGGCGAAGCACAGGTTACAGAGAATGTGTCACCAGAGGGAGAGTTGAAGGCTGAGGATTGGATTCCACGTTTGGGTATTCGTATTCCTTTGAAGCCATCTGTTAACAATGTGTCATATTATGGGCTTGGCCCATTGAACAATGAGCCTGACCGCAAGTATGGTTCACGCACTGGTCTTTACAATGCTAAGGTTGAGGATATGTATATCGCTTATCCTATGCCACAGGATCACGGTAATAGAACGGATGTACGCTGGATGTCTTTGAGTGACAATAGCGGTAGGGGTTTGCGTGTTATTGCTCCTGAGCCTCTTACTATGAGTGCACTTCCTTATACTCAGGATGAGTTGCAGGCAGCTAAGCACACTATTGAGTTGCCAGACAGTTATACGGCTACTGAATTTAGGGTAGCGGGTAAGGTTACGGGTATCGGTAATGGTTCTTGTGGGCCACTTACAGATGAGTCTTATCGTTCAACTGCTGCTGCTACTGAGTATAGCTTTGTGATTGTTCCTTTTGCAAACTAGGGTTATTTTAATGATTAGTGATTAATCATTAATGTTTGGGGGGCTTTTGCCCCCCTTTTTTTGTTTCCTAGATTATAGGTGTTAGGTTGTAGGTTTTTGGGGTTAAGTTTTTTGGGGGCTGTTTTAGGGGTTCTTTTCTTGCGGAAGTCCTTTGAGGTGTAAGGGTGTTCTAGCTTTGGATTTTGGGGCGGTGGGAGGAAGATTCTCTTAGCAGAGAATCTAGGGGAATAAAATTCCCCCACCGCTAACCGCTCTTATCCAGTGTGAGCCGTGTGAAAGCCGCCTGCCATCGCCCTAACACCAAAAAAGGGAGGCTGTAAGCCCCCCAAAACATTAATAATTAATCACTAATCATTAAGATACGTTAATCATTAAAATTACTTTTTCTTGCGCCCAAAGCCACGACGTGGCTCAGTAGGAGTAGTGTTAGCCATAATCTCACGACACATAGCCTCATCTATCTTCTCAGCATCAACCGTCTTAGCTATCTTATAATTCTTACCCTCACAAGATATATAAGGTCCAAAACGACCCCGAAGTATCTCCGCCCCCAACGACTCAAAACGAGCTATCAACTTATTAGCCTCAGCCAATCGCTTAGCCTCAATCAACTCAACAGCACGCCCCAACTCAATAGTCAACGGGTCATCACCATCACTCTTCTTTATAGATGTAAATTTGCTATCGTGCTTGACATAAGGACCAAAAGGACCCATACCAATAGTAACAACCTTACCCTCATACTCACCCAAAGTTCGTGGCAAAGCAAATAACTTCATAGCCTCATCTATCGTAATGGTCTCTATCAACTGACCACTCTGCAACTTAGCAAATCGCTTCTCCTCGGCCTCGCCAATCTGTACCATAGGACCATACCTCCCCACACGTGCTATAACCCTCTTGCCACTAACAGGATCAACCCCTATCTCCCTCTCCGTATTCACATAACTCTCATCACCAGCAGCCGCCTCAATAGTGCTATGAAAAGGTGCATAAAAGTCCGAAATCATCTTCTGCCACAGAACCTCACCCGAAGCGATATCGTCAAACTCCTTCTCAACACTAGCCGTGAAAGAATAATCCAAAATCGAAGCAAACGCCCCCTGTAAATAATCCGTAACAACCATCCCTATGTCCGTAGGGAACAACTTCTTAGAATCAGCTCCCACATTCTCACTGCCCGTCCTAGAGCTTATCTCCCCACTGCCAGACAACTCAATAACCATATAAGCACGCTTAACACCCTCACGTGAACCACGCTCCACATACCCACGGTTAATAACCGTAGTAATGATTGAAGCATAAGTAGAAGGACGACCAATTCCCAAATCCTCCAACTTCTTAACCAAAGATGCCTCCGAATAACGATAAGGAGCCTGCGTAAACTTCTGCGTAGCACTAACACCCTGCAAACCCAACACCTCGCCAACCGAAGTCTCTGGCAAACGTGCCGATGAGCTGTCATCCTCCACCTCATTATCGTTACCCTCCAAATACAACTTCAAAAAGCCATCAAAAACGACAACCTCGCCAGTAGCCTCAAAACGCTGAGCAAGTGTCACCCCACCGCACTCTACTGCAATAGTAATAGTAGTCTTCTCCAACTGTGCATCGACCATCTGTGAAGCAACCGTACGCTTCCAAATTAGCTCATACAAGCGTTTTTCTTCACGTGTGCTACCTGCGCTATGATTATTGAAATAAGTAGGACGTATAGCCTCGTGAGCCTCTTGTGCGCCCTTGCTCTTAGTGACATACTTACGAGTCTTACTATACTCTGCCCCAAAGACCTTCTCAATCTCCTCTTTCGATGCCCCAAGCGCCAAATTCGAAAGGTTAACCGAGTCCGTACGCATATAGGTAATAAGCCCTGCCTCATAGAGTCTCTGAGCCGTAGCCATAGTTTGCGAAACCGAGAAGCCAAGTTTACGTGATGCCTCCTGCTGCAAAGTAGAGGTAGTGAAAGGAGCAGCTGGCGTACGCTTCAAAGGCGTTTTCGCTACATTCTCAACACTATATCGTGCCCCACGCAAAGACTCCATAAAAGCCCGTGCAGCTGCTTCGGAAGCCAAACGCTCCTTCAAAACAGCTCTAAAAACCTTACCCCCCTTCGAGGTAAACTCGCCCACAACTCTCCAATACTCCTGTGGCGCAAATGCCATAATCTCCCTCTCCCTCTCAACTATAAGCTTCACAGTGACACTCTGAACCCTGCCTGCCGACAACGACGGTTTAACCTTCTTCCAAAGGAGCGGAGATAGCTCAAAGCCCACAAGTCTATCGAGCACACGACGAGCCTGCTGAGCATCCACTAAATCCTTATTCAAAGGACGAGGATTAGCCACCGCCTCGTGTATAGCCGTAGGGGTAATTTCGTGAAAAACAATACGTTTACTCTTTTCCTCTTTAAGTTTAAGCACTTCGCTCAAATGCCAGGCGATAGCCTCACCCTCACGGTCTTCATCGGATGCGAGCCACACCATTTCTGCTTTTTTAGCAGCGGATTTCAGTTCGCTAACGATTTTTTTCTTGTCATCACTTATCACATACGAGGGAACGAATCCCCCTTCGATGTCGATAGCAGCATTTCCTTTAGGCAAATCACGCACGTGCCCATAGCTAGAAAGGACAGTGAAGTCACTGCCCAAGATTTTTTCTATAGTTTTCGCCTTTTTCGGCGATTCGACAATTACTAGATTTTTCATTTACTGGGGAGTTCTAAATAATCTCCTTAATTTTTTATGTTGTTTAAAAAAGCGAAAACCGAAGAGCTTTTTTAATCGCCCCTCGGTCTCTCTCTCATTGTTTAGTGTTATTTAACTAGTGTATATACTAGCACAATCTGCGGTGCGTTGTCCGTAGAGGCTGACCCTCCTACAACTGTTTCGCTGTAGAAGAAGATATAGTCCCACGAAGGCAGTAGTTGTGTAATATATTTGTAGCTTTCGTTATCTTTGTAGTACTCATCATCTGGTTTGTTGAAGATAGCCTGCATCGTAGAGGTAATGAGCTGAGTATAAATATTCCTCGAACGGTTGATGTAGCCATCAATATCGCAGGTATAGCCCGACGACTCGTATGAAGGGTCGTAGTCTTTGATTACGTCTAGGGCTTCAATATCGTAGTACATAACTAGCCTATCGGTTGCCCTATCGAGCGTAGTTACGTCGACTTCTCCGTCAGGTGTTCGGGATTCTATTCCCCACTGCATTCGTGCACTATGCAGGGCTATGTGTCCGTATCCTAGTTCGGCAGCGTCTGCTTTTATTTTCTCGACGTATGCAGTATCGAATTCCACTTGTGAGCCCACGCCACAGAATCCTTGAATCATACATCTAGAAAGCTCTGTTCCGCTGAGAGTGTCGTCAAGGTTAACGCCACCAGCAGCAACGTCTACGGTCGAGTAGTCGTGTTCAAAGGTCGAGAAGTTGTTACCTGCCTCTACGTACGAGTTGTAGAAGTAGTAGTCGTGCGTTGTAGTATCAGCGTCTGTTTCTCCGTCCACTTCGTTGTGGTAGTAGAGTCTCATAAGGCTAGAGCTAAGGCTTATTTGTCTTATAGAGCCTTCTTCGGCAGTCGTTGGAGCGTTGTTCATTTTGATGTAGAACCCTTTGAAGATGTCGATAAATACGGAGTCATTATAGTATGGGTTGTATTCGTCATCAGGGTCGTTGTATAGGAATCTGCTGTAGAAACTTTCAGGCAGGTCAGCAGTAACGGTAGTGTCACCGTCTCCGCTGAGCACGAATTCTACGATAGGAGTTGGGTCGTAGAAAGGTTCGGCATCAAAGTTAGAGTAGTATAGAGAGTCCTCTTCCATTCTAAAGTTCACGATTTGGTGGACTGAGATTTCCATTTTGAATGTTGTATCACCCACGCAACCGTTGAAGTCCAATTGGACTTGCATAGAGTCGAAAGTCGGGTTTAGTCCGAAGATTGTATCGTTAAAGAATCCGTATGGGAAGTATGTACTAAAGGCGTTAGCCTTAACGTCACCGAACATATCGCTGTGGTATGCACCTACGTAGACCGCTCCTAGTCCGCTCGTAGGGAGTGAGTCTAGTTTGATGAGTGTAGTTTTGACAGTCATACCTGAGTCAATGTATGTATCTAGCTCTTGGTTCGGTGGGACGAAAGAATCCCCAAACATTGAATCTGCGTCTACGCATCCACCCACAACTATGCTAAAAAGCACTACTACCGCTACTAGGATTCTACCGCTTAGGTTACGTCCTACATTTCTCAAGTTCTCTCTCACTTTTTTGTTTTGGTTATTTAGATAAAATTTCTTCATAAAAAGGTTTATAAATAGCTGCTAGGTCTTCTTTGACAGACTCAGGGCTATTGATAATAGGCAGTCCTAGTTCTTGTGCGTATTTGATTAGTTCGGGGTTAACGTTGTCTCCCACGATTACTACTCCGTCGGCGTGATTTAGGGCTAATTTCATAAGGTTAACGTACGTTGGCACTTCGATAGTGCCTAGTTCGGTTAATTTTATGCTTTCTTTTTTGAGTTTAGCCATAAGAGTTTCGTCTAGTGTACCTTCGAATTCGTCGTTATAGAGTGAAACTACAATTTTGGCTTTTGAGAAGATAGGGTCATTTTTGTAGACTTTTCTCACGTATATGGGTGTTAGAGCAGAGATCCAGCCGCTGGTGTGGACTATGTTAGGAGTCCAGCGTAATTTTTTGACTGTTTCTATCGTACCTCTTGAGAAGAAGAGTGCTCTTTGGTCGTTATCTTCCAGGAGGTTGCCTTCTTCGTCTGTGAAGAGTTGTTTTCTTGAGAAGAATTCGGTGTTATCTATGAAGTAGACTTGGAGTCTTGCGCCGCTGATAGAGGCTACTTTGATGATTAGCTGGTGGTCAGTTTGGGCGATTATTAGGTTCATACCCGAGAGTCTGATAACTTCGTGTAGTTGTCCTCTTCTTTCGTTAATGAGTCCATATCGTGGCATAAATATACGGACTTGCATACCACTTTCTTGGATTTGTTGTGGCAGGTGTCTGTTCATTAGTCCGATAACGTTTGATTCTGTGTAAGGGTCGACTTGTGAGCTTACGTAAAGGATATTGGCACTCATTTTTTTATTTGGTATAGTTTAGCACGTTAATATTTGGGGTTATAAGTTTGAGGGTTATCTCTATAACATATAGAGGTGTACCTCACCCAAATTAGATGCAAAGATAGCAAATTTTGGTTAAATATTTTCAAATTTATGTGAAAACTTTTCCCTAAAAGAGCCACAACCCCCCACAAAACCTAGGCTAGCAGCCCTGCACCCAAGCCTAGGGGTGTCTACTGTGGTTCTCCTGAAACCTGAAACCTACAACCTACAACCTACAACCTACAACCTCAGACTTGGGGGTTGGTGTCTGCGGAATCTTCGATTCCTTTTTTGGTGTCTTTCTGACACCAACCCCCCGCTAGCTCTACACAGCCTCGTAGCCGTTTCTCAGCAGTTACTCAGAATTACTCAGTATCTACTCAGTAGTTACTCAGCAGTTTCTCATCCGTGTGAAAGCCGCCTGCTTTTCGCCCTAACGCCGGGCTGGCAGTCCTTCCCAGGACTTGGGTGCAGTGCCCTGTTCTAATGTGGTTCTCCCCTCTGTTTGTACTCCCTAGGCTATAACCCAATTCACAAATTACAATTCACAATTAAGCTAGCAGCCATTAATCATTAATCACTAATCGTTAATCATTAAAAGAAAGCATATTGCAGCCTCGCAATATCTCCCCCTCTATACGGCCATAAATCTCAAAACTTCCATCCTCATACACCACACCACAATCCCCAGTAGCCAAAAACGAACAGCTATATCGGTTACTCAAATCTATAACATTAATACCACACCGCTCACCCACAAGTCCAGTAACCAAAGGACTCTCAATATCACGCCCAATAATCCGCATAGTACCACAAGGACGAAACACACCACCCCCAAAAGAATATCCCTGTGACAACAACTCACACATCCCATACTCCGAAGCAATAGACTCAACACCATAAGCCTCACAAAGTACCCGATGCAACTCCTCACGAGATATCTCATACTCACGACCCTTCATCCCCCCAGTCTCCAACACAATAGACCCCTCAGGCAATCGGACATCCCGACCACTCATAGCCTCCTCCAATAAAGCAAAGGTAACACCCCACAACAACACACGCTCACCAGTACACTGCCCTCGCAACCCCTCAATCATATGCAACAAAGAACTCCCCGAACGATAAGAAGGCAACAAAGTAACCAAACGATACTCCCCCATATCCCCAAAAAACTCCCGAAAACCATACTCATAACTATCCCGATACAACGCTGCCGAAGCCACATAGTGACTAGAAGTATCGCCCCCAGTAGTACCACTACTATTGAAAACCAACTCCTCAACCCCTTCACCACAATAAACCCTATGGCTACGGAAAAACTCAATCGGCAAAAACGGTATCCCATCCAAAGAAGTCACCTCCTCAGGCTTTATACCCAACAGCTCGATATACCTGCGGTAAATGTCTAAATGAACAGCCTGAAATCGAAAAGTTTCAAGAGCAGCCGCCTCGAAGCCCTCTTTTGCTATAAGTTCTACTATGTCTGAGTGTCTTTTCATAGTGCAAAGATAAAAAAAAGAAACAAAAAATTTGTGGTTTAAAAAAAAATCCACTATCTTTGGCTGACACCTATCAGGCGTTATTATAAAAAAATATTAATACCCCCCTAGGTTTTGAAATAAAGGAATTTAAGACTTCATAGACTAACTAATAAACTTTAAATATATTATGCCAGAAATTAAAAGACCATCAGAAATTGACTACGTTTCATTAGGATTTAGCTACACTAGAACACCGTATAACGTTAGAATTCATTATTCTAAGGGCAAGTGGGGGGAGATTCAGATTTCGGACGAGCCGAATATTTCTATCCATATGGCATCGACTGCTCTGCATTATGGTCAGCAAGCGTTTGAGGGATTGAAGGCTTTGCGTGGTGAAGACGGCAAGGTTCGTGTATTTAGGATGGAGGAGAATGCTAAGCGTATGCAGTCGTCGGCTGAGTATTTGCAGATGGCGCAGCCTCCAGTGGAGTTATTTTGCGAGGCAGTGGAGAAGGTTGTGAAGTTGAACTTGGAGTATGTTCCTCCTATTGAGACGGGTGGGTCGTTGTATATCCGTCCTGTGTTATTTGGGGTAGGTCCTACGGTTGGGGTTAGACCTTCGGAAGAATATATGCTATTGATATTTGCTACTCCAGTGGGGGGGTATTTCCAAAATGATGCGGTGGGTATTGATGTGATTGTTGACAGGAAGCACGACCGTTCGGGTGGTCACGGTACTGGTCACGTGAAGGCTGGCGGTAATTATGCTAGTGCTTTGAAGAGTGGAGAGGAGGCTCGCAAGAAGGGATATCACTCGGTTTTGTATCTTGACCCTGTGGAGCATAGGTATATAGATGAGTGTGGTGCGGCGAATTTCTTTGGTATTAAGGGTAATACTTATGTGACACCAGTTTCGTCTTCTATATTGCCGTCTATTACTAACAGGACTTTGCAGCAGTTGGCATTAGATATGGGAATGGAGGTAGAGTGTCGTCAGATAGATTTTTTGGAGGAGGTCGAGAGTTTTGAGGAGATAGGGGCTTGTGGCACGGCAGCGGTTATTGCTCCAGTGTTATCTATATATGACCCAGAGAGTGAGCGTAAGTATCATTTTGATGGTAAGGGTACTAAGATGATGAAGTTATTGGAGCGTTATCGTGCCATACAGCGAGGTACTGCCGAGGACACACATAACTGGACAACACTAGTTGAATAATGATTAACGATTAGTGATATATGCTTAATGAGGGGGGCTTTATAGCCTCCCTTTTTTTAGGTATTAGGTATTAGGTATTAGGTATTAGGTATTAGGTATTAGGTATTAGGTATTAGGTATTAGGTATTAGGTGTTAGGTGTTTCTGCTTTGGTACTTGCCTACAACCTACTTGCCTACAACCTACTTGCCTACAACCTAATACCTAAAAAAAAGGGGGGCAAAAGCCCCCCAAAATATTAATCATTAATCACTAATAATTAATCATTAAAATCTACACCAAGAATCCAAGCAAGATACCAGCCGCAACAGCAGAACCAATAACACCCGCCACATTAGGTGCCATAGCGTGCATCAACAAGAAATTAGTCTTGTCATAATGCTGCCCAACCTCCTGTGATACACGTGCCGAGTCAGGCACAGCCGATACACCAGAATTACCAATAAGAGGATTAATCTTGTTGCCAGGCTTCATAAACAAATTGAAGAGCTTAACAAACAAAATACCTGACACAGTAGCAACTACAAACGATGCCGCACCAAGTACAAATATCTTAATCGAAGCAGGTGTAAGGAACGTAGTAGCCTGAGTAGATGCACCCACCGTCAAACCAAGAAGTATCGTCACAATGTCAACCAACTGATTAGATGCAGTAACCGCCAAACGACGTGTCACACCACTCTCCTTCAATAAGTTACCAAAGAACAACATACCAAGTAGTGGCAAACCAGATGGCACCAAGAACGTGGTGAGCAACATACCAATGATAGGGAACAATATCTTCTCACGCTGCGACACAGGACGTGGCGCTTTCATACGGATAAGACGCTCCTTCTTATTAGTAAGTAGCTTCATAAGTGGTGGCTGTATAACAGGCACAAGCGCCATATATGAATATGCCGATACAGCAATAGCCCCCATCAAGTCAGGTGCCAACTTAGAACTAAGGAAAATAGCCGTAGGTCCATCAGCACCACCAATGATACCAATAGCACCAGCCTCAGCTGCCGTAAAGCCCAATGCCAAAGAACCCATATAAGCACCGAAAATACCGAACTGAGCCGCCGCCCCAATAAGCATCAACTTAGGATTAGAAATAAGTGCCGAAAAGTCTGTCATCGCACCAATACCCAGGAAAATAAGTGGAGGATATACCCCCTTCAATACCCCAAAATAAAGGTAGCTAAGCACAGAACCCTCTTCGTAAACACCAATCTGATACCCCTCTGCAAAAGGTATATTACCAACCAAGACACCGAAGCCGATTGGCACAAGCAACATAGGTTCAAACTTCTTAGCAATGCCAAGATACAAAAACACCAAACCGACCACAATCATAATGATATGACCAGTAGTAGCGTTAGCAAAGCCCGTGAAGTTAAAGAACGTCTGTAGGTTTTCTAAAATAAAATCCATAATCTCTATTTCTTAAAAAATTAACCAATAGTAACTAGCACATCGCCTTCTAACACCGAATCGCCAGTGCGAACCTTAATGCTGCGAACAACGCCATCTCTATCAGCCTCAATATTATTTTCCATCTTCATAGCCTCAAGAAGCAACAAACGCTGACCAGTCTTAACAGTGTCGCCCTCACGTACCATAACGTCAAGCACTACACCTGGCAGTGGAGACTTAACATCACCAGCCGCAACCGAAGCCGCACTAGCAGGCGTATTAGTCTTTTGCGCTGCTGGATGACTCTCGCCAGTTGTTACAACCGCTGGACGTACCAATTTTGGAGTCTTAGTCTGTGGGCGTGCACGAAGTCCCTCAATAGCTACCGAGTACTCAGTACCATTAACTGACACCTCTGCCGACTCGCTCTCTACATTCTTTACAGTAACATTATAGTCGCTACCGTTTATTTTGATTTTATACTCTTTCATTTTTTATATGTTATAATATAGAGCCTCCCTCCCCTTTGTTTACTAATGTTTCAAGTGAAAAGAAAAGCCCAAAGTATGATTACCTATTTTTTGATTAATTCGTTTCTAAGTCCATAAATCTTAGAGCTCCAAGGCGAGTAAGCACGTGCAACCTTATTGATTGTCACTACATTACTTTCGATGTCGTGAAGTTCCTCTTCGAACAGATTAATAGCAATTGCAATAGCCGCAATAGTCTCACCAGTAAGCTCGTCACTCTTCGCAGGGCTCTTAGCCGCAACTGGAGCACCACTAGCCGCTGCCTCTTTCTTAGCCTTAGCCTTAGTGCGAGCCTTCATCTGGCTACCCACAAATCTAAAGACAAGGAACAAACAAAGAAGTGCCGTAAATACAACCGACATAGCTGTTATAGCCATAGCAAAACCATTAGGGTCTCTCTCACGGAAGACCTCACTCTTTTTAGGTTTTACATTAGTCTCGTTTGTTTGCATAGGAGTGTTATGACTAAGCGCAGTATAAAGGAACTCGCCCTCCACTTCGCTCTCAAGTCTACCATACGAAATGTCCTCTCTCTGAGTCTTAACGTCATAGATAATAGAATCGATAACCAATTTACCGCTCTGGTCAAGAAGCTCTAGCCTCTCGATAACCGCTTTGCTAGAGCGTATCTCAGTAGAGTCTAGGTCGCCTAGCATAAAGTTAGTGTAGAATGTACCACGGTTCGAGCTGCCGTCTGCAAAGAAGACCGTATAGCCTTGCGGTGCGATATATGTGCGTGCGTCGTTCGATGGTATCTTATAGGTAATAGTGTCACCACGACTTATTAGTCGAAGGTGTGCATTTGCCACATTTGCGCCAGTAAATCCCGAGTTGTAAAGCTCTATCCAGCCAACCTTATGACCGTAGTCATTAGAATAGCTATCAACATTCTTCACCAAAATCTCGTTGATTTTGACATCACGCAAACCTTGACCCACAGCCGTAAGACTGAGGGTAAAGGCGCATAGTATAAGGAATATTTTTTTACTCATAATTATTCTTAAAATATTATAGCCACAAATAAATTATAGCGGTATATTAGAGTGCTTTTTAGCAGGGTTAACTACCTTTTTAGTAGCAAGCGATTGAAGAGCACGAATCACACGGAAACGAGTGTTTCTAGGTTCGATAACATCGTCAATATAACCATACGAAGCAGCTACATAAGGGTTAGCAAATTTCTCGCTATACTCCTCAACTTTATCTGCCACTAGTTTAGCTTGTGCTTGTGGGTCTTCCACTGCTTTGATTTCTCTAGCGTTAAGTACTTCAACAGCACCGCTAGCACCCATAACTGCGATTTCGCCCATTGGCCACGAGTAGTTGATGTCGCCACGTAGGTGTTTAGAGCTCATCACACAGTATGCTCCACCATAAGCCTTACGCAAGATTACTGTAACCTTAGGCACAGTAGCCTCACCATAAGCGAATAGAAGTTTCGCACCGTGAGTAATGATACCACCATATTCTTGTGCTGTACCAGGCAAGAAACCAGGAACGTCTACAAGCGTAAGGATAGGAATATTGAATGCGTCGCAGAAGCGTACAAAACGAGCAGCCTTTGTAGAAGCCTTGATGTCTAGTACACCTGCAAGGTATTTAGGCTGATTTGCGATGATACCAACGCTCTGACCGTCGAAGCGAGCAAAACCCGTCACGATATTCTGAGCATAAGCTCTTTGGCACTCCATAAACTCGCCACCGTCCACAATAGCGTGGATAACGTCAAGAACGTTGTAAGGTTTGTTTGGATTGTCAGGGATAATCTCGTTAAGCATATCGTCTTTGCGGTCGATAGCGTCTGTACAAGCTGCAAGAGGAGTCTCCTCTAGGTTGTTCGAAGGGATATAGCTAAGGAGCTTGCGCACCATTTGTAGACCCTCTTCTTCTGTTTCGCTAACGAAGTGTGCAACACCCGATTTAGTAGAGTGGATAGATGCACCGCCAAGTTGTTCTTGGGTAACTGTTTCGCCAGTTACGGTTTTCACAACCTTAGGACCTGTTACGAACATATAGCTGATGCCTTTGTTCATAAGGATAAAGTCTGTAAGGGCAGGAGAATATACTGCACCACCAGCACAAGGACCAGAGATAACCGAGATTTGAGGAATTACGCCCGAAGCCATAATATTTCTTTGGAAGATTTCTGTATAGCCAGAAAGTGCGTTAACAGCCTCTTGGATACGTGCTCCACCTGAGTCGTTGATGCCGATAACAGGCGCACCGTTTTTCATTGCCATATCCATAACCTTACAGATTTTAGCAGCGAAAGTTTCCGATAGTGAGCCACCGAAAACAGTAAAGTCTTGAGCGAAGACATAAATTAGTCTGCCGTCCACAGTACCGTAACCTGTCACTACGCCATCTCCGTAGTATTGTTCTTTTTCTAGACCGAAGTTTGTACAACGGTGTTTCACGAACATATCGAATTCTTCGAACGAGCCTTCGTCAAGAAGTAGTTCGATACGTTCTCTTGCAGTAAGTTTGCCCTTAGCGTGTTGTGAATCTATACGCTTTTGTCCTCCACCGAGTTTCGCTTGTTCACGAAGTTCGATAAGTTTTTTGATTTTATCAGTATTTACACTCATAGTTGTTATATTGGATATAAGATAATAATTATTTGTCAGAGCAAAGTTCTGTAAGAACGCCTAGTGTAGATTTAGGGTGCATAAACCCGATATTAAGACCTTCTGCGCCTTTTCTTGGTGTTTTGTCGATAAGTTGGAAACCTTGTTCAGCTGCGTTGTCAAGTTCTTCTTGAAGGTTATCTACCGCAAAGGCTAGGTGATGAACGCCTGTACCTTTCTTTTCGATGAATTTAGCTATTGGGCTATCTTCGCTAGTAGCTTCTAGAAGTTCGATTTTAGTTTGACCGATTTTGAAGAAGGCGGTTTTTACCTTTTGTTCGGTTACTTCTTCGATGCTGTAGCATTTTGTGCCTAGCATTTTTTCCCACACTGGGATAGCTTCCTCTAGGCTTTTAACTGCGATGCCGAGGTGCTCGATGTGACTTGGTTTCATTTACTTGAAATTTTGTTTATGTTGAATTAGTTAAAAATTTTTCTTGAACTATTTAAGAGATATCTATCCCTCAAACTACAAAGTTAAAATTTTCTTTTGAAGTAAGGAAACAAAAAATGAATATTTTTTCGTTTTTAAATATGGGTTAGGTTTAGATTGATTTTTACAGTATCTTTGTTAGGGATTTTTGTCTGCTTTTTTTGGTGTTATGGGGCAAATCTCCTTTTATTTACAGCTATAATTTAGGTATAAGTTTTTATATGATGAGGCGTATAGGTTTAATAATTTTTTTGGCGATTTTCTCTGGGTTATCTTTATATGCTCAGGGGGTAGACGGGGTTAAGTTTTCGTCTATGGTTTATGATTTTGGGGAGATAGCCGAGGGGGGAGGTTCGGTGTCGCATACCTTTAGTTATACTAACACTTCATCTGTGCCATTTGTTATTACTGGTGTAGAGAGTTCTTGTGGGTGTACTACTCCTTCTTATTCACGTGAGCCGCTCCTGGGGGGTCGGGGTTCTCAGATAGTCATTACTTTTGAGCCTATGGATAGGGCTGGGTATAATGACAAGAAGATAACTCTTAGCACTAATTTTGGGGTGATTATTTTACGGATAACTGCGGAGGTGTTGCCACGTGAGCGGAGTTTTGATGAGCGGTATCCATTTTCGTTTGGGGGAGGGGCACGTACCGACTTGATAAGTACTTCTATGACTATGATGAAGCTTGGGGAGATGGGCGAGCTTACTATTGGGATAGGCAATAGCAATACTTCGCTTCCTATAAGTATTGTGGTGGATCGGGAGCGTTTGCCTGAGGGTGTTCGAGTGTTAGAGGATGGGGGGTTGTTGTCTGCTCGTAGCAGTGGTGTTATACGTTTGGGAGTTGAGGGTTTGGAGTATGGAAGTTTTGTGCACGAGGTGTATCTTTTGGTCAGTGGCAAGGGCAGTGATATGGGTATTAGCATTGGGGGTGTTACGGTATTTGGGGGTGATGCGGAGGGGGATTCTCCACGAGTACGTTTGCGTAAGCGATATTATAGTTTAGGACGTGTGGGTGTTGGGGAGTCGGTTTTTGAGACGGTGGAGATATACAATGATGGGGCAGGGGATTTGGAGATATTGGGTATAGAGTATGGGGGAGATTTGTCGGTTGATGTGAGTGAGAGGGTCGTACGTAGTGGGGGTGTTATACGTTTGGGTGTAGAATATACCCCTTCTCAGAGTGGGTATGATAGCCAGCGTGTTCGGTTATTGTTTAATGACTTGGCTATGCCCCTGTGCGACATACAGTTTATGGCGGAGGTACTTTGATAATGATTCAATACTCCGTTAAATTTTTGGGGAAATTAGGCGGCCTTTGAGCCATATAGAATAAGTTCATTGACAATATTGTGATTTTTCTTTAAGTTAGGATTAATGCCAAACTTGCGA
>JAWXTN010000028.1:0-32153 GCA_044433515.1 Rikenellaceae bacterium | reverse complement strand
GTAAAATCGCGCCTGCTCTTCAATATCAAAAATCATTGCCATAACCTTAAATCGTTTTTTCCGACAAAGGTACAACCCTGCCAAACTTCTGTCAATACGTCATCGCGGAGACGGTTACGTTCTACTGTGGTTTTTGTTTCTGTTTGTTCTACTGTGGTTCTTGTTTCTGTTTGTTCTACTGTGGTTCTTGTTTCTGCTTGTTCTAATGTGGTTCTCGTCTCTGATTACTCTCACTTAAACCGCACCTAAAATTAACCACAAAAAAGGACAGCAAGCCAAAGCCCACTGTCCCAATCATTGCATTCCAAGCTACCCAAAAGATAGCACGAAATTACGCCTTAATCTCTACCTCAACACCAGATGGCAACTCTAACTTCATTAGAGCATCAATAGTCTTAGGTGTAGATGAATAAATGTCCATCATACGCTTGTATGTCGAAAGCTGAAACTGCTCACGGCTCTTCTTGTTTACAAACGTTGAACGGTTTACTGTGAAGATTTTCTTGTCAGTCGGAAGAGGCACAGGACCACTTACTACTGCTCCAGTTGACTGTACAGTCTTAACTATCTTCTCTGCTGACTTATCAACCAAATTGTGGTCGTAAGATTTCAGTTTGATGCGAATTTTTTGACTCATTATATTGTTAAATTCAAAATTACTAAATTAAATTAATTATTCGTCTCCCTTAAGACGACCACTTGACTTCTCGATAATCTCCTTAGCAATAGCCGCTGGAACACTGTCATAGTGCGAGAACTCCATAGAACTAGTCGCACGACCAGAAGAAATGGTACGCAACGCCGTTACATATCCAAACATCTCCGATAGTGGAACCTTAGCCTTAACAACACGAGCTGTACCCTTGCTGTCCATACCAGATACCTGACCACGACGCTTAGTAAGGTCACCAATAATGTCACCCATATTCTCCTCAGGTGTAACAACCTCAACAGCCATAAGTGGCTCCATAAGTTGTGGACCAGCCTTAACAGCACCGTGACGGAAACCGTTACGAGCACAAATCTCAAACGACAATGAATCCGAGTCAACAGGGTGGAACGAACCATCCTTAAGTGTAACCTTCATCGAGTCAATTGGGAAACCTGCAAGAGCACCATTAGCCATAGCAGTAGCAAAACCCTTCTGTACAGCTGGAATATATTCCTTAGGAATGTTACCACCCTTAACTACGTCAGAGAAATCAAGACCTTGTTTCTCCTTATCGTCGCAAGGACCAAGTTGGAAAATAATATCCGCAAACTTACCACGACCACCTGACTGCTTCTTGAATGTCTCACGCATTTCAATAGTCTCTGTAAGTGCCTCCTTGTAGTTAACCTGTGGAGCACCTTGGTTAATCTCAACACCAAACTCACGCTTAAGACGGTCAACGATGATTTCAAGGTGAAGCTCACCCATACCAGAAATAACCGTTTGACCAGAAATTTCGTCAGTATGTACTGTGAAAGTAGGGTCTTCCTCAGCAAGCTTGCCAAGACCAATACCCAATTTGTCAAGGTCCTTCTGAGTCTTAGGCTCAACCGCCAAACCGATAACTGGATCAGGGAAAGTCATAGACTCAAGTACGATTGGATTAGCCTCCTCACATAGAGTATCACCAGTACGTACATCCTTGAAACCTACCGCTGCTGCGATATCACCTGCACCTACAAACTCAATAGGATTTTGCTTGTTAGCGTGCATTTGGTAAATACGTGAAATACGCTCCTTCTTACCAGAACGAGTGTTGTACGTATAAGAACCTGCATCTAGCTTACCAGAATATACACGGATGAAACCTAGACGACCTACGAATGGGTCTGTCGCAATCTTAAATGCAAGTGCACAGAATGGGTCTTTTTCCGATGGATTACGTGTAATCTCTACCTCTGGGTTACGTGGGTCAGTACCGATGATAGCCTCTACGTCAAGTGGCGAAGGAAGATATGCGATAACTGAGTCCAACAAAAGCTGAACACCTTTGTTCTTAAACGATGAACCACAAAGCATTGGAACAACACTCATATTGATTGTCGCAACACGTAGTGCCGAGATAATCTCTTCTGGAGTGATAGATTCTGGATCTTCGAAGAATTTCTCCATTAAAGCGTCGTCAGATGCCGCTACCTCTTCGATAAGAGTCGCACGAGCCTCAGCCGCTTCCGCAGCAAGTGCTGCTGGGATTTCTTCGATAGTATAGTTGTCACGAACCGTCTTGTCATCAAAATAGATGTATGCACGGTTGTACACAAGGTCAATCACACCTTCGAATTTATCTTCCGAACCAATTGGAAGAACGATAGGAAGTGCGTTTGCACCTAGTCTTTCTTTAATTTGAGCACATACAGATGCAAAGTCAGCACCAGTACGGTCCATTTTGTTAACATAACCGATACGTGGCACTTTGTACTTATCAGCCTGACGCCATACAGTCTCAGATTGAGGCTCTACACCGCCCACAGCACAAAAAGTAGCTACCGCACCGTCAAGTACACGAAGTGAACGTTCTACCTCTACGGTAAAGTCAACGTGACCTGGAGTGTCAATAATATTGATTTGATATGTATTGTCCTTATAGCCCCAGAATGCAGTCGTTGCTGCCGAAGTGATAGTGATACCACGTTCTTGTTCTTGAACCATCCAGTCCATAGTCGCACCACCTTCGTGAACTTCTCCAATCTTGTGGGTCTTACCAGTATAAAAGAGGATACGCTCTGATGTGGTAGTCTTACCAGCATCAATGTGCGCCATAATACCGATGTTTCTTGTAAATTTAAGGTCTCTAGCCATTATTTTAAATTACTTGTTGTATTTTTTAGGTTATGTTTGTTAGAAGCGGAAGTGAGCGAATGCTTTGTTTGCTTCTGCCATACGGTGCATTTCTTCCTTACGTTTGATTGCACCACCTTCGTTGTTATAAGCCGCCATAATTTCGGCTGATAGTTTTTCTGCCATTGAGCGTCCAGCTCTTTTCTTAGAGAACAATAGCAAATAACGGATTGCAAGTGCTACCTTACGGTCTGCACGAACTTCCATAGGAACTTGATAGGTTGCACCACCAACTCTACGTGATTTAACTTCGACTTGTGGTGTGATGTTTGCGAGCGCTGCTTTGAAGATTTCCAGAGGCTCTTGTTCGTTATCCTTCATCTTCTCACCTACGATATCTAGTGCGTCATAAAAGATTTCGTAAGCAATACTCTTCTTACCGTCGTTCATCAAGTTGTTAACGAAGCGAGTTACGAGTGTGTCACCGAACTTTGGATCTGGAAGTAGAATGCGCTTTTTAGGCGTTGCTTTTCTCATTGTTTTTTTTGTTTTGGGCACTACCAGAGTTTTACTTTTCCCTTTTGTTTACTAAAGTTTAAAAGGATACTCTCTAGTGTTAGCCGTTAATTTTTTTTTAAAATTTTTAATTTCTTTTGCCTACTTTGAGGCAGTACAGTTCTAAGATTTAATAACCCTTAAAGACTATTTACCTGCTTTAGGTCTCTTAGTACCGTATTTACTACGACGTTGGCGACGACCGTCAACTCCTGATGAGTCGAGTGCACCACGCACTAGGTGATAACGTACCCCTGGAAGGTCCTTTACTCTACCACCACGTACAAGCACGATACTGTGCTCTTGAAGGTTGTGACCTTCACCTGGGATGTAAGCATTGACTTCCTTTTGGTTAGTTAGACGTACACGGGCTACCTTACGCATAGCCGAGTTTGGTTTCTTTGGTGTGGTCGTATAGACGCGTACACACACACCACGACGTTGTGGGCAAGAATCTAGAGCAGGAGATTTTGATTTCTCTACTAGCACTGTTCTACCTTTACGTACAAGTTGCTGGATTGTTGGCATTTCTTGTTTTTTGTTTATAATTTAAATGTTAACTTTTTCATTTGGGACTCAACTATTTAGCTAAATACAGTGAGCCCATAATGAGGCGCAAAGTTACGAATTTTTTTTAAATATTAGAATTTTTTTCCTTTTTTTTCGCATTTTTATTTCTGAGGCGAACTTATATGCAAACAGCAGGGAAAACCTCGCTGTGAGGCTTTCCCTGCTGTACTTTTTTTTCGACAAGAGTAAACGATGTATTACGTTTCCCTTAAATCATTTTTCTCATCTCCACTACCCTCTTCCGATGAGGGGAAGTTTGGAAAAGATTATTTTAGTCCACGAAGCTTCATATCCAGAAGCGTGAATAAGCTAACCGAACTTACCTTGTCTATCACTACGATATACTCCGTAGGTATCTCTTGAATAATAAGCGGGTCTACACTATTGCCCGTGAACTTAGCACCGCCAACCTCAGCACCGTGAACCTTCACACGTGCACCCTTGTCGTTATAGACAGAAATTGTACTTGTATTTAAGTTCCAATACTTCAACCTATAATCGTCATCGCTAAGGTTAAGGATTGTGAAGTGCAGGTACGTTTTGTCGTTAATAATTTCCTGATGACTATAAGTCACCCATACACCTGGAGCTACTTGACCTTTGATTTCCTTAGAGTTAGGCTGTGGTTTAGGCTGAGGCGTTGGTTCTGGCTCTGGAGCTACCACTGGAGGAATCGAGTTTGGTATAATCTCGTCAGCCGACACCTTATAAAGGTTAAGGCGAGGAAGCGACCAGTCGATATTGATTTGGCTCAAAATACGAGGCAAGTCACGGTTAAGTCTCTTTGTAAGCTCTTGGATAACTGCACTCTTACCCTGCGCCTCAGACTGTTTAACAGGGATAAGCACACGTGCCTGGTTAACATTGAAGCTAGCCACTGTCTTATTCGTGCGGTTATCTATTATATTTATAACCATAGTTCCATAATAGGCACGAGTATTAAAGGTATCACCCTTCACAACCTCGCCTGAGCTATACTCATTGCTTATCTCCATAATAAGGTCAGCCTCTGGCACACTTCCTACGATATCGCAGAAGTTATTAGCAAGTGAAGCCTGCACGCTATTGAGTAGCGTAGGGAGCTGCATATCTTTATCCACCAAAAGGGCAGTTGTGCGACTGCCTCCAAGGTTTATTGTAACGGTAGCAGTAGGCATCTTAATATCTCTCATAAGGATATCACCGATACTATTCTTTGTAGCCTGGTGAGGATTAACCGCAGCCACCTCGATTTGCTGAACAGCACCCTTACCTGTGACACTCGTCACATAGAATTGGCTAGTACCATTAGAGTTAGTTTGGCTTAGCGGCGACATCTTGCCATCACCCGAACTAAAGCGAGCAGTAAGCGAAAGGTCTTTGATAGGAGCATTATTTTTATGACAGCTCACGATAAAAGGCTCTGCAATGGCTTGCATCTGCTGTGCGCTAACAGTAGATGGCGTTACCTCCAATTTCACATTATCCCAAAGCGAGATAAGCGAGCTACGAAGAACCACTGGCAGATTAATCGTTTGTCCGTTATATTTTGTGCGCAAATCTTCGGTAATAACTGGTTCAAGAGCTGTAAGCCCCTGAGTATAGAGCTTAGCAGCCGCTACCATATTACCCTTTTGGAGTTCACTATTACCGCTAATCCAGCAATCCAAAGCCTCAGCGATAGCCTTATCGAGGCGAGCTTGCATATAGTCCTCATAGTCGAAGCGATTTAGTTCATAGAATACCCAATATTCGTTATCATCTTGCCAAGTCTCCACAAGTTTCACACCCTCTAGGTTTTCGCTAGTGGTTATTGTGATACTTTCAGCATACGTTTGAGAGAGGTTGTCATTTACATCAAGTGTATTAAGGACTGACTCAGACGATATAGTAAATTTAATTTCCGAAGCGATAGCTTTATATGCTCTCTCTTTGGCAACTTGCTGATAGTTATCCTCAGTTTTTTTAGCACTTGCGATACCAGTAAAGTTCAGCTGGTTTTGCGCATTACCTTCAATCCAATATGGTTTTGAGCTTTGTGCAAAGGCAGAACTTACAGCACACAGCACTACTAAAAGTGTTAAAAGTATTTTTTTCATAATATTTTTTGCTATTTATTGAATTAGTAAATTGTTATATAAACTGTATTGCCGTCGATTCTCTCTTCTGCAATAACTCCAAGAGTTTTAAGATACGAGACAAAGTTACTTGCAAACTCATCTGGATACATTGGGTAGCCCTCAGCATTGATTGTAGGCACTTGCACCTTGTCATAGACAATAAGTTCAGCATTCGAGCCCTTAGGGTGGAACTGTCCGTCGACTGTATTTTCACGCAGCCATTCTCTGATTTTATCCGAAAGTCTGCCCTGAGGCGTTTCGTGTTGAATAAGGTTATAGACCGCATAGTCAGAAACCCCTGAACTATTATCGCCAAGTGCAATACGTAGCATCACAGCGTTGCCTTTAGAGCCCTTTTCGTCAAATGCACTTTGAAGTTCAGTCAAGAATCCCTCTTTAAAGAGTTTTTCAACTGCAAGATAGCATAGCTTATCGTAGAACTCTGTCTTAAAAGTTGGAGAGAACGCCACCTTCGAAACGAGTATAACGCCAGTTGAGCGGTCATACGCCTTAGCTGCGATAGCCACAGAGTTACCTGAGTATGAGCTTTTGCGTTGCAAATCAACAGTGATATAGATATCAGTACCCGATTGGTCTAGCAGCATTTTATCAGCCGAAGCAGCCGTAACACCAGTTTCGTACTCCACAGATTTAACCGTAGAGTTTGAATATGCAGTAATGTCGATAGGCTCGACACCTTGACTGCGCAGTCCGTCATTAAGTTTTTCGACAGCGATTCTACTGTCTTCGCTAGCCTCTAGTGCCTCAATAAAACTTTGGTCTTCAGTTCTGAAAGGCACAACCATAACTGAAGGAGTAAAGCTTTGCGCCACACCTTGCAGCGAAAAGGCTGCTAGGGTAAAGATTGTTAGGATTATTTTTTTCATACTTTTAAGGTAGTATTTAGATTTATTAGATTTTTAAGAGTCCCGCCCTAGAGTAGCGATATACGCCACGTAGGTTTTATAGTGTTTTCTGTAATCGAGAGGCTTTGCATAGAGATAGAGGCATTTCCTGAGAAGATACTTCTCACTAGGGTATATGTCCTGTCATTACTATGTTCGTCCACGCTTTTCATCTTATAGGGGTAGTTTTCGAAGTTCACTATTCTTTCTGCAAGGAGTTCGTAGATAGAGCACCAAACTCCATCGTTAAGACTGACGTTTGGAGCTTTGCCTGCATCTTTGCTAGCATTATAGGAGTCGTTATACCAGAACCTTCCACGTTCCTTGTTTGTAATTTCTTTAGTGTTTAGCGAGCGGATAAGCTGATACTTCATCCTTGAACCGTAGCGCACATAATAGTTTGCCACATCTTCTGTGTCGGTTACTGCATATATCAGCAGTTCGGAGCGAACATAATTTTTAGAGGATAGGTTATCGCTGCCTTTGACCATATATTCGGCAACTAGCTGTGCTGCATCTGCCGCTGTAAAGAGCACATCATACTCCTCCATATAGTCTCCACTTTCGCCAAGTGGTACTTCTGTGACCTCCACAAAGGTTTCACCAAAGAGTGAAGTCCAGATGTTTGTAATTTTAAGGGCTACTGTTCGAGCTGCGGGGGCAATTCGAACAAACTGATTGAAGTCGTACGTTTGAGCATCCCACGTGCCGACTTGTTTGATTGTTTGGAAATCTTCGATAACTATTTCGATTTTAGCTTCCTTATCCATAAGAGATAAGAACCACGCCCTTAGTAGGGCTTGCTTTGTGCCTGCACTCTCGGTTAGGCACGGGTCAGAAACGCCTAGATACCTGCCAGAATTTGCCGACATAAAGACCCAACTGGGTATTTCGACTCTTTGACCAGTAGTCCAATCTGGGGTAATCATAACATCTTCTTGACTTTCGGTGTCGATATTAAAGAGCTCACCGAAAAGCTCTTTATAGTCTAGAGCAGCAGCCTCTTCCATTTCGGCTTCTTCTGAGTAGTCTTCCTCTGTTTCCTCTTCCTTTAGCATCGCTTCTAATTCAGAAGAAGGACTTCCTTTAATTTCGAAACTTTCTTTACTCTTGTTGTCCTCGTCGTCAAAACCTATTGTGACATCGTTCCAGAACTTAGCCGACAAATCGTCGTTCGAGCGGATTGTGTCGCTTTTAGCGTTCTTTTCGCCGTTGTTTGGCAGCTGTTCATATCCCATTGACACAAGGATCACATCTGCGCTACTAGCAAAGAGCGACGGTGTTGCCATTAGAGCTACAAGAAGAAAAGTCGGATAGAGTTTGGTTTTCATAGGTTTATTCTAAAGGGGGATTCTAATAATTCCCTTTGTTTATTAAAGATTCTTTAATCTAATATGACACTTTCTTTATTGCCGCTCGACTGGGGGGGGGAGCGGAGATTTTACGGGGCAAACATTTCGACAGCAAGCGAACGCCCCTTATGATACATATATGGGGAGTTCTTTTTTCAAAGAGGTCTCCCCATTAATGCGTCAAATATTTTTCAACTAAGATTCTATGCTACTACAAGTTAGCCATTTCTTCTTCGAAAACTGCTTTGAATTTTTCGTATTCGAAGTCAGTGCGAAGTTTAGAATCGTCGCTGATTTGGTTTTGAATTTGATTAAGAAGCTCAGTACCTGCAAGTTCGATAGCTACATAAGTAGTATATTTGCCATCAGGGGCTTGTTTAACTTTTTGGCAGATTGTACGGATGCCAGTAAGTGTTTGTTTAGCAGCTTCACGAGTAAGACCTTGGTAGCGGCTACGAGCTTCTTCGTTAGCGTTTTCTTCGTAAGAAGAAACATAGCTATCAGTTACTGTTTTAACAGTAGCTTCCATAGAAAGAGCAAGTTGTTGGCGAGCAGCAGTCATAGCTTTTTGTTTAGAGATTTCTAGGCTATTACTGATACCTGAAGCGTTAGCACGGAAGTATTCTGCGCTTGTAGTGAACTCAAGACCGCCACAAGGAACTTCGATGTCGATTGATTGGTCAGCAGTTGCAACAGTAGCTTCTTTAGAAGAGCTACAAGATACAGCACCGAAAAGTGCTAGTGCGATAAGAATTTTGTCTAGTTTCATAATAGTAATTTTTTTTGGTTGATAATTTGTTTTGTTTTTAACTTCAGTTTTTTATCTAAACCTCAAGATAAATCTTAGGCTAAACAAGGATTTGTCACATTACTCCCTCTCTAAAAAGACTATTTAAGGCTGTTTATCAAAGGCAAATATATAATTAAAATTCTTTTTTGCCAAATTTTTAAGCAATTTTCTCACTTACTTACAGCCTCAATATAACAATTTTAACTATCAAAACCCCTCAAACAGTAGCTATAATTAAGATTTCGAAACTCATATTTTTTAATCCCAATTAACAAATACTTCCCCCAAAAACCACGTAAACTCACCAAAATAAACTCACACTTTAAGAGCAATATCACGGCATCACTAGAATAAAAGAACCCAAATTTTTTATTTTTACGTAAGGGAAAGTAGGAAAGTCGATTTAAAATACATATATTTGTCGGCGAATACACGATGGTTTCAACTTTGAATTTTTCTTGTGTAAGGCATTGAGGAAGTTTACGCTTAAGATTTTAAGGCGTAGGAGTCTTAAAAAAACATTGCAAACGCTCGATTAGACTTTTATTTTGTTTCCCTGCATTCAATGTAACATAGCGTAAGATTTGGACGGCACTTTTTTTTGCTTTAAAGATTTAAAGCCAGAGGTGCACTTCAGATTTGACAATTATTAATTTTATAAACACACAAGAAAAACAAATGAACATTTTTGTTTCAAAACTAAGCTGGGGCACTACTAGCGATGCCCTAGGTCAACTTTTTTCACAGTACGGTGAAGTATCATCAGCAAACGTTATCACAGACCGTGAATCAGGTCGTTCACGTGGTTTTGGTTTCGTAGAGATGCCAAACGAAGAAGAAGCTAAAGCAGCTATCGAAGCACTAGACAATCAAGAATTCGAAGGTCGCACAATCACTGTTAATGTGGCACGTCCACGTGAGAGCCGTCCACGTTACTAGAATTATATATTCAGGAACTTAAATAAGGGAGCTACTAGAGATTATCTGGCAGCTCCCTTGTTTTTGTTTATAGCACCTATTCTTTGGCTTTTATAGGTTCGGGGCTTATGGCTCGGATTTTTGATGTTCAGATTTTGAGGCTAGGCTTTTTAAGCTCGGTTTTTTAGGCTCGGCTTTGAGGGGTTGGTGTCTGCGGAATCTTCGATTCCTTTTTAGGTGTCATTCTGACACCAACCCCCTCCTACTGCTACACAGCCTCGCATCCGTTACTTAGCCATTACTCAGTAGCTACTCAGTAATTACTCAGTTATTTCTCATCCGTGTGAAAGCCGCCTGCTTTTCGTCCTAACGCCGAACGGGCGGTCTCTCCCGAGATACGGTTGCATTGCCCCTAACCTATTATAGCTCAGCCCATTAATCATTAATCACTAATCATTAATCATTAGACTAATGGTCGTGTTCCTCACTACTCTCATCGCCGATTTCGATACTACGTACAACATAAGACTCATTGCCAGCCTCATCCAAACAGTACACAATAAAGTGATAGTCCCCGTGAGTAGCATCAGTAGGTATCACAATCTCGTGATGATGTATCGTAGCATTCTTCTGACCTGCGATATCTGTCCACGTTTGGTTAAACGAGAAATCAACAGTCTCTGTCGCATCTGAATCTGTTTTACTAGACACACTATGGCTATGACCATCAAAATTGCTATGTATCTCAACCTTATAAGAAGCCAAACCTTCGTTGTCCTCAAGCTCCATCTCAAAGTGAATGCCCTCGCCATCAGCCGCCAACACCTCACCCTCGGCTGGTGATTCTAAGGTAATAACTGGTTTTGTAGTATCACCTGACTCGGTACAACTAACAAAGGTAAATGAAGTAAAAATTGCTGCTGCTAAAAAAATTTGTTTTTTCATAATGTAAAAGGTAATATAAGTGATATTTGAAAATTTCGGCCTGGCTCTGGAATCTCCACCTGACGGTAGTAACTCAAATGATTCAGGTACTCTGTGTTAAAAATATTGTCAATAGAAAGGACAACTATAGCCCCCTCCAAAATATAAGAAGCATCAAAAAGAATACTAGCATTAAATAGATGCGCCCCAGGAGTAGCATCCTCGTTACGTGCCACACGATTCTGGTCGGCTATAAACTCCCACTCCGCAGCAAACTTCATCCACTTATACTCCCACGATACCGTATTGAGCATAGTGAGTGGAGGAGAAAACGACAAAGGCAACGACTCATCCACATTATAAGTATAGGTGTACTCCAATGCAAAATCATAGCCAAAGCCAAGTGGAAGCGTAGCGTGCAGCGACACCTCCCCACCTGCAAGGATTGCCTCGCTCTGGGTATAACGATATATCTGACCTGCGTGTGGTAGTATAGACCACTCACCAGTAGGCTGAAGATAGATATAAGAGCTATACCAACTGAAAAACGGCGAAACACTAGCCACCAAAAACTCATTACTAAAGATATACTCCATATCCAACTGCCACCCACGCTCCGAGTCAAGCGTAGGGTCGCCCTGCTCGTGTCTAAACGAACTGTGATGCACGCCATTAGAAACTAGTTCATTCGCCCCAGGAAGTCTATAACTCCTGCCAACGTTAAAGCGCAGGGTATTATAAAAATCCACATCCCACACCGCCCCCAAAGACAAAGAATAATCCCCGAAATATCTGTCGAGGGCATAACTGCGAACTTCATTAGCCATCACTGTCGCATCGTCATAGCCTTGCGCCACCAAATAATCCGCAAGATACGGGTCACTATATTCTTCGGCTTCGATATGCCCAAAATCATAGCGCACCCCTCCACTAACAGTCACATCACTAGAAGCGTGATAGGTCGTAACCCAAGCTAGTCCAGAGGTCAGACGTGTATAATTTGGCAAAAGGAACGAATACCCCCCAATTGTATTATTCTGATACGAAGCATCCCAGCTAGCTGTGCTATGTAGTCCATAGGAGTGTTTCATTTCGAGTTTCATACCCGAACTATATGTATCGAGATAAAGAGCTATCTCCTTATCGGGGTCTACCTCAGGAGGGCTCTGTGTGCCATAATGGGTATGAAATTCGCTCCACTCCTCACGGTGGTTATTCTGATAAGCCAAATCCCACGACAACGCCATATTTGTCCAGCTATATTTCAACTGAAGGCTAGCCTTGAAGTGATTTACAAAGCTATAAGGCAAATCTATATCCCAATAGTCGCCATCGTCCACAACGCTCGAAGGATCTGGAATACCGTGCGCACCAGGATAGAAGCCCGACTTCTGATAAGTATTACTAAGAGCCAAAGCCGAGCTAAAACGCCCCGAGCCGTAGCGCAAATAGATATTAGAGGAACGTTCAAAACCCGCCGTATTGTTCACACGGTTATTTGTAATAGGCATATTCTGCGTGAGATATACAACCGAGTCAGTAGGCACTGCAAAGTCGCCGAAGTGTTGCTCAGAGTGTCTAATACGTGCATACCAGTTGCCTTGTTTAAGCCCTAGCATAGCAGAGCCTCCCAGTAGTCCATTAACCGAACGCCCCAACAAGTCAACCGAACCAAAGTAACAGTTCTGTGAAGGCACGCTAGGCGGAAGAATCTCAATGACTCCCCCCATTGCATCGCTACCATAGAGCAGCGAAGAAGAACCCTTGCGGATATTCACCTCATCAATATTAAAGGCATCAATCTCCAAACCGTGGTCAGAGCCCCACTGTTGCCCCTCCTGCTTAATTCCGTTTTCAGTCACAATCACACGATTGAACCCCATCCCTCTAATCATAGGCTTCGAGAAACCACTGCCCACACTCATAGACTGAACCCCAGGAATATAATCGAGGGTCTTCATCAAATCGCCAGAGAAATGCACTGCAAGTTTCTCCTTATTCACTATCGTAATAGGAATAGGACTAAGACGCTTCTCTAAAGCTTGATAGTCGCACACAACACTTATCTCTTCGAGTTCGATAGTCTTTAGGCTATCTAGCTCCTGCGAGCTAGCCACAAGTGAGATATGTGCAATGAGCACACACAAAAATAATGTTCTGAGCATTAAATTTAAAAATTGATTTTTGAAACTAGAAAAGAGAAACTACAAACAATGGTATAGGTTCGTTAAAAAGTGCGCTAACGTATATAGCCACTAAAACCCACAGCAGCACAAGAGACTGCACTTAATTAGACTTCTTCCTTCACACTAAACTTCAAGTGTCACACTCCCCCCTGCCACAATAGACAATAGAAGAAACAGCACACTTTTCTTTTTAGCTGCATAACTAAAGAAACTCTAATAGGCCCTTAAGAAATAGATACGGGCGGAGCTCTAGATTTTGAGAAAGAAACGACAACATCGTAATCGCTCAAAAGGCAATAATTAGATGAGCTGTCGAGCTGCACAACACTACACCCCAAAGTCAACTGCCCTGCCTCAACGAATGCAGAGAAGTGATAATTACAAACGCTACAAGTCGAGTGGCTCTCCCTTTGAGCATCTCCCTGAGAGTCTGTGTGGCTATGAGAATAAGAAGCAGCACTACCCTCTTGGCAACTATTATCTTCTTGGTAAGCTACAGTATCGCACGAGTGAGGGTGTACAAATATATGCACCGACTTACCCCCTAACAATGTCACCATCGCAAGGAGCAGGGTATATGACGCTATATTTCTAAGTAATTGCATATTCTCGTTTTTCTTAAAGGGGAGTTCTATAATCCCCCAAGCCTATAAGGCACTATACCTTTACACTATTATAAGGAGAGTCCCATTAAGTGTGCCCTGCAAAGATATAAAATTTATTGAAGAAAACCAATTCTCTTAATGATTATCTCTATATTTTAGGCGGGGGGGAGAACTTCTAAAAGCTACAACAGTTCATCCGCCATCTTAAGGATTGCATCGGCTTGAAGCCACTTCTCAGCAGGGTCATTAGCGACAACTTCCCCAGCGTTACTGCGTCCCGAACGGATAAGTTCTGCCATTGTCAGAATCATCGAGTTTACCACTTCTGGGTTTTGCTCCACGAGGTTCACAGTTTCCATAGGGTCTTCCTTCATATTAAAGAGTTGTAGAGAAGGCAAATCTAGCTTATCACTCCTTATCTGCCCATCAGTTGGGTAGCTCCATCCTGCCGAACCAGCCGAGAAGATAAGTTTCCAATCGCCACTGCGCAGCGCAAAAGCACCATTAATCGAGTGGTGAACCGTATGTTGACGAGCGAAATCTTGTGAGTCACCCTCCAGGGCAGAAAGAAGCGAGAAGCTATCCTCCGCCTCACTATTCTTAAGCTCATAACCTACGATATCTGCACACGTAGCATAGAAGTCAGTAAGACACACTGTCTTCTCAAATTTACTATTCCTCTTAAACGAGTTGTTAGCTGCACCCCACTCAATAATTAGAGGTACTCTGTGTCCTCCCTCATAGAGGTCAGCCTTCATACCACGCATATTAGCCGAAGGACTATGCCCTACATTCTCTAGCTCCGCAAAGTTAGCACGTGGCGAGCAGCCATTATCGCTCGAAAATACAATAATAGTATTCGCTCCCTCGCCCGAAGCCTCAACAGCAGCACGGATTTGCCCCACAACGTCATCTACTTGAAGCACAAAGTCACCATACATATTCGTATTACTAGCCCCTAGGAACTCAGTAGTAGGAAGAATAGGCGTATGAGGAGCAGGCAGAGGCAGATACAAGAAGTATGGACTATCGGACTTACTGTTTTTCGAGATAAATTCTACTGCTTTATCCGTCACATCCTGCAAGACAGTAGTGTGATGGAAGTCTGGCGCAGTGTCTCCATATCTCCAGAATCCCTTAGCATCGACACACACGGTCATTCTATCAGGAGGGCTGACTACCCTATCGTTTTCGACCCACACGTATGGAGCCATATCGAGCGAGCCACAAAAACCGTAGTAGTAACCAAAGCCGTGGTCAGCTGGCGAATTTGTAACAGGCTTGTCGTAATTCACAGGTGCGTTATACTCCAAATTATTGATTTTAGAGAGGTCTACACCTTCGGCGAAATCCCAGTCCCAGCCGAGGTGCCATTTGCCGATATAGCCAGTATTGTAGCCATTTTCTGTAAGCATCGAAGCCACAGTCGAACGGTCTGGTGCAATAAGTCCACGAGAGAATCCACTGAGCACTCCCCCCTTCATAGACGAACGCCAATTATAACGCCCCGTAAGGACACCATAGCGGCTAGGAGTCGAGACAGCAGAGGTAGTGTGAGCATCTGTAAAGAGTACACCATTTTCCGCCATTGCATCGAGGTGTTTTGTTTCGATTTTACCCTCAGGGTTGCACGCTTTAACGTCGCCATACCCCATATCGTCGGCAAATATAAAAATGATGTTTGGATTTGATTTTGTAGAGTTATCCTCTACACCAGTGCAGCCACCGATAAGCGGCAACACCAAAGGCATAAGGGCTGAAATTGTTTTCATAGCTATTTTTTGGGCTTATATATATTTAAGGGACACAACTTCCCTTAAGAAAACTTTCATACAGTCAGCATATAAAGACACACACCAAAAGATACCTTCGGTTATAGACGTTTCGATAAAGAGATATTAGTTTCCGTGTTCGCTTAGATATTTCAACCGCACTAGCCTAATCTCCGTGGTAGTATAATCGCCTCCTAGAGCAGCCTCAGCCTCACTCACGCTATCAGTCTCTGCCTCCTCCGAGAAGTAGTCGATAATATCGTCCACTTTATCCTCGTCTATATTGTCATCTATGTAATAGTCAAGATTTAGTCGTGTACCTGCACTGACAATTGCCTCTAGCTCTGTGAGCATTTCCTCTTCACTCCAGCCTTTACTACGTGCGACATCCATAAGGTCTATATGCTTATCAATAGATTGAATCAAGAAGACTTTACCTGCACTCTTATTCGCCACACTCTTAACGACCATATCCTGTGCTCTTTCAATTCCCTTTTCCTCCACATAGCGAGATATCAGTTCAAGGAATGGCGCTCCGAATTTACGAGCTTTACCCATACCCACACCTACAATCTTACACATATCCTCCATAGTAATAGGATACTGCACCGCCATATCCTCCAGACTTTGCTCTTGGAAGATAACAAAGGGAGGGAGATTTTTCTTTTTCGAAATATCCTTACGCAAACCCTCTAGGATTTTATATAGTTCCATATCTGCTGCACCACTACCTGCGCTACGGCTCATTACAGCCACTTCGTCGCCCTGTGATGTATCGAATTCACGGTTTGCCCCCACCTTTATGGTGTAAGGCTTTTTAAGGTAGCTATGCCCCTTTTCACTAAGCGACAGTGCGCCATAGTTTTCAATATCTTTACACAAAAGCCCCTCTAGCTCAGCTGCACGAATAACAGCACGCATATAGAGTTCGCCCTTCTCCTCGCCCTTGCCAAACTCTGGGAGTTTATTATGGTTATAGGTCTTTACAAGATTAGTTGTCTTACCCATTAGAACCGAAACGACGTAATCCGCCTTTTGCCCCTCTCCGACAGAGAGTATAGTTTTAAGGGCTAGCTCCACCGACTCGGTAGCGTCTTCTTTGACAACAGGGTTCAGACAGTTATCGCAGCATCCACAATTTTCAATATGATATTCCTCGCCGAAGTAGTGCATCAAAATCTTACGCCTACACAGCGTACTTTGCGCATACTCCATAGTTTCGCTTAGCAGCAGTCCACAAATCTCTTGTTCAGAGATAGGTTTACCCTGCATAAACTTCTCCAGTTTTTGGATATCCTTGTATGAGTAGAATGTTATACAATTACCTTCTCCGCCATCACGCCCTGCCCTACCAGTCTCTTGGTAGTAGCCTTCAAGGCTCTTAGGGATGTCGTAGTGAATAACGAATCGCACATCTGGCTTGTCGATACCCATACCAAAGGCGATAGTCGCTACAATAACATCGACCTCTTCCATCAAGAATTTATCTTGATTTTCGGCACGAGTAGCAGCGTCTATACCTGCGTGATACGGTAGTGCTTTAATATCGTTAACGTTAAGGAGTTCGGAGAGTTCCTCCACCTTTTTACGAGACAGACAATATATAATACCGCTTTTAGAAGGGTTATTCTTTATATACTTTATAATTTCACGAGAAGCCGAGACTTTAGGTCTAATCTCGTAATATAGGTTTTCTCTATTGAATGAGCTTTTAAAGACATCGGCATTTTGCATACCGAGATTTTTCTGAATATCAGCCTGGACTTTAGGTGTGGCCGTAGCAGTAAGTGCGATAATAGGCGCAGAACCGATTTCGGAAACGATAGGACGGATACGTCTATATTCAGGGCGGAAGTCGTGTCCCCATTCTGAGATGCAGTGAGCTTCGTCAATTGCGTAGAACGATACTTTAACCTTTCTGAGCAGTTCAATGTTCTCTTCCTTTGTAAGAGATTCGGGAGCGAAATATAGGAGCTTTGTTTTACCCGATAGGACATCTGCCCTAACGTTACTCGCTGCACTTTTGCTCAGTGAGGAATTAATAAAGTGCGCCACTCCATCTTTCGAAGAGATAGTACGGATAGCGTCCACTTGATTTTTCATAAGTGCTATAAGGGGCGAGATAACAACTGCTACTCCGTCGAGCATCATTGCTGGGAGCTGATAGCACAGCGATTTCCCCCCGCCTGTGGGCATTAGAACAAAGGTGTCACGACCCGCAAGAATATTGCGGATGACAACCTCTTGGTTACCTTTGAATGCTGAGAAGCCAAAATAACTGCTAAGTGCCTGAAATAGAATATCTTTACTCTGCTTTGCCAATCTTTTTCAATTAAAATACATACGAAATTACACATTTTTTCGTAAAAAACACTACTTTTGTAAAAATAAATGTGTGAAAAGGCAAAAAAACTTTTCGTACACTATTGCGAATAGCTATTACAGTAAGCTAGCGCATAGTGGCTATAAGTTTTTAATACAGAGAATCTAGAAAACCTAAACTCCTCCAAAAATTAGGTACAAAAACCTTGCTTTTCCTATTTTGAAAAAATTTTAAAAACTTACGGAAACAGAAAACTTATCGAGAAAACGAAAAATATGAAACCTCTTAGAGCGAAACTAGCCAAATTTGACATCCCCCAAACCCTGAAAAAACAGAATCTCTATCCATACTTCAGAGCCATTGACAGCGAGCAGGACACCGAAGTGATGATTAATGGCAGACGAGTATTAATGTTTGGCAGCAACAGCTACCTAGGTTTAACGAATCACCCAAAAGTTATCGAGGCATCAATCGAGGCAAGCCGCAAGTATGGTACTGGTTGTGCAGGTTCTCCTTTTCTCAATGGCACACTATCTATCCATAAGGAGTTAGAAGAAAAACTTGCTCACCTTGTCGGCAAGGAAGAGGCACTACTTTACTCTACTGGTTTTGGTGTAAACCTTGGGACTATATCTTGTTTAACAGGCAGGGAGGACTACATTATCCAGGACGAGCTTGACCACGCTTCTATTATCGAGGGTCGCAGACTTAGCTATTCAAACTTTTTGAAGTTTAAGCACAATAATATGGAGTCGCTAGAGAAGGTTCTTTCTTCTTGTGATTCGGATAAGGTAAAATTAATAGTAGTAGACGGAGTATTTTCTATGGAGGGCGATGAAGCTCCTCTTACCGAGATTATTCCACTTGCACGTAAATATAACGCTGATGTATTTGTCGACGAGGCACATTCACTCGGTGTTTTTGGCGAGGGGGGTCGAGGTATATGTAACCAGTATGGAGTGACTGACGATGTTAGCTGTATTATGGGTACATTCTCGAAGTCGTTTGCTTCGATTGGGGGTTTTGTCGCTACGGACAAGGAGACTGCTAATTATTTGCGACATTCTTCACGCTCATATATCTTTTCGGCTAGCATAACTCCAGCGGCTACGGCGGCGGCCAGTGCAGCGATAGACATTATGCTATCGGAGCCAGAGCGCATCAAGCATTTGTGGGATTTGACACATTATGCCCTTAAGGGCTTTAAGGAGATGGGATGTGAGGTAGGTCATACTACTACGCCTATTATTCCGTTATTTATACGAGACAATGCAAAGACATTCCAGATTACGCACGAGCTTTTCGATGAGGGGTTGTTTGTGAACCCTGTTGTATCTCCTGCGGTCGCACCTGACAGTACGCTTATACGTTTTTCGTTTATGGCTACACATACGTTTGAGCAGATTGACTATGCGTTTGACAAGATTCGTAAGATATTCACGCGTCACGGCATTATAAAATAGAGATTAACCACGAGGCACTGAGAGAGGGGCAGCTATACACTCCATAGCTTATTATTGAGCGGAGAGGGCTATTACGGCACTTTTTTGGTGACAATATTATTGAGAACACTTCTTATGGCAGAGGAAAAGAAATTAAAGCTATGGACTAGCGATTTAGTAAAGCGTTATAAGTCACGCACGGTTGTAAATGAGGTATCTATACAGGTGGAGCAGGGCGAGATTGTGGGATTATTGGGTCCTAATGGGGCGGGTAAGACCACTACGTTTTATATGACTGTGGGTCTTATCAAGCCTAATGGGGGTAAGATATTTCTCAATGACGAGGACATAACCAAAGATCCAGTCTATAAGCGTGCTCAGAAGGGTGTTGGGTATTTGGCACAGGAGGCATCTGTGTTCCGCACTTTAACGGTAGAGGACAATATACGTGCTGTATTGCAGATGACGGATTTCACTAAGGAGTATCAGGCTGAGCGATTGGAGTATTTGATTAGGGAGTTTTCTTTGCAGAAGGTACGTAAGAACAAGGGTCAGCAGCTTTCGGGTGGTGAGCGTCGTCGTACGGAGATAGCACGTGCGGTGTCAATAAATCCGAAGTTTATACTTTTGGATGAGCCGTTTGCTGGCGTCGACCCTATCGCTGTTGCTGAGATACAGAGTATTGTATCATCATTAAAGGATTTGAACATTGGGGTAATTATCACTGACCACAATGTGCACGAGACACTTTCTATAACAGATAGGACATATATCCTTGTAGAGGGTAAGGTTATTCGTGAGGGCAGTGCTGAGGTATTGGCAGGTGACGAGTATGTACGTAAGGTTTACCTCGGTCACGACTTCGAGCTACGACGATAGTTTTAGTGATTAATGATTAGTGATTAATGATTAATGTTTTAGGGGCTTAACAGCCCTTTTTTTTTGCCATAATTATAGAGCAAACAGAAGCCCATCCCCACCACAGTAGTGCAACCCTAGGGGTGTCTACTGTAGTTCTCCTACAACCTACAACCTACAACCTACAACCTACAACCTACAACCTACAACCTACAACCTAAAACCTAACACCTAAAAAAGGGGGCAAAAGCCCCCCTCATTAATCACTAATCACTAATCATTAATCACTAAATTAATACTCATCCTCATTAAAGAAGAAGTCATCCTTCTGAGGATAATCAGGCCATATATCCTCAATGCTATCATAAACATCACCCTCATCCTCAATATCCTGAAGATTCTCAACTACTTCAAGAGGCGCTCCCGAACGTACAGCATAATCTATTAACTCATCTTTTGTTGCCGGCCAAGGCGCATCTTCCAATTTTGATGCTAATTCAAGTGTCCAATACATTGTTTATTAAGGTTTTAATTGTTTATATCCTATTTATAATTACTGCAAAAGTAACAGTTTTTTACAAAAATACAACTCTCAAGCTAAAAAAATCACTTTTTTTAACAAAAATTTAAAGGGGCTTCTAATAATTCCCTACTTCTGTGCCCTCCACAACACATCCTCCACACCGCTATTAAACGACAACCGACGAGACAAAGCATACAAATAATCCGAAAGCCGATTAATATACCTCATAGCCAAAGGAGGTATAAACTCCCCCCCATCAACAACACGCACCATAGCCCTCTCAGCTCGACGAGCCACAGTCCTACAAACGTGAGAATAACTCATCTCAGGAGACCCTATCGGCAAAGTAAAGTGACGAAGCTGAGGCAAACCCTCCAACAATAAATCACACCACCCCTCCAAACGCTCAGAATCCGCCTCCCCAATAGAAGGCAACTTCTCCAACGTCTCATCCTCACTAGCCACAATAGCCGAACAATCCATCACACGACTAACAATCTCTATCAACTGCTCACGAATATCCCCAGGCAAAACAAATGCCGAACTAGAGAGATACCCCAGCGAAGCAGTCAACTCATCAAGCGTACCATAAGCCTCTATGCGTAACGATGCCTTACTCTGACGTGTACCCCCAACAAGCGAAGTCATACCGCCATCCCCCGTACGTGTATATATTTTCATAACTCTAAAATTTTTAACAGAAAAAAAATACTCCTAAGACTCCCCTGCTTAGGCAGACAACAAATTTAACTCTTTTCAATCAAATTTACAAACCTCGCCAAAAAAAGTAGCCCCACACGAGTCCCAAATCACTAGACACTCAGACACTAGACACTCAGAACCCTCAAATACTCCTGCAAAGCATCCTTATAGCTATCCCCAATAGGAATACGCTCATCGCCAAAGATTATACGACTACGCTCCACCACTCGAATCTTATCCTTACGCACAATAAAAGACCTATGCACACGTATGAACTGACTAGAGGGCAATATCTCCTCCGCCCTCTTCATATTCATAAGCGAGAGTATAGCCTTCTTCTCCCCCTCAACACAAAACTTCACATAGTCCTTCAACCCCTCGACATACAACAACTTATCAAGCTCTATACGCAACAACTTATACTCCGACTTCACATATATCGAATCTACAACCTCACCCTCCTGCGCCTCCTTCGAAGCCACATCCAAAGCCTCCTTTTCGTCTCTCTCCAGACTCTGCAATGAACTACTCTCTGCCTTAATCTTTAATTCAAACCAATCGTATGCCTTGCGTGCAGCAACCAAAAAATCAACATAAGAGATAGGCTTTAACAAATAATCCAAAGCACTAACCCTATACCCATCAAGGGCATACTCATTAAAAGCCGTAGTGAAGATAATACGAGTCTCAGGTGAAATCATACGACTAAACTCCAACCCCGTAAGCATAGGCATCTGAATATCGAGGAATATCAAATCAGCAGTAGCCAGCTCCACACTATTCATCGCCTCGATAGCCGTAGAAAAGACACCCACCTTTTCCAGAAAAGGGGTCTTATCCACATATCCTTCGATAAGCATTGCTGCGAGTGGTTCGTCGTCCACAACAATTGTTTTTAGTTTAATTTCTTGATTCATAATAAAATCTTTAGGGGAGTTCTAATAATTCCCTATTTTTAATTTTTAAAAAGTTTTTATCTTCTTTCGACTTTTCCAAAATGGCTCGTAGTGGCTCCTACTTGACTTTTTGGGAAAGTCGGAAGAGGGTGAGAAATTTTCGAAAAGTATTTTAGGGAATTTTTAGAACTCCCCTTTATTTATATGCCATCCCTTGCATCCTTCTCCCCAATAGACCTACAAGCTTTTGAGAATTAAGGTACTTCTATACTGCTTCTCATCAGAGGTCACATCCCAGCTATACTCTCCTGGATACTGCAACTCCAAACGTCGTGCAACTTGTTCAAGCCCTATGCCGTGACCGCTCTTATCTTCTGGGAGTTTAGCGTTATTACTATTTGTAATCGAAAGATAGACCTCACCCCTATCTACTATATCTTCAAAACATATATCAATAAATCCCTCACCGCTAGCACTAACACTATGCTTAAAGGCATTCTCGATAAGCGAGATAAAGAGCAGCGGAGCAATCATACTAGGAGAATTTTCTTCGATTCTAAATTCTGTCTTAATTTCCACACGCCTAGGTAGGCGGATGCTCATAAGTTCTATATAAGTTTTAATAAAACGAACCTCACCCGACAAAGACACCCTATCGCCAAGGTTATCATACAAGACATACCTCAACAAATCGCTAAGTTCCTTAATCGTCTTTTGTGCCTTTTGCGCATCAATTTCCGTTAGGGCGTATATGTTGTTTAGCGTATTGAGCAGGAAGTGAGGGTTAATCTGGCTACGAAGGTTTGTAAGTTCAGCCTTAACACGGGCATTTTCCGCCTCTTTAAGAGCCTCTTCGCTCTTCTGCAACCTCTCGGCTAACCTAAAGGCAGTAACTAGCCCTATCATCAAAATATAGTTTATCAAATCCCTCGCCAAGAACATTAGTCCGTGTGCAGGGCGAAAAGCCTTAGCGTCCTGAGGAATATAGCTATTAAACCACCCAGCCTCTTTCGAGTAGTACGACATACAAAGCAGCGAAGTAAGCGTAAAGAAATTAAAGACTACAAACAAAGCACGCCTATCTCTAAACAAGAAATAGGGGATAAAAATAAGATAGTTCAACAGATAGATAAACATCAGAACCACAAGGTTCATAAGGAAAATCATCAATCCATACATATCCAAACTATCGGAATTGGAGTCCGAACTCCACATTAGCGATAGCCCCAGAATAATACCCCATCCCACAATTTGGAATAGTAGCATTCTGTTTTTGCTTTTCACAGATAAGAATTTCATATTACAAATATAACTTATTAAAGGGAACTTCTAATAATTTCCTTTATTTAATTTTAATTTCAGTTTACGTCTTGTTTGGGATTTTAAAAGGTGGCTTATAGAGGGGCTATATGACGCTTTTTAAGATTTCGAAGAAGGCGTGAAATGGGTTAACTAATTATTGAAGGCAATTATTAGAAGTCCCCTTAATTAGAAAAGGGCAATATCTGAGGTCGAAAAAGTATCAGAACCTCAGATTTTGCTCTTTTGCATAGCCCTACATAATCTCTATAGGGGACTTCCAATAATTCCCTTTATTAAATTTTAATTTAGTTTGCTGCTAATTTTAATTTTTCAAAAGTAGCTTATAGTGGGGCTATATGATGCTTTTGGAAAATTAAAAGTAGTAGTGAAATATGTTAATAATTTTTAAAGGGAATTATTAGAAGTCCCCTATAAAAAAAGGAAAAAGGGGGAGCCAATCATTAACCCATAAAAATGATGATATGCGAAGAACTTCGCTCCCTCACACTTTCACTCTCACCTAGCAGCAATCCACAACTACCACTCATCTATCACTCCCCCAGTTCCTAAAAATATATCTCTATTCGTGCCTAATAGCATCAATCGGATTAAGAGCAGCAGCTCTCTTGGCAGGGTACCACCCGAAGAAGACCCCAGTGATACTACACACCGCAAACGACAGGAATATAGTCCAGCTCTCCACCACGATAGGCCAGTGAGCAAAGGTCTCAACGCCCCACGCCGCCACACATCCTATAATAACTCCTATCACACCGCCCGACACACTGATAATTAGCGCCTCGATAAGGAACTGCATAAGTATATCAATACCACGCCCCCCTACCGACATTCTAAGCCCAATTTCCTTGGTACGCTCAGTCACGGACACATACATAATATTCATAATACCGATACCCCCTACAATAAGCGAAATAGAGGCGATACACGCAAGCAACGTCGTCATAAGGCTAGTAGTAGAGTTCATCATCGTAGCTAGCTCCTGTTGCGAACGGATAGTAAAGTCATCCGAGGCATTCGCCGCCAGTTTATGGTTCGTTCTAAGTATTTCGGTCACAGTTTCGATTACCTCATCGGTTTTGTCTTCCGAGACGGCACTAGCATAGACTTGACTTAGGTGTGTTACAGCCAATACTCTCTTCATAATAGAGGTATATGGAGCAAGCACAATGGCATCTTGGTCCATACCCATAGTATTATATCCCTTCTCTTGAAGCACCCCCACGATACGAAACGGAATAGTCTTAAATCTTATAACTTTCCCCAGAGGGTCTTCGCCATTAGGAAAGAGGTTCTCTTGGATAGTCTTACCGATAACACAGACCTTTGCCGATGTTTTAATATCCATATCACTAAACATCGCACCGCTTTCGAGTTTGAGTTGTCGTATTTCGAGATAATCAGCTGTAACGCCCGTAACAGAAGATGGATAGTTATTTGCCATATAGATAAACTGACCCGAAGCCGACACCACAGGGCTTACAGCAGCGAGTATATCACTACGCTCCAATAGCGACTCATAGTCTGCAATTTTGAGAGTCTGCATCGAAGAGGCATCTTGTCGAACCCCTCCACGCACATCTTCACCTGGCTGAATCATAATCATATTCGAGCCCATCTCAGCAATTTGCGAGTTGATACTAGCCTTCGAACCCTGTCCAATAGCTAGCATAGCAATAACCGAAGCCACACCAATAATAATCCCGAGCATCGTAAGGAATGCCCTCATCTTATTATTGGCGAGTGCCTTAACGGCTATAAGTGTTAAATTTGAAATATTCATAATTTACTGTTTTTCACTGGTAGGAATTACCCTTCCCATTAATCTTCAACAATCGGCAGTGCAGCTAGTGCCTCACTTGCGTTTGAAACTTTATCGTTGAGGGTATCGCTTTTAAGCATACCGTCACGCAGTACGATATTCCTACTTGAGAACTCCGCCATTTCTGGGTTGTGCGTCACAAAGATAATAGTTCTCCCTTCGCTGTGTAGCTTTTGTAGAAGTACCATAATTTCGAACGACGTACGTGTATCAAGGTTACCAGTCGCTTCATCCGCTAGGATTACCGCAGGACGATTAACCAGTGCTCTGGCAATCGCCACACGCTGCATCTGTCCCCCACTCATCTGGTTACTCTTGTGCGAGAGTCTATCCCCTAGCCCAACAGCTTGAAGTGCTTCGACAGCTCTTGCTTGCCTTTGGCTAGAGCTAACACCTTTGGAGTACAAGAGTGGAAGTTCAACATTTGCCACCGCTGTGGTTTTAGCCAGCAGGTTGTAGTTTTGGAAGATAAATCCAATCTTTTCATTCCTGAGGTGCGCCCTTTGGTTTTTGGTCATTCCCGACACAAGTATTCCATCGAGGTAGAATTCCCCTGCGGTAGGCATATCCAGACACCCAAGAATATTAAGCATCGTACTCTTACCGCTACCCGAAGTACCCATTATCGTGACAAACTCCCCCTCCTCGATACTAAACGAGACACCCCTAAGGGCTTTAACTGTCTCGTCTCCTACCTGAAAGTATCGTTTCACTTTCTTAAGTTCAATTACATTCTTTCCCATATCCTTAAGTTGTGTAATTATTTACGACTACTACCTGGACGTTGTGGCATAAATGGGCTACTTTCCGTAGACGATTCTCCACCTCCTTGCATCATCATACCCTCTGGCATTTCTTGTTCGGCAGTCACGACCGTATCCTTCACTGAGACACCCTCTAAGATTTCTGTGTAGATACCATTATTCACACCCACTGAGACATTACGAGGCTCTAGTCTTTCACCACTTTTCACCCATACAGTAGACTCGCTACTTTGCTCAGGAGCCTCACGTCCTGGAGGAGGTGTTGGGCTAAACGACAGTGCAGAAAGTGGCACAGTCAGCTCACATTTCTTGTCTAGCACAAATATTTCCACATTTGCAGTCATACCAGGTTTAAGTTTCAAATCAGGGTTAGCAGCCGAGATAACCACTTCATAAGTAACGACATTACTTTCGATAGTCGCCTCTTGCCTAACTTGCGTAACAACACCCTCGAACATATCTAGAGGGAAGGCATCAACTGAGAATTTAGCGACTTGCCCTTCGGTAACATTTCCTATATCAGCTTCGTCCACATCGACGATAACCCTCATATCCTTAAGGTCGGCAGCCACCGAGAAAAGCGTTGGTGTACTGAAGCTCGAAGCAACAGTTTGCCCCTCTTCCACACTTCTCGACAAGATAACCCCGTCAATTGGCGAATAGATAGTCGTATAGCCTAGGTTTGTTTCAGAGCGTTTAAGGTCATTTTTAGCGATTTCTACATTATTCTTAGCCGTTTCGTAATTGTAAAGAGCTAGTTCATATTCGCTATTCGAGATTAGGTTTTGTTTAAATAGAGCCTCGACACGAGTATAGTTAGCTAGTTCGTAGTTGTATTTACTTTTGGCTACTTCCAGACTATTTTTATTGCTGTTAACTTCAAGGATAAGTGTACTTTTATCTAGTTCAGCAATAATTTGTCCCTCTGTGACAATACTGTTATAGTCAACATAGAGTGTTGTAAGGATACCAGAGACCTGTGTACCGACATCTACCTGCGTCACAGGTTCGATAGTACCAGTAGCGGTAACGCTTTGCGAGATATTTTGCGAGATAACTGGCGAAGTAATCCATCTAGTGGGCACTTCTTCCTGAGATTTAGGCCAGAGGAAGTACGCTCCCCCTGCAACAAGCACTGCTACAATAACTGTTGTTGTAATTGTCTTTTTTTTCATCATTTTTATTTTTTGTGAGGGATATAGGTAGCTATCCCCGATAATTAATTTCTTTTGATATGTATTTCAAAGGAGTTTTTAGAACTCCCCTCAAAGGTTAACATCTATGCCAGCACACTTCCCTTATAGTTCGATAGTGTTTGTTTGGTAGAAGTTAAGAATTGCGTTGTTGTATAGGAACTGATACTTGTTCACCAGTAGGTCTTGGAGAGCTTGGTTATAGTTATCTTGTTCGGTTAGGAGTTCGATAGTATTTTTAAGTCCTAGTTCGTACTGTTTAGTTGTTAGCTCCATACTTTTTTGAGTAGCGTCAAGTTGAACGGTCGAAACGTTGTATTTAGCTTGGGCGGTGATAGCGTTATTGTAGAGCGTTTCTATTGTTTGGTAGAGGTCTTTTTGGGTTTCTACTAGATTAAGTTCTGCTGTCTTTTCGTTATTTTCGGCTTTTTGCACGGCTGTTTTATTTTGGTAGCCGCTAAAGATAGGCACTGAGACCTTTAGCCCAGCCGAAGTAGTAAAGTTATCACGCAGTTGGCTAGAGAAGTCGAAGCTACTACTACTAGCGTGGCTAATACCTGCACCAGCAGTGAGACTAACAGTCGGCAGATAACCTGCCTTAGCGATTTTAGTGTCAAGTTCAGCGGTAGCAATGTATAGGTTACTAGAGGCAATTTCAGGTCTTTGCTCTAGAGCTGCTTGATAAACGGTCTCAACAGTTAAGATAGAGACATTCGACAAGTCCTCTTTGATAGTAGGTGGCACAACCTTTAGATTAATTTGCTGCGATATTTCGAGCAGGTGTTTAAGACTTACATATAGGTTATTAAGGTCAGCTTTTGCAACCACTAGGTTGTACTGATACGTAGCCGTAGAACTTTCTAGTTGCGCATAGTCCACTTCGTTAATGCTACCAGCTGCTAGGAAAGCCTTGCCACGGTCTTGATTTTTTTGGCTAATTTCTAGACTTGTTTTGGCTACTTCAATTTGCTCAATTGCATAAAGTATCTGAACATAGACTTCTGTAACTGAAACCTCTAGCGTATTGGCGAATTGATCTAAATCGAGGTTAGCGATACTTTCGTATATGTTACTTTTTTCGAGGTTAGATTTATTTTTGCCACCATTATAAATATTGAGTGCAAGGTCGATACCATACGAGCCATTATACTGTCCGTTATCCAGACCATAAGTTTCGTCGAACGGGTTAATACTGACGTTTTGCGAGATAGACCCAGAAAGTGTAGGCAGGAATGCGCCCTTAGAGCTAACAATATCTGCTTGACTGTTATCCACATCTAGTTGTGCTTTTTGGAGCGTTATACTATTGATTTTAGCAAATTCCAGGCATTCGTTAAGAGTCATCGCTACGGAGTCGCCATATTGTTGCGCCACTGCCACCCCACTATTATGGAGCGAGAATGCAGCAAGTAGCATTAGGGATAAGATAATTTTAGTTGTTTTCATAGATATCTATACTTTCGTTGAATTTTACGAAAACAAAAGTAATTTTAAAAGTTTTAAAGGCAAAAACAAATATACAATCGCCACCATTTTATAGAGCAACCGCCAATTTTTCCCGATTTATCAGACCTACACCAACAACGACATTGAGGGGGGGTAAGTAAAATCGCCAGCTTTCCTTATAATCCAGCAAATATCAAAAAAATTTTTGTTTTACCGATTATATATACTAACTTTGACGGAAAATAGAGAGATAAAAACCCAGTATCTGCAAACACACACCTCGAATAAAGATAGACCTTTATTAAAAAACAACACAACAAACTAATAATTAACTAAACCATTAACTCAATTATCAAATGAAAAAGCTATTACTATTTTCATTGAGTGCATCACTATTTGCACTTAGTTCTTGCGAGAAGGGTGAGGATATTTTACCTCCCTATGACAGTGAGATAACTTTCACTTCATCCATTAATTCAGCTGCCACTAAAGTAACTGGCAATTCTTTTGACACTGGCGACCTCATTAGCGTTTATGCTAACGACGGCAGCGTGTATAGTGCCGAGAATGTACAGTATGAATACACAGGCAGCGTATTTACTTCATCGACTCCGATTGGGGCAACAGGCGACGCTTTATCTTTTGTTGCAGTATATCCTTATAGCGAGGATATGGCAATTGAGACAACTTTCGCAGCCCTTGAGGATCAAAGCACTGAGGCGGCATACGAGGCATCTGACCTACTAAGTGCAGTTACTGCGGCTACTACTGAGAGTTGCCCAGAGCTTACGTTCGACCACTCATTGTCAGCTGTTGAAGTTACAGTTAATTCAGAGAGCACTCTTACTGCAATCAAAATTAATGCAGCGGTAGAGGCATCTTGCGACTTTGCAGCTGGAGAGTTTACAGCGACTGGCAGCACGGTGAGTGTAACACCATTTGCCCTTAGCCAGAGCAGCTATATAGCAGTTGTAGCGCCACAGACTATTTCGGCAGGGAGTTCATTCCTAGAGGTAGAGATAGATGGTCAGACTTATAGCTGGAATATCTCAGAAGACATTGAGCTACTTTCAACCTACAAGTACTTGTGCGAGGTTACAGTTACTGCCGAGGGTGTAATATTCAGCGGAGTTATCGTACCTTGGGAAGATGGTGGCAATATTGACATAGGCGAGACTGATGAAGGCGGCAGCAGCGATGAGATTCCTGATGGATATACAGGAATTTACACAGCAGAGGATTTAATTGCCATAAATAGCAGCGATGCTAGCTTACAGGGGACTTATTATTTGGCAAACGACATTGACCTTAAGGGCAACTCTGACAACCCTTGGACACCGATAGGTGCTAACAAGGCTCAGTTCGAGGGTATTTTCGATGGTGGCGGACACACCATTAGCGGACTTTACATTGAATCTAGCAGCAATTATGCAGGTCTCTTTGGGTATATTATGGATGCACAGGTAGTGAATCTAAATGTAGAGGGTACGATTATCAGCGACGGTGATTACGTAGGGGCAATTGTAGGCTGTAATGACTATTCCCTTGTTATGAATTGCTCTAGTACAGTAGATGTAACTGGTTATTCTTATGTCGGCGGTATTGTTGGGGACAACTATGGTTCTGAGGTTATTAACTGTTTCAATAGAGGTGATGTTACTGCTACTGACTATTGTGTAGGCGGTATCGTGAGCAATAGCTATGATTCAAAGATAGTCAATTGTTATAATAGCGGTGATTTGGACTCAGATTATGGCACGATTGGCGGTATTGTGGGTTGCAACTATGCCAGTGGCGTGATAAACTGCTACAATAGCGGTAATATAAGCATTGCCGATTCTTATGGTTATGAGTATGGTGGCATAGCTGGATATAATGGCACAGCGGAAGACATTGCAAACTGTTATTCGCTAAGCGGCTGCATTGGCAGCGGTGCAGATGGTGTTAATGGCACGGTTATGGAGTCAAGTGCTATGATAGCAGATAATTTTGTTTCTACACTAAATTATAATGCAAATAACTATAATTCAGAGAGCCCTGAGAATTCAGCTTGCGGATGGGTCGCAGTTAGCAGTGGTTACCCTACTCTTGCTTTTGACAGCAGCCCAGCAGGTGGTGCAGAGCCTGAACCAGACGCAGGCAGCGGCACATTAGAGTCTCCTTATTCTATTAGCAGTGTAGCGGATTTAACGCAACTTGCCGATGATGTAAATGGTGGCAATAATTTGTTGGGTATATATTATAAATTGACGACTGACATTAATCTTAATGGTAGCACTAGCAATCCTTGGACACCAATTGGAAATAAGGACGCTAAGTTCAGTGGTAATTTTGATGGAGACGGTCACACGATTTCAGGAATTTATGTGTATAGTTCTGACGACAATGTAGGGTTATTTGGTTATACAGATAAGGCTAGCATTTCGAATTTGAGCATATCTGGTACTATTACCAGCAGTGGTGACTATGTTGGAGGGTTGGTTGGCTGTGCTGATGAGTCTATGATAAGTAATTGTCATAATAGTGCTACGGTAACAGCTTATGATTGTGCAGGCGGTTTGTTGGGAGCTACGAATGTTAGCACTGAGATTTGGAATTGTTCAAACAGTGGGACTATTAGTGCAAATGATTATTATGCAGGCGGTATAGTTGGTTTGAATGTTGCTTGTACGTTATCTTCTTGCTACAATACTGGTAAGGTTTATAGTCTGTATGGATATACTGGCGGTATAGCTGGTCGCAATTATGATGCTACTGTAACCAACTGTTACAATACGGCAATAATAAGCACTGACGGCAGCAGATGTGGTGGTATTGTTGGTGGCAACAATTATGCAGGCAAGGTATCGAATTGTTATAATATAGCATTTGTATCGGCAGAGGAAGGCAAGCTAGGAGCGATTGTAGGCTACAATTCAGCAACTATGGATGCAGAGGTAACGAATTGTTATTCAAAGGATGGATGTGTTATAGGTGATTCAACAGGTGAGGATGGCACGATTAAGTCGTCGAGTGATATGCAGAACAGCACAGAGTTCGTATCGCTGTTGAATGGTTCACAGAGTTCAACACCGTGGGTATATGACACTAATTCTACAAATTCGGGATATCCAATACTAAGCTGGATGTAACAACATTTTTAAGAATATTCAAAGGAGCAGCACCTCGCAATCGGGGTGCTGCTCTTTTGCAATTAAAACTACTCAGAACTACTCAGAACTACTCAGAACTACTCAGAACTACTCAGAACTACTCAGAACTACTCAGAACTACTCAGAAGGGTATAGCGCAAAAAAAAGGACAAGCGATAATTATAGTGGAATAAGTATCTGTTATTATTTGTTCTGTTTCTATATTTTCCTAGGCTTTTCGGCACTGCAACCGTGTCTCGGGAGAGACCGCCAGCCCGGCGTTAGGG
>JAWXTN010000027.1:0-33222 GCA_044433515.1 Rikenellaceae bacterium | reverse complement strand
GCCTCTAGCCCCTAGCCTCTAGCCTCTAGCCCCTAGCCTCTAGCCTCTAGCCTCTAAGCTCTAACCCCTAACCCCTAAAACCTACAACCTAACACCTAATACCTAAATTCCGAGAATATCGGTGTGTTATTTTTTTAAAGCAAAATATTTTTCTGTCATTTTTTAAAGTTATAGCTACAAAAATTGCCTCTTTAGGGGTTTTGTACTCAAAAAAAGTTTTGGTAAAAGGAAAAAATACTCTAACTTTGACTTCAGCTATCCGACTTATTGCTATCGTGGAATGGGTTCAGCCGCTAGTGAATAAGAATTTTAAAAGAGTATGCTTCGTTAAGAGTTCAAAAAAGTATATCCGAGACAAGAGTGCTAGTATGTAATTTAAGAACCAAAAGCTGCTCAATCAAAAAACCACCTTTTTTTGAGCCCTACAATTAAAACCAAATAACATTATGAAAAAACTCTTACTGTTAATGTTAGGCACGGCTGCTGCCTTTATGTCTTGTGAAAAGACATCCGAAACCCCAATAGTTGAGGACAACGAAATTGTCTTCTCGTCAGAAATTAACGACCTAACACGTGTCACAGGAAACTCCTTCGATGCAGGAGACGAAATTAGCGTCTTTGCAAACGACGCAAGTAATACTTATGCTCAAAATATTAAATACACCTACGGAGGCTCTCTGTTTACTAGCCAGACACCTATAACCTATCAAGAGGATCAGACCCTAGAATTTATAGCCGTATATCCCTACGACGAAGGCAATAGCGTAAGTGAGTTTACCTTTGAGGCATACACCGACCAAACGATTGCTGAGAACTTTTCTCTCTCAGACTTGTTGACAGCCGAAACAGAGCCTACAAACTCGCTTAGTCCTGAACTCTCGTTCTTCCACCGTATGGCACTCGTCGAAGTGAATATTATTTCGTCGGATGTGCCTGCTGATGACGCTAGTGTTGTTGTCTCTGCTCTGTCATCTGCTCAGTGCAATATCTCAACAAACGAGTATGAAGGCATTGGCAGTGTACAAAATATCGAGGCTGCAAATGCCGCTTCTAATACATTCCAAGTTATTATAGCTCCGCAGACTATTGAACGGGGAGCAGACTTTATTACAATTGTGATAGGTGGCGAGAGTTATGAGCTAACACTCAACGATCAGACCGTTATAAACTCTGGCGTGAGATATATTTGCGAGGTCTCACTAAGCGAAGGAGTGGTTACTTTCGAGGGAGCGATTAATGACTGGAATAACGGCGGTCTAATAGACACTGGAGACGACGACAACGATATGCTTACCCTAGATGCCGAGATACTTTCTTATACCGACACTGAGATTACTGTCGCTGTCGATAAGGGCGACTATTATGGTAACTACTATGTAGGGATTTGTAAGGCAACAGAATACCCAGGTTCGCCAAAAGCACTAGCCGAATACCTTGTAGACTACGAGACAACCTATAATGAACTAGATTTCTCTTCGGTAGATAACCGTGTGCTATTTAATCAAAGCGGTGCGATTGACCTTTCTGTTGCGTGGGTTATCTATCCTGGTATGGAATACTACATCGTTGTCTTCGGTGTTGATAAAAATGGAGGAATCATTACAAATGTCACAGAGATGGTGTGTACAACCGTGTCGACAGGAACTGACATCGGAGAGGGCGATATCGAGATAGTCCTTGAGGAGATAACACAAAGCTCTATTATTATCACTACGACACCTTCTGAGGAGATTTATATGTACACCTATGGTATTGTGCCAGAGGATTACTTTCAGGAATCATTAGGTGGCGATTTGATTGTTACAGCAGGTGCGATTATTTCTTTGTATTCGGTTGTTAACTTTGATGCTCCTGATGGCGATTATATCCTCAGTGGCACTAAGACCTTTGACCTTGACACTCATTGGGAAGTGGAGGCAGATACTGAGTATAGGGTGCTTGTCTTTGGAGTCGACAGTAATAGAAAAATTACATCTAATGTGTGCTCACTTATATGCACAACACTTCCATACGAAGCTGTGACCTCTGAGGATGGGCATATCGAACTTACAGTCACTAATGTTTGGTGGGATGATATCGTAATGTCGGGTAAGGTTGTCGGTGGCACTGTTGAGAAATATTATGTTTCGGGATGCCCTACGTCATATTACAATGCTGTATATGGCGGTGACCCTTACACAATGGCTCTCCACTTTATGAGTGTTGAGACAGGTTTTGGCACGGACTTTAAATATACTGACGACTACATTGTATATTCTGGAGCCTATGACCAAAGTTATATTGCTTTGTGGTCTACCCTTGATGCGCTATATTCAGATACAGAGTACACAATCTTTGCCTTTGGGGTAAATGACATTGGAGGTATTACCACTGAGATAACAACTATTACTCAGCGTACGGATGTTGGCGAAGAACCGTTTGCCGTGGCTAGTGATTGGGCCGGAACGTGGCAGTTGACTTCTACTTCGTCTCTGAAAGATGGTGGGCCTCTCTCAATTGACCTTGTTATCCAAGAGGGTAGCTTTGGCTTCGATTTGGGTATTTATGGATGGAGTCTGTCAGAGGAGAGATGGACTTACCCTATGACTACTCTTTTGGATGCTGACGGTCTGCTGAACATTCAGAATAAAACCTATGTGAAGGATGTTGACGGTGGGACTTTATATTATTCTTCGTTAGCTTATGTAGGGGGTGATTATGCTGGTTATTATTTCTTGTCGTCTACCTCTGATAGGGATGATTTCACGACCTTTGATGTAGAGTTCAATGACGAGAAGACAGAAGCTATACTTACGGGTTATACGGGCAAGCTCTCTGATTATACTACACCTTTTGAGTATGTGGGTATCGAGCTTACTTTAGAAGATGCTGAGGGAAATATGTCGACCTACTCGACAGATCCATCGCTGGGATTTGCTACTGGTGAGATGCTAATAGGACCTTATACATTGACCAAGGTCTCAAACAGTACTGTTCTTCCGTCGTCGGCTTCGTCATCGGTTGTAGTGCCATTTGCAGTGGGTTCTGCTCAGCAGCCGTTAGAGGTTGCAGCGGTAAACGACGGAGAGTCTTCACAAAATGTATCTACGAGAGACGATAGAGTTCGTATGACACGTGATATGATTTCTCAGTCAGCAAAAAGTGCTAAGTCTGCTACACAGAGCAAACTTACTTTAGTAAAATAGGGAGAGGTTATTTTTGGTTGAATAAAGGGGGGCTTCTTATGGGGCCTCCTTTTTTATGTACGCCCAGCACGGGTATAATCTAAAGGGTGTAAGTCCCGAACACGCCCTAATAGTGGGAAGTGTCTAGCCAATAGCAAGGGTGTCCATCGTGAGGTGAAATCTGAAGGAAGCTGGCGGCAAAAGTCTGACCTGACGAAAAGAAATCAGATATAAGGCTAAAGTGCAGGGGTAAGGTTGCCTAACAAACCAAAGCCCAATAGCTATTCGGAACTGCACATAGGGGACTTCTAATAATTCCCCATAAGTGAAAACAACCTCGTGGAAGTAATACCAACTGAGGAGCGATTAATGGAGGAAATCTTTAGCTCACACAACCTAAACCAAGCCTACCGCCAAGTGGTAAGCAATAAAGGTGCAGGAGGAGTAGATAAGATGCACGTTGAAGAACTTAGAGATTATCTGCGAGAGCATAAAGATGAACTATTAACTTCTCTGATGAGTGGGCAGTATAAGCCTACACCAGTCCGTAGGGTAGAGATACCTAAAGGCAATGGAAAACTACGACCGTTAGGAATCCCGACGGTTGTAGACCGCTTAATCCAACAAGCGATTAGTCAAGTATTAACTAAAGGGGACTTCTAAAAATTCCCTTTAAAAATTATTAACATATTTCACTACTACTTTTAATTTTCCAAAAGCATCATATAGCCCCACTATAAGCTACTTTTGAAAAATTAAAATTAGCAGCAAACTAAATTAAAATTTAATAAAGGGAATTATTAGAAGTCCCCTAAAATTTATGACCCCACATTTAGTAACTGGAGCTTTGGCTTTCGACCAAGGCGAGGCTGCCACGATGCTTTACGCAGAGTACAACGCCACGTTGATTTGGGTTATAAGTATGCAGTTGATTTAGATTTGGAGAAGTTTTTCGATAAAGTGAATCATAGCAAGTTGATACGCCTTTTGTCTGAGAGGATAAAAGATAGTCGCTTAATCTCATTAATTCACAAGTACCTTAATGCAGGGGTAATTGTAAGTGGTAAATTTGAGACAACGACAGAGGGTGTACCCTAAGGCGGAAATCTAAGTCCAATATTGAGCAATATAATGCTCAACGAGTTGGATAAGGAGTTAGCCAAGAGAGAACATAAATTTGTGCGTTATGCAGATGATTGTATGATATTAAAGCAAGAGCAAACGTTCTGCACAGAGAACACAGGAATCAGTAACCAAATTTATCGAACAAAAGTTATCGCTTAGGGTAAACTATGAAAAGACGAAAGTAGGATATGTTCGAGGGATGAAATTTTTAGGGTATAGCTTTTACCTAAGTAAAGGTAAATGCCGACTTTCACTACACAAGAGTAGCTTAGAGAAGATGAAGTCTCGCCTAAAGGCGATTACATCGAGAAGCAATGGGATGGGTTATGAGAGTAGGAAATGGAATCTGAGAGTATATATCCAAGGTTGGATAAACTATTATCACTTAGCCGATATGAAGCAACATCTCAAAAGAGTCGATGAATGGTTAAGGCGTAGAATCAGAATGTGTATATGGAAATACTGGAAGAAAATCAAGACAAAGTTTCGGAATTTACAGAGATGTGGAATAGACAAACAGAAGTCTTGGGAGTGGGCAAATACTCGCAAGGGTTACTGGCGCACAGCTAAAAGCCCCATTCTTCAACGAGCCATCACAAATGATAGTCTATGCTTAGCGGGTTATGTTTTTCTAAGTGACTGTTACAGTAGGTATTATCGCAATTAAGGAACCGCCGTATGCGGAACCGCACGTACGGTGGTGTGAGAGGTCGGAAACGAAAGTAGGAGGAAACTACTTGCTTTCGTTTCCTCCTACTCGATTGAATAATTATTAGTGATTAATGGGGGGGTAGGTTAATTGTGAATCGTGAATTGTGAATGTGGCTATAGCCTAATATGTTAGAACAAGCAGAAACAAGAACCAGAGTGGAGTAACCCTAGGCTATAACCCCATTTACAATTTACCATTCACTTTTTCACAATTCACTTTTTCATAATTCACCATTCATAAACGCTATACTCTAAAGTCGTAAATTTTGCTATCTTTGTGCCCGATTTGTCGCAGCAAATTTATATATGACTCCCGTGAATTTTATGGGAGCTTATCGCAATTTCTAAAAATAATTTGTAACTTTAACGTATGAAAACTGTAATTTTTGACCTCGGAGGGGTTCTGTTCGGACGCAACCAATCGCTTATGACTGAAGATATCAAAGAATTCTTTAGCTTCCTGGCTATCGACCCTACACCTGACTACTGGAACGAATACGACCGTGGCGTGCAGACTATCGACGAGACAGCTCAACTGCTCGCCAAAGAAAAAAACCTCAGCGAACAACTCTGTAAAGAATATGTATACAAATGTATAGAACTACTAGCAGAAATTAAACCCACAGAAACACTGATAGAAGAACTACATAACAAAGGCTTCAAACTATACGTTCTCTCAAATATGTCATTCGACTTTATTGAACACCTAAGAACAAAGCCAGTATATAAATTCTTCGACGGAGAGGTTGTATCCTGCCAACACAAAACCATTAAACCAGAAAGAAGTATATACGAGAAAATACTAGGAAAATATAACATAAACCCAGCCGAAGCACTCTTTATCGACGATAGACCCCTAAACATAGAAACAGGTAAAGCCGTAGGGCTAAATACATATCTATTCGATAGATACAACGCCGAAAACTGCTGTAAAGAAATCAGAGATATACTATACAAATAACCTTTATAAACTTTTTACGTGGAAAGCAGATGGGCACAAATCCCCAAAAAACTTTCCTGAAAAAGTTCATAAAAAACCTGAAGACAAGAAAATGAAAAATTTTAATGACGAGAACTTCCTGCTCCAAACTAACACCGCAGAGAGACTCTACCACCAGTTCGCAGAAGGTCTGCCGATTATCGACTACCACTGCCACCTAATCCCTAGCTACGTTGCCGAAAACCACCGCTTCGAAAACCTCTCGAAAATTTGGCTAGAGGGCGACCACTACAAATGGAGAGCTATGCGCACTAATGGCATAGACGAAAAATTCTGCACTGGGAAAGATACATCCGACTGGGAAAAATTCGAGAAATGGGCTGCAACAGTGCCATACACTATGCGCAACCCACTATACCACTGGACTCACCTCGAACTAAAAACTGCTTTCGGCGTAGATAAACTCCTTAGCCCTACAACAGCAAAGGAAATCTACGACGAGTGTACAGCAAAACTGCAAACCCCAGAGTTCTTCGCTCGTGGACTTATGCAACACTACAACGTAGAGGTTGTCTGTACAACTGATGACCCTATCGACTCGCTAGAACACCACACAAAGGTTGCAGCAGATAGTAGCTTTAATGTGAAAATGCTTCCGACCTGGAGACCCGATAAAGCTATGGCAGTAGATGTGCCAGAAGATTTTATAGCATATATCTCGACTCTTAGTGAAGTGGCAGGTGTAGAGATAAACTCATTCGACACACTTATAGAAGCCCTTCAAATCCGACAAGACTTCTTCGAGTCAAAGGGCTGTAAACTCTCAGACCACGGTATAGAAGAGTTCTACGCAGAAGACTTTACACACACTGAAATCGAAGTTATATTCAGAAAGGTAACGGCAGGCAGAACACTAGAGCCTCTAGAGGTTAAAAAATTCAAAACCGCAATGATGCTTCAGTTCGCTCGTATGGACTGGGCGAAGGGCTGGACACAACAGTTCCACTACGGCGCTATAAGAAATAATAACACTCGTATGTTCAACGCCCTAGGAGCGGATACTGGCTTCGACTCTATTGGCGACTTCTCGGTGGGAAAAAATATGTCTAAATTCTTCGATACGCTAGATAGAGAAGACAAGCTAGCAAAAACTATAATCTATAACCTAAATCCTAGAGATAACGAACTCATCGCTACAATGCTGGGTAACTTCCAAGACGGTAGATACGGAGCAGGTAAAATTCAGTTCGGTTCGGGCTGGTGGTTCTTAGATCAAAAAGACGGTATGGAAAAACAAATGAACGCCCTTTCGGTCTTGGGTCTCCTAAGTCGCTTTGTGGGTATGCTCACAGACTCTCGCTCGTTCCTGTCATATCCAAGGCACGAATATTTCCGTCGTACGCTCTGTAACCTCGTGGGCGAAGATATCGAAAAAGGACTGCTCCCTGCATCCGAATTCGAATTCATAGGCAAAGAGATAATCAGTGCAGTGTGTTATAACAACGCCAAAAATTATTTCAAATTTTAACCCCTAAAACTCCCATACAACAATGATTAAGAAACTAAATTCTCAGAACGTATCTAAAGAGAAAAGACCTGTTAAAATCCTTCAATTTGGCGAAGGTAACTTCCTACGTGCATTTGTCGATTGGCAGATTGATATAGCTAACGAAAAAGGTGTTATGAATTCTGGTGTGGCAGTGTGCCAGCCAATTATTGACGAGCAAAAGAAAGTTCTAGACTTTATAAAACTTTTCGAAAGCCAGGACTCTATGTATCACGTCTATCTCGAAGGAGTCGAAAATAAAGAACCTAAAAAAGAGGTGAGACTCGTAAAGAGTATTATGGAAACCTTTAACCCCTATGATAGCTACGAGACTTATGAGAAATATATCAAAAGCGAGGAGCTAGAAATTATTATCTCAAACACTACCGAAGCAGGTATTAGGTACGTGGAGGGCGATAGTCTTACTGCGCAGCCTCCTGTCTCTTTCCCTGCCAAAATTACGGCTCTTTTGTATCAAAGATTTTTGCACTTTGAGGGTAGTGCTAAGGCTGGGCTTGCGATTATCTGTTGTGAGCTTATCGAAGATAACGGCACAACGCTGCATAAGTATGTGCTGCAACACGCTAAGCACAATAACCTGCCAGAGGAGTTCATAGAGTGGGTAAATACTCACTGCTCGTTCTGCGATACCCTTGTCGACAGAATTGTACCTGGATTCCCTCGTGAGAATATCGACGAGATAAAGAGTGAGATAGGCTTTGACGATAACCTTGTGGTAAAGGGAGAACTATACCACCTGTGGGCTATCGGTGGCGCAGGATATGAGAGAGTAAGAGAGCTTCTTCCACTTGACAAAGCAGGGCTTCACGTCCTCTTTATGCCATCTATTAAGAGCTTTAGAGATAAGAAGGTGAGAATACTTAATGGCTCGCATACTGGGATGGTGCCCGTGGCTCTGCAAATGGGATGTGAGACTGTTATGGATGCCTTCGAAAATAAAGACATCGAGAAATTTGTTAACGATATGGTAGCCGAGGAGGTCATCCCAATGATTGACGAGGATAAGGACGAGCTTAAAGCCTTTGCCGAAGGTATTTTGGAGAGGTTCTATAATCCATTTATCAAACACCTGCTTGCCTCTATCTCGCTTAACTCACTATCGAAGTGGGAGGCTCGAAACTATCCGACAGTTAAGGATAATTGGATAAAGGCGAAAAAACTAGCTCTACGAGAGTTATTTTCGTTCGCTGCACTCCTGACCCTTTACAGCCCTAAGAGCGGATTTGAGGCTAACGACACGCCCGAATTTGTGGCATTTATAAGGGAGAACTGGGATTCAGAAAACCTAGAAGGAACAGTTGAGAAAATCGTTGCGCATCCAGAGATGTGGACAACTGACTTTAGAGAAGTGGAAGGCTTCGTTGAGGCAGTAGCAGGATATGTCGCTGCAATCGAGCAGAAGGGTATGGAAGCCGCTCTAAAATCTCTATAACAAACCTTATGGCTATGAAAAAATTCCTGAAGATAAATAGCAAAGACAATGTACTAGTGGCTCTTGACACTCTTCGCTGCGGTGAAGAGTTAGAGGGTGACTGGGGTATTGTTGTAGTGAAAGAAGATATTACAGCGGGGCACAAGATTGCCCTGAGAAGTATAGAAAAAGGCGACGATATAGTGAAGTATGGCTATCCTATGGGTTATGCAACAGCGGATATAGCCTCGGGCGAGTGGATTCATACTCATAATACAAAGACGAAACTAAGAGACGATTTGGAGTATAGCTATGAGCCTAAGAGTTATCCGAGTGAGATTACACAGGAGGACTTAAAGGTCGAGGGCTATCTTCGTTCGAACGACACTATGGGCATACGTAACGAACTGTGGATTGTGCCATCGGTCGGGTGTGTTAATGGGCAGGCTGAGGCTATTGCTCGAAGGGTACGTAGCGAATGCGATTGTAGCCACCTAGACGACGTGAGGGTCTACGGCCACAATTATGGCTGCTCGCAGCTAGGCGAAGACCACGCAAATACTCAGAAGGCTATCGCCGCTCTCGTAAAACATCCAAATGCAGGGGGCGTTCTAGTCCTTGGGCTTGGATGTGAAAACAATCAGGTCTCTGCCCTTAAAGAGGTTATAGGAGAGTGGGATACGACTCGTGTGAAATTCCTTATAGCCCAAGAGGTAGAGGACGAAGTGGAGGAAGGTTTTTTGCTGTGTCGTGAGTTGGTCGAAAGAACACGCAGCGATAAGAGAGAGAGTCTGCCGCTCAGCTATCTGAGAGTGGGCTTGAAGTGTGGCGGTAGTGACGGCTTCTCGGGAATTACGGCTAATCCTCTTGTGGGCTTATTTTCGGACTGGCTTGTGGCGCAGGGCGGAAGTACTATTCTTACGGAAGTGCCAGAGATGTTCGGTGCAGAAACTATCCTAATGGATAGGGCTGAGAGCAAAGAGATTTTTAGCGATACAGTCGAGCTTATAAATAACTTTAAGGCATATTTCAGAAAATATGACCAGCCTATATATGAGAACCCTTCGCCAGGGAATAAGGCAGGGGGTATAACAACGCTAGAGGAGAAATCGCTTGGGTGTGTGCAGAAGGGTGGCAGTATGCCTGTTGTGGGTGTGCTGGGCTATGCTGAGGCTATCGAAAAGAGTGGGCTTAATCTACTGCAAGCACCTGGTAATGACCTAGTGGCATCTTCGTCATTGGCACTATCGGGTTGTCAGATGGTTCTCTTTACGACGGGAAGGGGTACTCCCTTTGGGTCGTTCGTTCCTACTATGAAGATTTCGACAAACTCTCATCTCTATGACTTCAAGAGGAATTGGATAGATTTCAATGCAGGGGTCGTACTCGAAGATGTGCCATTTGAGAAGGTTCTAGAGGACTTTATCGAAGCTGTGATAGCGACGGCTAGCGGCAAACATCTCAAACACGAAGAGGTGGGCTTTAAAGAAATTGCAATCTTTAAGAGCGGTGTCACTTTGTAGAGAACTTTATTTTTTGTAACTTTGAACTTTAGGGGTGGGTTTATTATAAATCCCCATAAGCTAAGAATACATAAGAGGGTTTTGAAACTACCCCAAAATTTCCTGAAGAAAATAATAACGTAAAAAACTAACAAAAAACTATGCAAAAACAACCTCGCTCAAAGATGACCTATTTTAGGTGGACTATCTGTGCGATGCTCTTTCTTGCCACAACCGTAAATTATATGGATAGGCAAGTGCTGTCGCTTACGTGGGCGGACTTTATCGCTCCCGAATTTCACTGGACTAATGCTGACTACGGCCTTATCACTAGTCTCTTTTCGCTGTTCTATGCCGCTTCTATGCTCTTTGCAGGGAAGTTCATAGACTTTATGGATACGAAGAAGGGTTTTTTGTGGGCTATCGGCGTGTGGTCTGTGGGGGCCTGTTTGCACGCCTTCTGCGGTATCGCTACCTCAGGAATCTTGACTGACAATTGGCTAGTGGGCTTTGCTGGAGCTAGAGAGGCTATCGGCAACTTTATAGAATCGGGAGGTGTCGATGCAGCACAGAATGTCGCTAGCGTTATCTCGGTGAGTGTTGTTCTGTTTATCTTTGCACGCTTTTTCCTCGCTGTGGGAGAGTCGGGTAACTTCCCTGCTGCTATTAAGGCTACGGCAGAATATTTCCCTAAGAAAGATAGAGCCTTTGCCACTAGTGTATTCAATGCAGGGGCAACGGTTGGGGCACTTGTAGCTCCGCTCTCTGTGCCTGTTATCGCTAGGAGTATGGGCTGGGAAATGGCGTTTATAATTATCGGTGCGCTGGGCTTTGTGTGGATGGGACTATGGGTCTTTATCTACAAAAAACCAGACAAACACCCAAGGGTCAATGCTGCCGAATTGGAGTATATAAATCAGGATGCTCAGGCGGAAGCAGACTCAGGTACTGCTGCGATTGAGGGTAAGAAGCTATCTTTGTGGAAGGCGTTTACATTTAGACAAACCTGGGCGTTTATTCTCGGTAAGTTTATGACCGATGGGGTGTGGTGGTTCTTCTTGTTCTGGACTCCTTCGTATTTGAGTTCGGTGTATGGTCTTTCGTCGGATTCGTCGCAGGCACAATGGCTTATCTTTGTGCTCTATGCCATAACGCTGCTCTCAATTTATGGGGGCTATCTCCCTACAATCTTTGTGGAGAAGAAGGGTATGGAACCCTATGCAGGACGTATGAAGGCTATGCTTATCTTTGCCTTCTTCCCGTTGCTGGCTCTTTTGGCACAGCCTATGGGGCATATTTCGGTGTGGATTCCAGTGATTATTATCGGTATCGCAGGGGCTGCCCACCAGTCGTGGAGTGCTAATATCTATTCGACAGTGGGGGATATGTTCCCTAAAAGCGCAATTGCTACAATCACGGGTATCGGCAGTATGGCAGGGGGGCTTGGCTCGATGATTATAAACTACTCGTCGGGAGTGTTGTTCGACTATTCTGAGGCTAGCGGTATGACCTTTATGGGCTTTGAGGGCATAGAGGCAGGTTATTTTATAATCTTTGGAGTGTGTGCCGTTGCATATCTTATCGGGTGGTGCGCTATGAAGCTGCTTGTGCCAAGGTATGCACCTGTGAAGTTCTAAAAGGGAACTATAATATAGAAGGGCGTGTTTGGCTCTGCGGAGGGCTGTGTTATGCTTTCTGAAGAGGGGTATTCGCTGAGCGGTGAAGTGTAAATTTGCTGAGCGGAGAAAAGGGATATAAATTGTAGGGGGGAGCGAAGTTTTCAAAAAACTTGCTCCCCCCTGTTATTTTTTTGGCTGTTTATAATAAAAGTAGTATCTTTACGCTTTAGAAGTAAGCCGAAAAAACGGACAAATAAGCAGATAAATAATTTATATAAAATATGAGCGAAGAAAATAATAACGACGAAATCCAAATCCAACCGACTGCTGGTCACAGAGTAGTTAAAGTGAATATCGAAGAGGAAATGAAGACAGCATACATTGACTACTCGATGTCTGTTATCGTTTCACGTGCCCTACCAGATGTTAGGGACGGTATGAAACCTGTACACCGCAGAATCCTATTCGGTATGGCTAACGAGCTTAGTCTATACTCTGATAAGCCTTTCAAGAAGTCTGCCCGTATTGTCGGGGATGTGATGGGTAAGTTCCACCCACACGGCGATAGCTCTGTATATGACGCTATGGTACGTATGGCGCAGGAATGGAGTATGAGATACCAGCTTGTGGACGGTCAGGGTAACTTCGGTTCGGTGGATGGCGATAGCCCTGCGGCTATGCGTTACACCGAAGCTAGGATGAAGAAAATCTCGGACGAAGTTATGGCAGATATCGACAAAGAAACAGTTGACTTCTCGCTAAACTTTGACGACTCGATAAAAGAACCAGATGTTCTGCCTACTCGAATCCCTCTACTACTCGTGAATGGAGCTAGCGGTATCGCTGTGGGTATGGCTACAAATATGCCTCCTCACAACCTTACTGATACAATCTCGGCTGTGAATGCCTATATCGACAATCCAGAAATTGACGTTGACGACCTTATCCCTATTATTAAAGCCCCAGACTTCCCGACAGGAGGTATGATTTATGGCTACGAGGGTGTTAAGGATGCCTACCGTACTGGTCGTGGTCGTGTGGTAATGCGTGCTAAGACAGAAATCGAACATACAAAAACGGGGAGAGAGTGTATAATCGTTAAAGAGATACCTTATCAAGTCAATAAAGCTGAGATGATTTCGAAAATCGGCGAAATGATAAACGATAAGAGAATCGAGGGTATTTCATATATCAATGACGAGAGTGACAGAAACGGTATGCGTATCGTTATTATCTTGAAGTCGGATGCTATTGCGAACGTTGTGCTAAACAACTTGTACAAGCACACGGCTATGCAGACTTCGTTCTCGGTTAATAACATTGCTCTTGTAAAGGGTAGACCTAGAGCCCTTAATCTTAAGGACCTTATCCGCTACTTTGTGGAGCACCGCCACGATGTGGTGAACCGCCGTACTCAGTACGAACTCAGACAAGCAGAAGCTAGAGCACACATCCTAGAGGGTCTGCTTATTGCACAGGACAATATAGATGAGGTTATCGCTATTATCCGTGCAGCGGCTAATACAGATGCTGCTAAAACTGCTCTTATGGAGCGTTTCGCTCTAAGTATTGAGCAGGTGACTGCGATTGTGGAGATGCGTCTACGTGCCCTTACAGGTCTAGAACGCACTAAACTTCAAAGCGAATTTGACGAGCTTCAAAAGATGATTGCATACTACAAGGATGTCCTTGGAAGCTATGATATGCGTATGGGAATCGTTAAGAGCGAACTCGAAGAAATTCAAGCGAAATATGGCGACGAAAGACGTACAGAAATCGTTCTTAGCGCAGCAGAATTTAATCCTGAGGACTTCTATGCAGACGAAGAGGTAGTTATCACTATCTCGCACCTAGGATATATCAAACGTACGCCACTTAGCGAATACCGAATCCAAAGCCGTGGAGGCGTTGGCTCGAAAGGCTCGGCTACTCGTGACGAAGACTTTATCGAACACCTATATGTGGCGACTATGCACAACACTATGATGTTCTTTACAGAAAAGGGTCGCTGTTACTGGCTGAAAGTTTACGAAATTCCAGAGGGTACAAAGACTAGCAAGGGACGTGCTATACAGAATGTCATAAATATCGAACCAGACGACAAAGTTCGTGCATATATCAATGTTAAGAAGCTAAACGACCCAGAGTACATAGAGAATAATTTTATTATTATGTGTACACGTGAGGGGCTTATCAAAAAGACGAAGCTTGAGGCATACTCTCGTCCAAGGGTTAACGGCGTGAACGCTATTACGTTCCGTGAGGGTGACGAACTTATCGAAGCGAAGATGACAAGCGGCAACTCAGAGGTTGTTCTTGCGTCGAAGAATGGTAAATCTGTTAGGTTTAACGAAAGTGCTACAAGGGCTATTGGGCGTACTGCTTCGGGCGTGAGAGGTATTAACCTCGAAGAGGGTGACGAAGTTATCGGTATGCTAACCGTTGAGCCAGAGAGCGGCAAAGATATCTTTGTGGTAACGGAAAACGGTATGGGTAAGCGTACAGATATCGAAGAATATAGACTGCAAAGCCGTGGCGGCAAGGGTGTTAAAGCTCTTAATGTAACGGACAAGACAGGTAAACTCGTTTCGATTCAGCTCGTGAGCGACGAAGACGACCTTATTATCATTAACCGTTCGGGTATCACTATTCGCACAAGAGTTAGCGAAATCCGCCAAACAGGACGTGCTACACAGGGTGTGAGAGTTATTGCTCTAAGAGGCGAAGACAGCATAGCTTCGGTTATAGCAGTACCTCGCAGCGAGGAGGAAGAAGCTCTTGAAGGCGCAACTGCCGAGGGCGTTGTAACAGAAGGAGCAGAAGGAACAGAAGGAGTTGTTACGGAGCAACAAACTGAGGTGACAGCAGAAGCGGCAACCGATGTGGCAGTCGAAGTGACGACAGACGTGACAGCAGAATAGCTAACAGTCGAAGTGACGACAGACGTGACAGCAGAATAGCTAACAGTCGAAGTGACAACAGACGTGACAGCAGAATAGTTAACAGTTGAATAAGACAATTGACAGTTTACTAAAAGAACTATCGAAAAACTTAATCTTAAAGGGGAGGCGAGTAGAAACCTCCCCGATAATGTTAAAACAGAGAAAAAAAGAGAGACTATAAACACACAAACAAAAAACGAAATAAAAATCTCATAAACATTTAAAACAAATAAACCAATGAAAAAATTATTTCTTATGCTAGTCGTAGCTACATTTGCTCTAAGCGCAGTAGCTCAAGACAAAGAGATAGCACAAATCGAAAAGAAACTCGAAAAGAGTGACGAAGCTATCGCAAATCCTAAAAAAGCTGAGAGCCTTAATACGTGGCTTGACAGAGCAGGTCTTTTTGCAGATGCCTATGTGGTATATACAAAAAACTTGTTGAAGGATATTCCAGTTGCAAACCTCACTGTTCTCGTGGGTGAGCCTTCTTCAATCGCTGAGGAAGTAATCGCTGGTGTGCCTTATAGCAAATATGTTTATCCTGCATTCGATATGTATGTGACAAGCGACGGTATTGTGGCATTCTGGGAAAGCAAAAAAGAAATGGTGCCAAATGCAATGCAGCAAGCTGTTGAGTCTGTTCAAAAAGCTAGAGAAGTAGATGCAGAGGGTTTCGCTAAATCTAATAAAGCGAAAAATGTAGTGGAAAGAATCACTGCCGAACTAGCGTCAACAGGTATTAGCCTTTACAGCCTTGAGAAATTCTCTAAAGCAGCAACTTCGTTTAGAGCAGCATTTGACACTCAAGAAACTATTAATAACTTTGACTCAGTAATGCTTTACTACTCGGGTCTTGGATATGTAGAAGCAGAACAGTTCGCTGAGGCTATCCCTGTATTCGAGAAACTTATCTCGGTTAACTTCCTTCAAGAAGGTCACACATACTACTACTTTGCAGCTGCTCAAAAGGGCGTAGGTGACGTAGAGGGTAGCGTGGCAACTTTTGAATCTGCATTCGCTCAGTTCCCACAAAATCCAAATATTATGGCTGGTCTTATCAATGCCTATTTGGAAACAAACAGAAATCCAGAAGATGTCGTAGTGCTTATCAAAAAAGCAGAGGAACTCGACCCTAAAAATGTCTCATTGTACCTTGTGGAAAGTGATATCTGGGAAAAAGCTGGTAACCTAGAGAAAGCTTATGAAGCTCTTGATGCAGCTATCGCTGTTGACCCTTCAAGCATTCCTGCTTACTTCAACTACGCTGTGCGCAAGGTTGTTGAATCGGATGCAGTTGTTGAGGTAGCAAGTAAACTTGACATCAACGACGTGAAGGGCTATAACGACCTTGTTACGAAAGCAGAAAATCTTAGAAAAGAATCTCTCGCTCTTCTAGAAAAGTGTATGGAAATTGATGATACAAACGCAGATGTTCTTAGCCTTATCGGTCAAATGTACTTTATCTGTCGTGACTTCGGTGACGATTACGCTCAAAAACTAGAAGACTTTAGAGCTAAATATCCTGCTAACTAAGCGGTTAGTAGATAGATGCACTTCCTTTGAAAGGGGAGGGGCATATAAAACTGAGAATCTAACTTCTTCGCCCTAGGGTGTGGAGAGTGGCTTTGAAAAAGTGCTCCACCTTTATTATAAGAACACCTTTATCATAGAAAGGGGGAGGAAGTATAGAGACGATACGTTGGAATGAAGGGCGAGCTTTTAAGTGTTCGCCCTTCGTGCCGACAACAAAAAAGGTTCAAAACAAGAACAACCCTATAACTACATAAATGGGAAGCGAAAAGCAAATAATAGAAAGTATTACTGAGTCAAATTACGCCTACGGCTTTACGACCGACATCGACACTGAGACAATCCCTAAAGGTCTTAGCGAAGATGTTATTAGGCTTATTTCGGCTAAGAAAAACGAGCCCGAGTGGCTCACAGAGTATAGGCTCGATGCCTATCGTCTGTGGCTTACTCTCGAAATACCTCAGTGGGCTCACCTCAAAATCCCCCCAATAGATTTTAATGATATAATTTACTACGCCGAACCGAAGGCAAAAAAGGTCTTCGAGGATGGCGTTGACGATATAGACCCTGCCCTAAAAGAAACATTCGATAAACTGGGTGTACCTCTCGACGAGCAAAAAATGCTTAGCGGCTATGCCGTCGATGCTGTTGTAGACTCGGTGTCGGTCAAAACTACATTTCAGAAGGATTTGGCTGAAAGAGGAATTATATTTTGCTCATTCTCGGAGGCTGTGCAGCAGTACCCCGAACTCGTGAGGAAATATATGGCGAGCGTTGTGCCCCCAACGGATAACTACTTCGCTGCGCTAAACTCGGCTGTCTTCTCTGACGGGTCGTTCTGCTATATACCAAAGGGCGTAAGGTGTCCTATGGAGCTATCTACATACTTCCGTATCAATGCGGCAGGAACGGGACAGTTCGAACGTACGCTTATCGTAGCGGACGAGGGAGCGTATGTAAGCTACCTAGAGGGCTGTACTGCCCCTGCAAGGGACGAAAACCAGCTCCACGCAGCAATAGTCGAAATTGTAGTAGAAAAGGACGCAGAGGTCAAATATTCGACAGTGCAGAACTGGTATGCTGGCGACGACAAGGGTGTCGGAGGGGTATATAACTTCGTGACAAAGCGAGGCATCTGTAAAGGCGATAATGCTAAACTCAGCTGGACACAGGTAGAGACTGGCTCGGCTATCACGTGGAAATATCCGTCGTGTATTCTAAAGGGTAAAAACTCGATTGGCGAATTCTACTCGGTGGCTCTAACTCGTGGCTATCAGCAGGCTGACACTGGCACAAAGATGATTCACTTAGGAAGCGGCTCTCGAAGTAAGATTATAAGTAAAGGTATCTCGGCTGCAAACTCTGAGAACTCATACCGTGGGCTTGTGAAAGTGCATAAGAATGCAGACAACTGCTGGAACTACTCGCAGTGCGACTCGCTGCTTATAGGCAAGAATTGTGGTGCTCACACATTCCCATTTGTGGAGTGTGACAATAGCACAAGCAAAGTCGAGCACGAGGCTACAACTTCGAAGATTGGCGAACAGCAGCTTTTCTACTGTAACCAAAGGGGTATCAGTACAGAAGATGCAGTGGGTATGATTGTGAATGGTTATGCAAAAGAGGTGTTGCAACACCTGCCTATGGAATTTGCCGTGGAGGCGCAGAAGCTCCTTTCTCTCTCGCTCGAAGGTAGCGTGGGGTAAGGTCTTGTTTCCTCCCCTGAGTGAGAAGGGCGAAGAAGATTAGATTCGCTTTTGAGAGAAACACTTTTTTTGATTTGAAATTTGTACAACAGATAAGAAAATGATAGAGATAAAAAATTTGCACGCCAATGTCGAAGGGCGTGAAATTCTTAAAGGTCTGAACCTTACAATTGGGGCAGGCGAAACGCACGCTATTATGGGACCTAATGGCGCAGGTAAATCGACACTCGCTTCGGTACTCGCTGGTAGCCCACGCTACGAGGTGACAGAGGGCGAAGTTATTTTTAAGGGCAAGAACCTGCTGGAGCTCTCTGTCGAGGAGAGGGCTGGCGAAGGGCTATTTCTAGGCTTTCAGTACCCTGTTGAGATTGCAGGGGTTTCGATGGCTTCGTTCCTGAGACTCGCTATGAACTCGCAGAGGAAGTATAGGGGTGAAGAGCCTATCTCGTCAAGCGATTTTCTGAAAATGATGCGTGAAAAGGCAAAGATTGTGGAACTTAGCGATAAACTTATCTCTAGACCTGTGAACGAAGGCTTCTCGGGTGGCGAGAGAAAACGTAACGAGATTTTCCAGATGGCTATGCTCGAACCCTCACTTGCCGTACTCGACGAAACAGATAGTGGACTAGATATTGATGCCCTAAGGGTTGTCGCTACTGGTGTCGAAAAGCTCAAAAGAGAAGACCGCTCGACTATCGTTATAACACACTACCAGAGGCTGCTCGACTATATCGTTCCAGACTTTGTACACGTGCTCTATGACGGTAAGATTATCCGTACTGCTGGCAAAGAACTTGCAAAAGAGTTGGAGGCTAAGGGATACGACTGGCTTATAAAATAGAGAGAGGGGAGAAATACAATGGTAAAAATTGATATTACAAAAGACTCTCACCAAACTTTCTTTGAGGAGACTCAGTGTGTCGAAGTGGCAGTGAAGGAGGGCGTAAATGCCTCGCTGCTATTTTGTGCAGGGGGAGAGATGTCCCTTAAGGCTGTGCTCCAAAAAGATGCTACGCTAAGGATTCAAATCGTAGATGTAGCTAAGGGAGACTGCGCTAAAGAAATTGAGGTGGAATATATGGGGCAGGGGGCTGAGTGTGAGGTTCAGGGAATTGTTATTGCCTCGGAGTCTCAGACTAAGAGCGTTGTGAGTAATGCACGCCACAGGGTGGCTAACTGCATAAGTAGGCAGAACTTTAGGGCAATTGCCGCTCAGAGGGCTGTGAGTCGCTTCCGTGGGCTTATAGACGTAGCGAAGGGAGCAGACGGCACTAACGCCTTGCAGCAGAGCGATAATGTCGTTCTAAGCGATACTGCCAAAGCCTATGCCGATCCGCAAATGCTTATCTATGCAGACGATGTGAAGTGTAACCACGGCGCAACAGTCGGTAAGCGTGACGATGGTGCACTGTTCTATATGAAGCAAAGAGGAATATCGGAGAAAGATGCTCTAGGGCTTCTTCTCGAAAGCTTCTGCTATGGCGAGCTACACCTCGGAGCGTATGACGAAGCTACACAAGAGAGAGTTCGCCTAATAATCTCGCAGGCAATTGAGAGGACTTTTTAATGATTAACGTTTTTTAATGATTAATGATTAATGGGGTTCTCCTTTAATGATTAATGATTAATTTTGCGCTGGGGGTTGTTTAGTTATGTGTTGTACTTTTGGTATTTATAATTTAGGTTTTTAGAATTCACTTTTTTAAAAGGATGAGCAGAGATATACTTAGTGCACGGAAGGATTTCCCGATAATCGTAAACGAAAAGTTTTACGGTAAGGGGTTGTGCTATCTCGATAGTGCTGCTACGGCGCAGAAACCGCAGCGGGTTATCAGTGCAGTGAGTGAATTGTATAGCTCTTGTAATGCTAATATTCATAGGGGGATTTATAAACTGTCCGAAGATACGACCGCACGCTATGAGGTGGCTCGTTGTGCTGTGGCTAAATTTATTGGAGCTAAGAGCCATAGGGAGATAATCTTTACGGCTGGGGCTACCGCTTCGCTCAATACTGCTGCTCACTCGCTTGGGGAAATGTGTGTGAGAGAGGGTGACAATATTGTTATAAGCGAGATGGAACACCATTCGAATATCGTGCCGTGGCAGATGCTCTGCACTAGAAGGGGGGCTGAGCTAAGGGTTATCCCAGTTGAGGATGACGGGGCTTTGGGCTCTTTCGAAGGGCTTATAGATTCTAGGACAAAGGTTGTGGCAGTTACTCAAGCCTCTAATGTGCTGGGGACAATGCCAGATTTGAGGGGGCTTATAGATATGGCGCACGGTGTAGGGGCTGTGGTTGTGATGGATGGCTGTCAGGGTGTTGTACACTCTAGGCAGAATATGGAGGAGCTAGGAGCTGACCTCTATGCCTTCTCGGCCCATAAACTCTACGCTCCAAATGGCGTGGGGGTTTTGTGGGGCAGAGAGGAACTTCTCGAAAAGATGCCTCCGTTTCTCGGAGGTGGAGATATGATATCTTCGGTGTCGCTTTCAAAAGGTACGACGTGGGCAGACCTGCCACTGAAATTCGAGGCTGGAACTTCGAACTATATCGGAGCGATAGGGCTAGGCGAAGCGATAGCTTATCTATCGGAGTTTAATGCAAATGAAGTTGAGGAGTATGAGAGAGGGCTATGCAGAGAGTTCGAGAAGGAACTCACCTGTAGTGTTGAGGGTGTGAGGATTCTGGGAACTACTAAAGATAAGAGCCCTATTTGTAGCTTCGTTGTGGAGGGAGTGGCGAGCTATGACCTCTGTGCAATTGTCGACAAACTAGGCGTGGCTCTTAGAAGTGGGCAGCTGTGTGCTGAACCTCTATTGGAGCGTATGGGCGTTAGGACTGTTTGCAGAGCCTCGTGGGGTATATATAATAATAGTGAGGATAACGCTCAGGCACTTGCCGCTATTTCGAGGGCAGTGTCGATGCTTAGAAGATAGAATTCCACACAATTTTTTTGATACTTATAATTTAAAGGGGATTTCTGAAAAATCCTCTAAAACAAAAGGGGGCATCTAATAATTCCCCATAAAAAAACTCTTAAGAAGGATATGTTTATAGTAATAGAAGGTCTCGACGGAGCAGGTAAATCGACACAAGTGGCTAGACTCACAAAGTGGATTGAAAGTAAAGGTAAAAAGGTGGAGTATCTACACTTCCCTAGATTCTCTGCCCCTGTCTATGGCGAACTTATCGCAAGGTTTCTGCGTGGTGAGCTAGGCAAAATAGATGAGGTGAATCCATACCTCGTGGCACTCATATATGCAGGCGATAGAGCCGAAGCTGCCGCTATGGTTCGCAGATGGCAGGAGGAAGGCTCTGTTGTGCTAGTCGATAGATATGTTCTCAGTAATATAGCCTATCAGTGCGCTAAGCTCGGTGAGGGTAAAGCCGAACTTAAAGAGTGGATTCTAGATTTGGAGTACACAAGAAATAATATCCCTCAGCCAGATGTGACTATCTTTCTGGATGTGCCATTTAAGTTTACAGCCGAGAAACTGACCGCACAGCGTAGCGGCGAAGATAGAGATTACCTAAAAGGTAAGGAGGATATTCACGAAGCATCCCTTACCTTCCAAGAGAGCGTAAGGGAGGTCTATTTGGAACACACAGCGGAGAGCTACTATATTGTAGAGTGCGCAGATATGACAACAGGAGAGATGCTGCCAATCGAAGATATCTCTGAGAGAATCATTGAAAAAATTGCCCCACTTTTTTAGGGGAACAGTTCTGAAAACTTATTAAAAAATTTGAGCCAAAATTTCACAATTTATGAAGGATATAGCGTATAGAGTGTCGGTTATAGCCGTAGGGATGTTGTTCCTCTTTTCGGGAGTGGCGAAGGCTATTAATCCCTTTGGACTATCTGTGCAGTTCGGGGATTACTTTACGGCAATGGGGCTGGACTTTCTAAAACCCTTCTCGTCGATTTGTGCTGTTGCACTTCCGACCTTCGAGATGCTGATAGGAGTCTTGCTGCTTCTGGGTTATTATCGCAAGGGTGTGGCGTGGATAGTGCTCTCTGTTATGTCGTTCTTTACGGGCCTTACGCTGTGGATTGCACTTGAGAATCCTGTGAGCGATTGTGGATGTTTCGGTGATTTATTTGTTATTTCGAACTGGGCTACATTCTATAAAAATGTGGCGTTTATGTTGCCTACCGTTCTTCTGTTTTGTATGCGAGGACGTGGGGAATGCCTAAGAAAGGGATGGCGCAGTGTCCTTGTCATAGCGATGATTGTGGGGCTGCTGCCGCTATATAGCTATAATAACCTTCCTATTATCGACTCTACACCATACAAAATTGGGGTCAATGTCTTTGAGGCAATGCACGACGGTAAGGAGGGAGAATCTAAAACAACACTTCTTTATAAAAATATAAGTTCGGGTGAGGTTGTTGAATTTGAAATTGAGGACACGACCTGGACAGATGGCTCGAAGTGGGAATTTGTGGACAGCAAAACCGCAGTGATGAGACAAGCAGTTGCCCCTTCTATTGCGCAGCTGCCTATGATAGATAGCCAGGGAGTGGATAGAGCTGAGGAGGTGTTGTGTAGAGAGGGAGAGGTGGCTCTTTTGGTTGTCCCAATGCCTAGGGTGCAGAGCGAAGATATAGCAGTGGCTGTCTCTGAGCTCAGAGGGCAGGGTGTGGAGGATATTGTGATTTTGCACTCCTCTCTTTCGGTTATGGCAATAGAGGGCGTAGAGGTCTACACGACAGATAATTCGACACTAAAAACAATAGTGCAACACCACGGCGGTGGAGTAGTGCTACTCAGTGACGGAGTGATAAGCAGTAAAAGAACTTTTTAGAGTTTTTGTTAAAATATATTGAAAAACAGTAAAAGTTTTTACAGACTTAAAAAAAATTTGTAACTTTGTACCCTATTGTGGGTATGAGCGGTTAATCCCCGACTGTGTGACCCCTTTGGATGAGACACAAAATAATCTAAAAAAATGTATATGAAAAGAGTAATTCTTTCGACAAGTGGCGGTGACTGCCCTGGGCTTAACGCCGTTATTCGTGGTGTTGTGAAACGTGCAGCACAAGAAGGAGATTGGGAAGTGCTAGGCTCAATGCAAGCCTATAACGGTATCCTTTGGGAACCTACCGAAATCAAGGTTTTGGACGAATCAGCAGTTGCTGGCATCCACTATCGTGGCGGTACAATTATCGAAACAACAAACAAGGGAGGTCCTTTTGCGTGGCCACTGTTCAACAAAAAGACAGGCACGTGGGAATATGTTGACCGCTCGGATGAGATGATTCGTAAACTGCAACTTATGGGTGTAGACGCTGTTATCTCTATCGGAGGAGACGGCTCGCAACGCCTTTCACAACAGTTGTACGAAAAGGGTTTAGACGTAATCGGTGTACCTAAGACTATCGACAATGACCTTTCGGCTACCGATACAACCTTCGGTTTCCAAACTGCTGTGCAAATCGTAACAGAAGCTATCGACAAACTCGTTACTACTGCTGCGTCGCACAACCGTACATTTATCGTTGAGGTTATGGGTCGTGACACTGGCTGGATTGCCCTTCACGCTGCTATCGCTGGTGGTGCAGACGTGTGTCTTATCCCTGAAATCCCTTACGATATCGACAAAGTTGTGGCTAAACTTAACACTCGCTACACTCGTGGCAACCGTGGTTCGGCTATCATCGTTGTGGCTGAGGGAGCGAAACCACTTGATGGCAAAGTTCACGCTGCTACTGCAACAGAAGTTGGCTACGAAAATACTCGCCTCGGAGGTATCGCTTATGACCTTTCTCGTCAAATTAAAGCTACTGGCTTCGAACCAGATATTCGTGAAACAGTTCTAGGTCACGTTCAACGTGGGGGTGTGCCAACGGCTTATGACAGAATCTTGGCGACACAGTTCGGTGTTAAGGCATTCGAATGTGTGCTTGAGGGTAAATTCGGTCAAATGGTCGCTTATCGTCACCCAGATATTATTTCTGTGCCGATTACAGATGCTGTGGGCAAGATGAATTTCGTTGACCCAAAGAGCGATATTGTTAGCACTGCTCGTGGTGCTGGTATTAGCTTTGGTGACTAACTGAACTTTAAGGGATAAGTAAACTGCTTTTTTCTTGAGACTCAAGAACATTTTTGAATCTTTTGCTCCTCTCTAAGTGGAGGGGATTTGATTTTGGAAGGATTTGTTTTCGGCAGGGATTTGTTTTCGGCAGGGAAAAAAGTAGTACAGCTATACAAAAACTATTAAATTTTAGAGAAGCTTAAGAGAGTTACCAGTGTAACCCCCTTAGGCTTCTTTTCTCTTTTTACTGATACTTTTATGTTAAAGAAAATCTTATTGAGCGTTGTAGCTCTACTCCTCTCTGTTGCTGCCTCTATGGCGCAGAGTAGTAATGAAATTGTTGTGGAGCAATACTCTAAAATCGTTACCACGGGCAACGTGCACCTTATGCTGCTGCAAAGCGATGAGACAAGCTCAATTGTAACAGAGCTGCACGGCATTACAAAATTTAGATATAAGGTCAAAAAAGGTGTCCTGTATATAGATGTGCCTACTGGAATTCTTGCCCCAAAGGGTTATTTGAAGGTTGTGGCTTCTACCCCTGAGCTTAAGGGTCTAGAGGTGCAGGGGGCTGTTGTGGAGTCGCTCAGTGAGATTGTGGGAGATAGCTTTAGCTTTAAGACCGATGGGTCGGTTAATACGGCTAATTTGTGGGTCGATGTAGATTATCTGACAGTCGAGATAGACGGACGAAGCGATGTGTCGGTGAGGGGAAATGCTCAGAGCGTTACACTTAGTGCGGTGCTGGGCAGTAGGATAGATGTCCTTGGGCTTACAGCTGAGAACCTCTATGTTAAGGCGTATGAGGCAGCTGAGATATATGCTATCTGCGACGGTACAATTAACGCTAAGCTCTCTACCGATGCTACGCTATACTGGGCTGGTGAGGCAAAAATTTCTGAGAACTGTAAACTAGGAGGTAAGGCTATCTTTATCGAAAGGGGAGATACACCGTATCTCTTCGAAAAATATGACGGTGTGGAGGTCTATACCTCGTTTAGTGGGAAAACCCCATCTGCGGCTAGCTCTAAGGAGGCAACTGAGAATAAGAGTGTGACAAATGGTGGCGCAAGGGCTAAGAGTTCGGCAAGTGCTACCTCTAATGCGAATAAGGGTAGCGCAACGAGTAAGTCAGAGGCTACAACCCCTGCTGCCCAGAGTAGCGATGAAGATTTCTTTTAAATCTTCCCTATCTTTATTTGTACTCTTCTCCCCCCCCCTTCCCCCTGAAGGATTGTTTAATTTGTAAAAAAGAAGTTCGCTCCTTTTAAAAACCCATAAAAGATGTTAGTAAAGGCATATAGCAGTACAGTCAGCGGTATTGACGGTATTATCATAACGGTCGAAGTAGATGCTTCTACGGGCTGTATTACCACGATTGTGGGACTGCCCGATAATGCTGTGAAGGAAAGTTATCAGCGTATTCGAGCTGCGTTCTATAACACAGGTATGCTTCCCCCCTCTCGTAATATTGTGGTGAACCTTGCCCCTGCTGATATACGCAAAGAAGGCTCGCACTATGACTTGCCTATCGCTGTTGGGATTCTTGGAGCTAGCGGCTCTATTAGCTCGGAGAATATATCTAAATATGTTATCCTAGGAGAGATGTCGCTTGATGGTACTGTTGCCCCAGTTAAGGGTGCATTGCCTATTGCAATCGCTACTCTTAATGCTGGCTTTGAAGGTCTCATACTCCCAAAAGAGAATGCTAGAGAGGCAGCCGTAGTGCAGGGAATTAAGGTGTATGGAGTCGATAATATAGCTCAAGTGGTTAAGATTTTGGAGGGTGAAGCAGATATTGCCCCCACGATTGTTAATACAAGGGATGAGTACTTCTTGAATTATGATAAGTTTGATATAGATTTCTTCGATGTAAAGGGACAGGGTGCAGCTAAGCGAGCCTTGGAGGTGGCAGCGGCTGGAGGGCATAATGTTATACTTGTGGGAGCGCCTGGCTCTGGTAAGAGTATGCTAGCCTCTCGAATGCCTACAATTATGCCGCCTATGACCCTTAGCGAAGCTCTCGAAGCTACGAAGATTCACTCCGTGGCAGGGAAAGTAGGGACAAGTGGAGGGCTGCTCCCTCATAGACCTTTCCGCTCGCCACACCATACCGTTTCGGATGTGGCACTTGTGGGGGGAGGCTCTACGCCAAAGCCTGGCGAGATATCGCTTGCTCATAACGGAGTGTTGTTTATGGACGAGATGCCAGAGTTTTCACGCCATGCCCTTGAGGTTATGCGTCAGCCTCTCGAAGAGAGAGAAATAGAGATTTCTAGGGCGAACTACACGGTGCGTTATCCTGCTAATTTTATGCTGCTGGGGGCTATGAATCCTTGTCCGTGTGGTTACAGGACACACCCTACGAAGCAGTGTACGTGTGGGGCAGCGGCTGTGCAGAGATATGTGAGTAAGATTTCGGGTCCGCTGCTCGATAGGATAGATATACACATAGAGGTTTTCCCAGTCGATGTGGCTAGTATGGCTGCACGACGTTCGGGAGAAAAGAGTGCCGATATTCGGGCAAGAGTTATTGCTGCAAGAGAGGTGCAAATAAAACGTTTCGAGGGGACAAAAGTTCACTGCAATGCGATGATGACCCCTTCGATGATGGAGGAGCACTGCGCTATGGATGAGGCTACTTCGGATATGCTGAGGGCTGCGATGTCGAAATTCGAACTCTCGGCACGTGCCTACGACAGGATTGTGAGAGTGGCACGAACTATCGCCGATTTGGCAGGGGAACAGAATATCGGGGCTGACCATATCGCCGAAGCAATAGGATATCGCTCGATTGATAGAGCTAACTGGATAACTTTTTAGAGAGACAACAAACTAAAAATGTTGTTTTTTATCTTTTTTTATTAACTTTGTAGCTTAAGACAAAATACCTTAAAAGGCTATGAACACAGAGGACAAAAACCTAATGACAAAAAACCCTGAAAATCAGGATGTAACTCTCGCAGCACAAGGTGCTGCCACTACACCAGAACCTCAAGTGGAGGTAAAAGAATCAGTCGCAGTAGAACAAGACGCTGCGCAAACTGCTCCAACAGAGAGCGAGCCAACTCTAGACGCTGTGACCGTTGAGGTTGAGGCGGCTGCTGAGCAGACAGCTACTGAGGAGGTAGCGGCAGAAGCGGCTACCGAAGAAGTGGCTACTGAAGAAGTGGCTACCCAGGAGGCAGCGGCAGAGACAGCAGTAGAGGAGGCAGCTATCGAGGAAGTGGCTACTGAGGCGGCAGAAGCAGAAGTGGCTACTGAGACGGCAGAAGCAGAAGCGGCTACCGAAGAAGCGGCTACCGAAGAGGCGGCTACCAAAGAGGCGGCTACTGAAGAAGCAGCTACTGAGGAGGCAGAGGAGGAAGCTAAAGAAGACCTTATGGCTATGACCACTGAGGAGCTTTGCGCTCAATTGGCAAGCGATATCGAGAACCTTGCAATTGCTGTACTCAAAGAGAGAGTTGAAACACTAAAGGTTGTTTTCTATAAAAAAATTAAGGCTGCCGATGAGGCGCTTCGTGCAGAATTTGTAGCTGGCGGAGGCGTGGCAGAAGAATTTAAAGCAGAAATTACGGCAGAGGAAGAACGCTTCAAAGCACTCCTAACTCTATACAGAGATAACCGTAATAAATTTAACGCTCAAACAGAAGAGCAAAAGGAAGCAAACTACAAAGCTAAACTAGCACTCGTAGAAGAACTTAAAGCCCTTGTAAACTCGACAGAGACAATGGGTGCGACCTTCGCACAATTCAAAGATATCCAAAGCAAATGGCGTGAAATAGGCAGTGTGCCACTATCTCTTACCAAAGATTTGTGGGAAACGTATCACCACCACACCGAAAACTTCTACAACTTTGTGAAGATTAACCGTGAGCTGCGTGACCTTGACCTTAAACGTAACTTGGAGGCTAAGACCGCTATCTGCGAAAGTGCCGAAGCTCTATTGGAAATATCTTCTCCGATAACTGCATTTAACGAACTGCAAAAACTACACGACGAGTATCGTGAAGCAGGTCCAGTAGATGCTGAGTTCAAAGAGTCTCTATGGGAAAGATTCAAAGTGGCTAGCAGCAAAATTAATAAACGCCACCAAGAGCACTACGACAAAATCCGTGAAGAACAAGAGAAGAACCTTGCGAAAAAAGCTGTACTTTGTGAAAGCTGTGAAACACTGCTTGAGGCTATGCCTACAACCGTGGCAGAGTGGAACGAAAAACAAGTGGCGGTAACAGAACTCCAAAAAGAGTGGAAGACAATCGGATTCGCTCCTAAAAAAGATAACAACGCAATCTATGAACGCTTCTGTAATGCGTGCGATAAATTCTTTACCCAAAAGAGAGAATTCTTCGCAGGACTTAAGGGCGAAATGAATGTGAACCTTGAGGCTAAGCGTGCACTATGTGTAGCTGCCGAGGAGCTATCAGAAAGTAGCGAATGGAAGGAAGCAACCGATAAACTCATTGAACTTCAAAAAGAGTGGAAGAGTGTAGGGGCTGTCTCTAGAAAACATTCAGATGCTCTGTGGAAAAGATTCAGAGGAGCGTGTGATAAGTTCTTTGAACGCAAGAGCGCACACTTCAAACAAAGTGACGCAAAGTATAACGACAACCTAGAGGCTAAACGTGCAATTATCGAAGAGCTTAAGGCCCTGGAGGGTAGCGAGGAGCTTACCTTTGAGGCTCTTAAAGAGATTATGCACCGCTATGGCGCAGTAGGTTTTGTGCCGATTCGCAAGAAAGAGGCTCTGGGCAAAGAGTTCAAAGCAGCGTGTGATACCCTATTCGATATGCTAAGAGCAAGAGAGGGCAGCGAAAGAATCGAGAGATATCGCAAAAGAGCTAGCGAGGCAAGAGTCGGTGGCGGAGGCGGCTCTATGGGCGGCGAAAGAGAAAAGCTTACAAATAGACTCAGAACTCTCCAAAACGAACTTAAGGTTCTCGAAAACAATATCGGATTCTTTGCCGCTAGCAAGGGCAACTCAACAAATCCTTTCGTTGTGGAGGTAGAGAGAAAAATCGAAAAGACTAAAAACGACATAGCTGAGGTTATCGAAAAGATAAATATCCTTAGCGAAGAAGTTTAACAAAAAAATAAGGGGGAGTTTGAAAGAACTCCCCCTGTAAATTAAGTGAAGGGGAGTTCTAAAAACTTCTCTCGAATTCATCAAAAAAAAGCAATCGGGGCTGTCGTGAATCAAAAGGGAGGCAGTTTCGGAGTGTAGCATACAAGAAAAAACAAACAATTATTAAAAGAGAATATGACAAAGTATATATTTGTAACAGGGGGTGTAGCGTCGTCGCTAGGTAAGGGAATTATATCTTCTTCTTTGGCTCGTCTATTGCAGGCTCGTGGTTACAGAGTTACAATCCAGAAGTTAGACCCTTATATTAACATCGACCCAGGTACACTTAACCCTTATGAGCACGGCGAATGTTACGTTACGGAAGATGGCGCAGAGACTGACCTTGACCTTGGTCACTATGAACGCTTCACTAATCAAGCGACATCGCAGGCAAATAACGTGACAACTGGTAAAATCTATCAGAATGTTATCACTAAGGAGCGTAGGGGCGAGTTCTTGGGCAAAACAGTGCAGATTATACCTCATATCACTGACGAGATTAAGAGATGTGTTCTTCTTCTTGGCAAGAGTAAGAAATATGATGTTGTTATCACCGAAATCGGGGGTACTGTGGGAGATATCGAGTCTTTGCCATATATCGAGACTGTACGTCAGTTGCGCTACGAACTTGGCGTTGAGAACACTCTTATCGTTCACTTGACCCTTATCCCTTATATGAGGGCTAGCGGTGAATTGAAGACTAAACCTACGCAGCACTCTGTTAAACTGATGTTAGAGAACGGTTTGCAGCCAGATATCCTAGTTCTTAGAACTGAGCAGCCTCTTACAAAAGAGGTGAAGAAGAAGGTGGCACTGTTCTGTAATGTAGACCCTGACGCTGTTATTGAAAGTATCGACGTGAAGACTATCTATGAAGTGCCGCTTAAGATGTTGGAGCAAAACTTGGATGGCGTTGCCCTTCGTAAACTACACCTTAAGACTGACGGAGAGTTGGACTTGAAGCAGTGGTGTGAGTTTGTCGATAAGGTTAAGCACCCGACTGACGAGGTGCGTATCGCCCTTGTGGGTAAGTACACTGAGCTTCCAGATGCTTATAAATCTATTTCGGAGGCGTTTATCCACAGTGGCGGGGTATTAGGCGTGAAAGTTAAACTGGAGTATGTAAACTCTGAGAAGATAACAAAAGAGAACGTGGCTGAGAAGCTAGGTTGTATGAGCGGTATTTTGGTAGCTCCAGGCTTCGGTCATAGGGGTCTAGAGGGTAAGATTATCGCTGTGAATTATGCACGTACTCAGGGTGTGCCATTCTTTGGTATATGTTTGGGTATGCAGTGTTCGGTTATAGAGTATGCACGTAATGTGTTGGAGCTTGCCGATGCTAATTCTACTGAGACAGCTCCTACGAAGGTGCCTGTTATCGACCTTATGGCGGAACAGAAGGATATTACAGATTTGGGCGGCACTATGCGCCTAGGGGCATATAAGTGTGAACTTGTGAAGGGTTCTGCCGCTGCTAAGGCTTATGGCACAACTGAGATATCGGAACGTCACCGTCACCGCTATGAGTTTAATAACTCATATAAGGAGCAGTTGGAAGAGGCTGGTTTGAAGGCTACGGGTGTTAATCCTGACACGGGTCTTGTGGAGATTGTGGAGGTTGAGGGTCACCCTTGGTTTGTGGGTGTTCAGTTCCATCCAGAATATAAGAGTACGGTGGCTTGTCCACATCCACTATTTGTTGCCTTTACAAAGGCTGCGCTAGAATTTAAAAAGTCACATAAACAAGAAGAAGTAAATGAATAAGAATACGATTATTGGGTTAATATTGATTGGGGGTATCCTCTTTGGTTTCAGTGCTTGGAACTCGTCAAAGGTGGAGGCTCAGAAGGAATTGCAGGCTAAGGAGCAGGCGGTTCTTGACTCTATCGCTAGGGCTAATGCTCCAGTTGTCTCGCCAGAGGAGATTTTGATGGCAGAGGCTCAGAGGGATAGCATTGCGGCTGTTCAGAAGGCGGCTGCGCTTGGTTCTTTTATGGATGTATCAAAGGGTGCTGAGGAGTTTATAACTTTGGAGAATGACCTTGCAGTATATACTTTCTCGAATAAGGGGGGGCGTATTGCTAGTGTTGAGCTTAAGGATTATACACGCTTGAATAAAGAGAATGTGGGCGAGAAGGTTTTGTTGTTTGGAAATGAGGGAAATACTTTTGGTTTTGACCTTTATGCTCCACAGCTAATTTCTACTTCTGAGCTCTTTTTTGAGGCTCGTAAGATTTCGGATTTAGAGTTATCTTATCGTTTGTATGCAGATAGTGCACGAGTGAATTATGTGGAGTATCTCTATACTCTTCCTCAGGACAATTATATGATTAATTTCTCGGCAGATTTCTCAGCCTTTAAGGATGTTGCGACACCTGCACGTCAGCCAGAGGTTACGTTGAAGTGGAGTGTGGTTTCTCCTAAGGAGGAGAAGGGCTTCACGAATGAGAATAACTACACTACAATTGCCTATAAGTACCCTGGTGAGGGTGAGGAGATAGAGGAGTTGTCGGTATCTACTGGTTCGGTTAGTGAGGAAGTTCCTACTAAGGTACAGTGGGTTGCCTTTAAGCAGCAGTTCTTTAGTTCTATAATTGTGGCAAAGGACAATTTCTCGTCGGCGAAGATGGGTTATAACACTTATAACGAGAAGGCGGAAAATATTAAGGACTTTTCTACTCAGTTGACATTGCCTTATACGGCTGCTACTGGGAAGTATGATTTTGAGTTTTACTTTGGGCCAAATAAGTTTTCGATTCTTGAGGAGTATGGCAAGGAGTATAACTTTGAGGAGCTTGTTCCGCTTGGATGGGGTATCTTTGGATGGGTAAATGAGTGGGTAGTTATACCAGTGTTTGACTTTTTGAGTCGTCACATTACGAATTTTGGTATTATTATCTTGCTGTTGACTATTTTCATAAAGGTTCTTATATTCCCTCTTACTTATAAGTCTTATTTGAGTACTGCTAAGATGAGGTTGTTGTCGCCAGAGATTAAGAAGATTAATGAGCGATTCCCTAAGAAGGAGGATGCTATGAAGAAGAGTCAGGCTACTATGGCGTTGTATAAGAGTGCAGGTGTGTCTCCTATGGGGGGGTGTATTCCAATGCTTATACAGTTCCCTATTCTTATAGCTATGTTTAGGTTCTTCCCTTCTTCGATTGAGCTTCGTGGTCAGTCGTTCTTGTGGGCTAGTGACCTTTCTAGTTATGATTCTGTTTTGGATTTACCTTTCTCTATTCCGCTTTATGGTGACCACGTGTCGTTGTTTACGCTTTTGATGGCTATATCTTTGTTCATTACGCAGAAGATAAATATGAATCAGCAGGGTGCTCAGGCTAATCAGATGCCTGGTATGAAGTTTATGATGCTTTATATGATGCCTATTATGTTGTTGCTTGTGTTCAATAGTTATTCTTCTGGTTTGGCATATTATTATTTGCTTAGCAACATTATCACCATTGGGCAGACTTATGCTGTTCGTGGGATGGTTAGCGACGAAAAGTTGCACGCACAGATGCAGTCTAACACTAAGAAGCCAGTGAAGAAATCTAAGTGGAGTGAGCGATTGGAGGAGATGCAACGCCAGCAGCAGGCTATGAAGGAGCAGCAGAAGAAGGGCGGCAAGCGATAGACTTATTTTAATGATTAATGATTAATGAGGGGGGCTTTTGCCCCCTTTTTTAGGTGTTAGGTATTAGGGGTTAGGTTGTAGGTAACCGTCTCCGCGATGACGTATTGACAGAAGTTTGGCAGGGTTGTACCTTTGTCGGAAAAAACGATTTAAGGTTATGGCAATGATTTTTGATATTGAAGAGCAGGCGCGATTTTACT
>JAWXTN010000026.1:0-33786 GCA_044433515.1 Rikenellaceae bacterium | reverse complement strand
AGCAAATGGACGAGTGATTTCAAATGTGATAGTCGAGTTTTCTGTGATAGTCACAGTTTCAGTACCAGCAAATGCGTCACGGTCAGTTGTGTTAATCGCAGGATAAGCAGTAGCCACGTCCTTAATCGTTACATTTGTAAGGTTTTCTGTGTTGTAGTAGCCTTTATCGTGGTCAGCCCACGCCACAAGAGTGTACTCTTGACCAGTGATAAGGCGAGTAGAGAATTGACCATCTGCGCTAGAGCCTAGGTCAGTGTAAAGCGCATCATCTTTGTAGACTTCAAGATAATACACTAGAGCTTCATCTGAGTAGTCAGCAAGTGCTGCCTTAGACTCAACACCCGAAAGTGCCTTAGCATTAATCGTAAGGGTAGCATAATCGCCAGTCACCACGCCAGGAGTCAACTCAGACTCTTGACAAGCAGTCGTCGCAACTAGTGCAAACGCCGCAAGGGAGTAAAATAATTTTTTCATTGTAGATTTTGGTTTGGTTTGTATTTTGTTAATTGTTATAGTAATGACAAATCCAGTTCTTCTACTAAACTGGAATAAACTTAGGGCGTAAATCTGTCATTTGTCTCTCGTTTTCAAGCAATTATTTTACAAATTTAGCTAAAGTCACGTGATTATCCAAATTTTAGACAACATTTTTTCAAGGTATTAGGCTTATATAATGATTAGTGATTAATGATTAATGGCTGCTAGCCAAGGGGGCTACTGTGGTTTGCCCAACACCTAACACCTACAACCTACAACCTAACACCTAAAACCAAAAAAAGGGGGCAAAAGCCCCCCAAATATTAATCATTAAACTACTCTTCTTCCTCCTCCTCGTCATCATAATCCGTGTCATCCTCCACAAAAATAATGAAACGCTGCGGCTGATAATACTGTATCTCAGGGACATTAGTCTGATCACCACTATTCCCCGCAGCATAATCTGAAATACATACAGCCTCACCAACCTCACCTGCACGCATATTCAATATAGACATAGGAAACACCCGATATGTGTTTGTAGTGTCATCTATATCCGTGAAAGTGCTACTAGTAATGGTTATATCACTATAACTCTCATCATCATCGTGATAACCCCACACATAAGCCGTGTCCTCAATAGTAGTAATAATTCCCTGACCATCCAAGAAATATGAACAATAATCATAAGTAGCCGAAGAATCCTCCGTAATTGTATCACCAACAGGATTCTCTGTTAATAACCTAAAGTAAAAACCCTCAGCCAAAGTATCATAACCGCTAGTGCCCCAATTCTCCAACACCCAACTGTTCAACTCATTTAGCTCATAAGTGTCAGGGTCATCCACAATAGCACTCAACCGTATGTCAAAATAAACAGGATAACCAGTATAATAACTAGTAGTGCCAGCATATCCCGAATTTACATTCATACTAGAGGTATAACCCAACTCATAAGGCATATATATACGTGCCGAATCGCCTACCCTCATACTGTCCAATCCCAACAATAAACCGACAGATAACTTAGAATAAACAGAAAAAAGTACATAATCATCAACAAAGTGAGTAGTCTCCAACCAAGTCCCCATCATCTTTGCCAACGACTCACTCCGAGTCTCAAAAGCATCTCCTGCAAGCGTCCATCCAGTATAGTTAATACGCACAAAAACCGAATCCAACTCAACAGTATCTGTCAACTCCTCCCAGTTATCAGCACGCTCAAAAAACTCAATATAGACATTCCCCGCCAATGAATCAGCATTAGGAGCATTCTGCTTTATCCAAGCCAAATAACTATCCGTAGAAAATTCCTCCGAATAATCAGTACTGTCTACCGCACAAGATAATGCTATCAACCCCACAATTACACCCACCGCAAACCTCTTCACTTTACTCATCGTTTTTTTAATTTTTTTATTTCTCTTTTCTTCGCCCCTGTCATACAACAGAAACACTATGATTATATTCCTCTTATCAGATAAAGGGGAGTAAAATAAACTCCCCAATTTATCTGTAAACGATAACCTATAAGTTTTTAGTATCTCTAAAATATCCTAACTGGTCAACTTCAAATTCTTCGACATAAGCCAAGTGAGCAGCCGCCTTAGCTTCACCCTCTTTAATGAAGGCAATCATAGAAGCCTTGTACTCCTCGCCATCTGCACCAGCCTGATGCAACAACAAGTGACCCATAATTGTATATCCAGCCATCTCTACCAAGCGACGTGCGTGGAACTCCTGAAGCTCTTTGTTGTCTGCCTCCTGCACAAGTGCAACAGCCTTCTCGAACTTCTCACGAAGCGCAACAAGTCTATCCATATACGTAGCAAGTTCAGAGGCTGGCTCAATTGCTTCATATTCCTTCATCTGCGAAAGATAAGTACCCTTAAGCACACCTGCGATAGCCGCTACAACTTGTAGCTGAGATGTACCCTCATAAATCGTTGTGATACGTGCATCACGTGCAATTCTCTCAATTGGATAATCCTTCATATAACCGCTTCCTGCGTGTATCTGCAACGAATCATAAGCCACAGAATTCGAATACTCAGAACTAAACAACTTCAAAAGTGGAGTGTAAGCATCCGCCAAGCGAGTGTACTTCTTCATCTCCTGACGCTCCTCAGCTGCAAGTTTAACCTCCTTCTCTTTGTGATAGTAGCACTTGTAAACATCCACAAAACGAGCTGTCTCATACAATAGTGCACGTGAAGCGTGTAGGCGTGAACGCATATTTGTCAATAGTTCATAAACCGCAGGGAACTCGATAATAGCTTTACCGAACTGCTCTCTCTCGTGTGCATACTTAAGTGCTTCACGATAAGCCGCCTCCATAATACCGCAAGATTGTGCGCCAATACCTAGACGTGCCGAGTTCATAAGACCCATCACATATTTGATAAGACCTAACTTTCTGTCACCTACCAATTTCGCAGGTGCATTTGTAAAGACTAGCTCACAAGTAGGCGAGCCAATGATACCCATCTTATGTTCGATACGACGTACCTTTACTGCCAAATGCTTCTTGTCATAAACAAACAGCGAAAGACCACGAGCATCAGTAGTGCCCTCCTCCGAGCGTGCAAGCACTAGCGAGATATCGCCATCGCCATTAGTAATGAAACGCTTAACGCCATTTAGTAGCCACATACCCTCATTGTCTGGGTCTGGTGTAGCCTTCAACATAACGGCTTGAAGATCCGAGCCTGCATCTGGTTCGGTAAGGTCCATAGCGCAAGTTTCGCCCTTGTTCACACGTGGAAGGAACTCCGCTTGAATAGCCTCGTTAGCAAACTCGTGCAAAGTCTCAGCACAGTCCTGAAGTCCCCAGATATTGCCAAACCCTGCATCTGCACGGCTAACCATATCGCAGCTCATTACATAGGGAACAAGTGGGAAGTTCAAACCATCGTACTTGCGTGGAAGTGAAAGTCCATAGACCCCTGCCTTTGTAAGCATTTCGTGATTTTCGGTTGTGCCCTCTGCATAGATAACTCTATCGTTTTCGACCCTTGGGCCAGTAGCGTCAACGCCTTCGGCATTTGGAGCGATAGTGTCAGCACAAACCTCTCCGATAATACCCAAAACTCTACGGTAAGAGTCCATAGCATCTTCGAAGTCGACTGGAGCATAGTCAAACTCAGCGGCTTGGCTGTAATTATTTTCTTTAATTTCTACAATCTTCTTCATCAACGGGTGTCCCAATTGGAATTGTAGATCTTTATTGTCTAAAAAAAAGTTTCCCATTTTCGTGTTTATTTTTTTCTGAGAGTTTTCAAATAGTATAAAACCTCTTCAAATTTTTTGTTGATAAAAAGATTATTTTGTGTTCGCTTTATAGTGCTTAATCATCTTGCCCACTACATCTGCCCAGTCGCCCGTGATTGCGTAGTCCGCAAGTTTATTAATTGGAGCTTCAGGGTCAGTGTTAATGCTTATAATCATAGCCGAAGCGTCCATACCTGCTGTGTGCTGAATCTGACCAGAGATACCGCAAGCGATATAGAGTTTAGGACGAACCGTTGTACCAGTCTGCCCAATCTGACGAGCGTGCTCTGCATAGCCAGCGTCAACCGCTGCACGTGATGCGCCCACCTCGCCACCGAGAAGCTCTGCTAGTTCGCCAAGAACCTTAAAGCCCTCTTTCGAACCTATGCCATAACCGCCTGCTACGACTACTGGTGCGCCCTTGATGTTAATCTTTCTCTCTTCGATTTCACGAGAAAGAATCTTAACAGTAAGGTCGCTGTCCTGTACATATTTTTTCCAGTCTACCTCTACAACCTCTGCAACGGTAGGGTTCTCAACCTTATTCATAGCCATTACACCCTCACGCACTGTTGCCATCTGTGGGCGGCAGTCAGGGTTAATGATTGTAGCGATAATATTACCGCCAAAGGCTGGGCGGATTTGATAAAGAAGGTTTGTGTACTCCTTATGGTCGCCGATTTCAAGCTGTGTACAGTCTGCCGTTAGTCCGCTATGCAGAGCCGACGATACACGTGGCGCAAGGTCACGCCCAATGCTTGTAGCTCCGAACAGTGCAATCTGAGGTTTCTCCTCTCTGAAAATACCGCAAATAATAGCCGTATGAGGAAGTGTGCGGAAAGGAGCAAGCTCGCCTCCACGTGCTATATGAACTCTATCTGCGCCATAGTTCTGCAACTCCTCGACAACACCCTCAAGTGTGTCGCCTATAACAATAGCCTCTGTCTTGCAGCCTAGTTGTGCAGCAAGTGTGCGACCTTTAGTAAGTAGTTCGAGTGATACATCAGCAACCTTGTTGCCTTCAATTTCGATATATACAAATACGTTATTCATCTTTTTTAATGTAATGTTTGAAAAGGGTTAGGCAATTGTGTGCGAAGAGATAAGTTCTTTAATCATACCCTCAATCTCACTGTCATCTGCTGTAAGTCTCTTAGCCTCTTTAGCTGTAAAGACAATGTTTTCGATAGTCTTTACCTTTGTAGGCGAGCCCTTAAGTCCGAGTTGTTCTTCGTCTACTTCAAGGTCTACAACACCCCACTGTGTAATGTCAAGGTATGGGCGCTCGTTGTGTAGGCTTAGGAAGTAGTCCTCGGTATTGTCTTGAACCTCGCTAATAGTCTTAGCGTGTTTGTATTTCATTACTCTTTTGGCGTTCTGTGGACGGCAGTCAGGCGCAGAAGCGTTAACTGTCATAACCATAGGAATAGGACACTCTACTGTCTCAACACCGCTCTCTAGGCGACGTTTGATAACGATTGACTCACCGCTGCACTCCTCGATTCTCTCACAATATGTAACCTGTGGAAGTGACAACTTCTCTGCCACCTGAGGTCCTACCTGAGCTGTGTCACCGTCAATTGCTTGACGACCTGCCACAACGACATCTGCACCGATTTTGCGGATAGCAGCTGCCAAAGTGTAAGAAGTAGCTAGGGTATCTGCTCCTGCAAACTTGCGGTCTGTAACTAGTACACCGCCATCTGCTCCACGGAAGATAGACTCACGTATTACATCAGCTGCACGTGGAGGTCCCATCGTAAGGATTGTTACTGTCGAACCCTCACACATATCCTTTAGGCAAAGTGCTTGCTCAAGGGCATTAAGGTCTTCAGGGTTAAAAATAGCAGGAAGAGCTGCACGATTGACCGTACCGTCCTCTTTCATAGCATCTTTACCTACTGCTCTAGTGTCTGGAACTTGCTTTGCAAGTACGACAATTTTTAAGGCTTTACTCATAATCTTTATTATTATATTTTTTTGAAAGGAGTTATCGACTCCTCTTACGTTAGTTCGAGTTATTATTGTGAACTTCTAAAACAACAAAGGGGTATTCAAAGTGTTGTGACAATCCTTCATAGCCTCATCCTACGGACTTAAGAGACGTGACAGGCTCAGCCAAACTAACCACAAATATAGAACTTTAAAAGCTATATACCAAATATTAAACTATTAATTTTTCCCTAACTTTCTTTCACCTCACCTACACCCCCTCAAGGCAAAGTATGATTTTTTTGCATATTTCCTCTATCTCCTCAAAGGTTATCGTCAGTGGCGGAGATATCCTAAAGGCAGTGTCGCAGAACAAAAACCAATCGCTGAGTATTCCCTCCTCTATAAAGAGTTCCATAATCTTAAATAGCTTATCTGAGCTGCCTAGCTCTACTGCCATAATAAGTCCGCTGCGACGTATCTCCTTAACCTTCGGGTGGGAGATAAGTAGCTCCTCAAACCTTTTGCCCTTTGCCTCAACGCTCTGAGTAAGGTTATTCCCCAAGAGATATTTAAGCGAAGCCAGCCCAGCAGCACAGCACACAGGATTGCCCCCAAAGGTTGTTATATGCCCAAGCACAGGGTTTGATTGCAGAGAGTCCATCAGCGATTTGCGAGCCGCAAATGCTCCAAGAGGCAGTCCACCTCCTAGTGCCTTAGCCGTGCATATTATATCGGGTGACACGCCATACTTCGTGCAAGCGAAAATCTCACCCGTACGTCCTAGCCCCGTTTGAATCTCGTCAATAATAAGTAGCGCACCCACTTCACGACATCTCTCTTGCAGTGCCTCTAAATAGCCCTGTTCAGCAAGAATAATCCCTGCCTCGCCCTGCACCACTTCGCTAACGACACAAGCCGTCGCAGTGGTGATATACCCTAAGTCCTCCACTGAATTAAAACGAATCTGACGAGTCTGAGGGAGTAGCGGACGAAAGGCTGTTTTATACTCCTCTCCTCCTTGAATAGAGAGTGCACCGTGTGTAGAGCCGTGGTATGCCCCCTTCATAGAGATTACCTCACATCTACCCGTTGCCCTCTTAGCGAGTTTTAGTGCCCCTTCGATAGCTTCTGCACCGCTATTTAGAAAATACACCGAATCTATACCATTAGGAAAATGCTTGCAAAGTTCAACGGCAAATTCCACCTGAACCCTTTGCACCGTCTCGCCATAGACCATAGTGTGCATATAGCTATCCACTTGCCTCTTGATTGCCTCTACAATATAAGGGTTACTGTGTCCTACATTGCACACCGAAACGCCCGATATAAGGTCAAAGAATGCCTTACCTCTGCCATCATAGAGATATACCCCTTCGGCACGTTCCACCTCGATAAGCATAGGCGAGGGCGAAGTCTGCCCTATATGTTGTAGAAATTGTTGTCTGAGAATCATAGATTAAAAAATTTATCGAATTCTATCTGCACTCTTAAGAAGCCATATATCCTTAAGCACACCCTTATACGCCAGAATAAGGAACGCAACGGCAACAAGCGGAGCGGTCACTACAAGCGAATGGTCAATTGTGTAAGGCGAGTTAACAAACATAGTATTGAGGCGGTAGATACCCATAACCCCAAAGCCTATAAGCCCAAGCAGGAAAATCCCCTGCACAAAGCATAGGCGCAGTTGCAGCTCTCTCTTTCTGTAAAGGAATATTGTCACCACTGGAAGGACAGTAGCCAAAATAGCCAGAATAGCGTGATAATAGAAAGGTTCTCCACCTCCGTGCATATAGTGTATGCCCCATACGTCATACGTACCGCCATCTTCGAGCGTAGCGATAGACGAAGCCTCGGCTGGCACTTCCATAGTTATGGATGCCAAAGGGAAGATTATTTGTAGGGCACAAAGGATTGTTACGATAAATAGATAAAGAGATTGTTTACGTTGAATCATATTGTTTAAAGTGTGTTTATTTTTTAATAAAGTATATATTCATTTATTTTCGGGGAACTACTCGGAACTACTCAGAACTACTCAGAATTACTCAGTCCCAAGAACCTTTCGCAGCTACTGCACTCGAATCTTCTGTCCGACCCTTATAACGGTATTTCTATTCATATTATTGAGTTTATAGACAACAGAAAGTCCAACATTATACTTCTCGGCAATTTGCGAGAGGGTGTCACCGCTAACAACCGTATGGTATTTAGCTTGAACCTCTGGCTTAGCGGCAGGAGCTGGAGCGTCATAGACCTTTCCGTCTACCATTACCCCTTTGCTAGATGAAGCAGAAGCATTAGGATCTGAGACACTTATCGCCTCGCTCTTAGAGCTTGAAACACTCACCTCGTCATCTTCAATACGCTCAGCCGAGATATTTCCGCTAGTATTTTGTTTGACTATCACAACACCGCCGTGCAGCCCTTCGCTATCGACATCAAGCAGCAGCTCAGGGTCTATTGTTTTGCCGCTGATTCTAACCTCAAAGTGCAGGTGGTTACCAGTAGCATTTCCGCTCTTGCCCACAAGTGCGATTTCGTCGCCTGCTTCCACTTCGTCACCTAGTGCCACTAGGTTCTTGGCGTTGTGAGCGTAGACTGTTTCTGTGCCGTTTGTGTGGCGAATAACGATAGTATTGCCATAGTCTCCGTAATTCTTTGCTAGGCGCACTGTACCGTCAAAAGCTGCATAGATAGGGCTATTAGCAGGTGCGCTTATATCTATACCTTCGTGAATCGTGCCGTTACGAGTGCCGTATGGCGATGAGTACTTGCCATAGACAGGGTATGCAAAGTCATCTACTTGAGCGTCCAAGTCAATAAAGAGCTGGTTTGTGCCATTAGCAGCGAATGGGTTATATGTTGTGATAGAGACGTGCTCACTTTCGAGCGAAGCGGCAGAGTTAGCCTCCGTATTAGCTACGCTTTGAGCCGTGAGATTTTCTTCCTCTGCATTTGCAGAGCTTTCAGCCCCTGGAGAGGTTATTGCATCAGACGAGTTATCGGCTTTTTGTTCCAGAGCAGCTGAGTATTCGCTCTTTTGCTGTGCTATATCTTCGCTAAAGAATCCTCGATTTGCAATATAGCTACGTGGAGTACACGCTACGGTAACGATTAGAACTCCTGCTAAAAGTGAGATGTTAAACTTCATAACAATTGAAATATGGGGAGTTCCTAAGGACTCCTAATTTTTGGTTTTTTCTACTCGGGAGCTACAAAAACTCCTTGAAATATAGTTAAATTCGTTCTTAAAGGGAACAAATGTGCTAATATTTCACGCAAATTTACTACTTTTGTGTGCTAAAAACAACTTTTATCTTTTTAAAGTACAAAAATAACATTATGCTAACAACTAAAACACTGATAATCGGCAGCGGCCCAGCAGGCTTTACAGCTGCTATTTATGCTTCGAGAGCTAATCTTTCTCCTCTTTTGTATGAGGGTATGACCCCTGGCGGTCAGCTTACCACTACAACGGAGATAGAGAATTTCCCAGGTTATCCCGAGGGAGTGACAGGTGTTGAGATGATGGAGGATTTGAAGAAGCAGGCTGTTCGTTATGGTGCAGATGTTCGTTCGGGTTATATAACAAAGATAGATTTGTCGAAGCGTCCTTTTGTGGCTGAGATAAACGACGGCGAGGAAACAGTCGTCGCAGACACAGTTATTATTAGCACTGGCGCAACGGCTAAATACCTAGGGCTTGAGAGCGAGGAGAAGTTCAAGGGTAGCGGTGTTTCGGCTTGCGCTACTTGTGATGGCTTCTTTTATCGCAAAAAGAGCGTAGCAGTAGTGGGCGGTGGCGACACTGCTTGTGAGGAGGCTACATACCTTGCAGGACTTGCCTCTAAGGTTTATCTTATTGTGAGGAAGGACTATCTTCGTGCTAGTAAGGCTATGCAGGATAGAGTCTTTGCCAATGAGAAGATAGAGGTTATCTTTGAGCACAACACTGTTGAGGTCTTGGGCGATATGAGCGGAGTTACTGGCGCACTACTTCGCAGCACTAGTGGCGTGGAGCGCACCATAGAAATTGACGGCTTTTTCCTAGCAATCGGGCATCACCCCGTTACTGAGTTCTTGGGCGGACAGTTAGAGCTAGACCCACAGGGCTATATCGTAACAGAGAAGGGCACAGGGCGCACAAGCGTAGAGGGTGTATGGGCAGCAGGCGACGTACAAGACCCACACTACCGCCAAGCTATCACAGCAGCAGGTTCGGGATGTGTAGCAGCCCTTGAGGTAGAGCGCTTTTTGGCAGCACAATAAACATTGAAAAGAAGTCCCCACTAAGTTATAGAGGGCACAAAATATACACAAAAATAAATTACAGAAAAATATTATGAATTATCTATTTACATCGGAGTCAGTTAGCGAGGGGCACCCAGACAAAGTGGCAGACCAAATTTCGGATGCTATACTCGATGAATTTTTGCGCCAAGACCCAGAGTCAAAGGTGGCGTGTGAAACTCTATGTACCACAGGTCTAGTCGTAGTAAGCGGTGAGGTTAAATCTAATGCCTATGTCGACATACAGCACAAGGTACGTGAGGTTATAGAAACAATAGGCTATAACGACGCTGCGCTAGGCTTTGAGGCTAGCTCTTGCGGTGTCCTTTCGGCAATCCACGAGCAGTCGCCAGATATAAATCAGGGCGTTGAGCGTGCCGAGGCAGACGAGCAGGGCGCAGGCGACCAGGGTATGATGTTCGGCTATGCTTGTAGAGAGACAGCGGCTTATATGCCAGCAGCGATTATGCTATCGCACCTTCTTGTAAAGAAACTTGCAAAGATTCGTAAAGAGGGCAAGGAGATGACCTATCTTCGTCCAGATGCAAAGAGCCAGGTAACAATTGAGTATAACGAAGCTGGTGTAGCTCAAAGAGTCCACACGATTGTAATATCTACACAGCACAGCGAGGAAGTAAGCGTTGAGGATATCCGCCGTGATGTAGAGAATATCCTTATGCCACAGCTTAAGGCATCTCTTGCCAAGAGAGAGGATCAGTTGGGCGATTTGATTCAGGACGATTATATCCTTCACGTAAACCCAACGGGCAAGTTCTGCATCGGAGGACCTAAGGGTGACACAGGTCTTACAGGACGTAAGATTATTGTGGACACCTATGGCGGTCGTAGCGGTCACGGTGGCGGAGCGTTCTCAGGTAAGGACTCTTCGAAGGTTGACCGTAGTGCAGCCTATGCAGTGCGCCATATCGCTAAGAATATCGTAGCGGCAGGTTTGGCAGACGAGGCTAGCGTTCAGGTAGCTTATGCCATTGGCGTAGCAAAACCTGTAAGCTTCTTCATTGACACACGTGGCACAGCTAAGGTAAATATGACAGATGGCGAGCTATCATCTAAAATCGAGGCACTAGTGGACTTGCGTCCTGCGAAGATTGTTGAGCGTTTCTCACTAAAGACCCCTATCTTCTTGCCAACGGCAGCCTATGGACACTTCGGGCATAAGAGCTATGAGAAAGATGGACTAGTGTTCTTCCCTTGGGAGAGACTTGATTTGGTAGAGAGCTTTGCTTCACTTCTAAAGTAATTTAAGTACGGAGGTTTAGAGCCTTTGATATCAGGAAAAAAAGACTGTCAAAATGGCAGTCTTTTTTTGTCGGCATATAATTTGTTCACACATATTTTGTGTGTGGGGCTGTATGCAGAGAAGCTCCAGAGAGACGACATAAAATTTATAAAAATAAAAATATACAAAAATGACTATTAAACCATTATCAGACAGAGTATTAGTAGAGCCTAAAGTGGCTGAGACTAAGACCGCAAGCGGACTTTTTATTCCCGAAACAGCAAAAGAAAAACCTCTTCAAGGCACAGTTGTAGCAGTAGGACCTGGCAACGTTGACGTGACAATGGAGGTAAAGGTTGGCGATGTTGTCCTTTATGGCAAATATGGCGGACAGGAAATTAGCGTAGAGGGCAATGATTACCTTATTATGAAGCAAGGCGAAATTTTAGCTGTTATAGGCTAGAGATTTTTGCACTGATAATCTACAATTTTGATAATACATAAATAAAATACAATGGCGAAAGAAATTAAATTTACGACGGATGCTCGCACAGGGCTTGTGAGCGGCGTTGACCAACTTGCTGCGGCAGTTAAAGTTACACTAGGACCTAAAGGTCGCAATGTTGTTATAGAGAAGAAATTTGGTGCTCCACACATCACAAAGGACGGTGTGACAGTAGCCAAGGAGATAGAGCTTGAGGACAAGTTCGAGAATATGGGAGCACAGATGGTGCGTGAGGTAGCTTCGAAGACTGCTGACGATGCAGGTGACGGCACTACTACTGCTACGGTATTGGCACAAGCGATTATCGCAGGTGGCATTAAGAATGTTACGGCAGGGGCAAATCCTATGAGCATTAAGAAGGGTATCGACACAGCAGTAGCTGCGGTAGTGGAGGCACTTAAGGAGCAGAGCCAAAATGTTGGTGAGGACATTAAGAAAATCGAGCAGGTGGCTATGATTTCTGCAAATAACGACTCTACAATTGGCGCACTTATCGCCGAGGCTATGGAGAAGGTTAAGAAAGAGGGCGTTATCACTGTTGAGGAGGCAAAGGGCACTGAAACACACGTAGATGTCGTTGAGGGAATGCAGTTCGACAGGGGCTATATTTCTCCTTATTTCATTACTGACACGGAGAAGATGCTTGCAGATTTAGAGAAGCCATATATCCTTATTACAGACAAGAAAATCTCTACAATGAAGGAGATACTACCAGTCCTTGAGCCAGTGGCACAGAGTGGACGTGCGCTACTTATTTTGGCAGAGGATGTGGACGGTGAGGCGCTTAGCTCACTTGTACTTAACAAGCTTCGTGGCACACTAAAGATTGCAGCGGTTAAGGCACCAGGTTTTGGTGATCGTCGTAAAGAGATGCTTCAAGATGTAGCGATACTAACAGGCGGTACGGTTATTTCAGAGGAGACAGGTCTTACACTTGACGGAGCTACTATCGAGATGTTGGGTTCAGCTGAGAAGGTAGCTATTACAAAGGACAACACCACAATTGTTGACGGAGCAGGCAGCAGCGAAGCAATTGCAAACCGTGTGGCACAGATTCGTTCACAGATAGAGGCTACAAAGTCTGACTATGACAGAGAGAAGTTGCAGGAGCGTTTGGCAAAATTGGCAGGCGGTGTAGCGGTGTTGTATGTTGGAGCTGCAACTGAGATAGAGATGAAGGAGAAGAAGGATAGAGTAGACGATGCACTAGCGGCAACACGTGCAGCGGTAGACGAGGGTATTATCCCAGGCGGTGGCGTAGCTTATGTACGAGCAGCTGAGGCTTTAAGTGCCATTACAGGTCTTAGCGACGATGAGCTTACAGGTGTCGCTATTGTAGCACGAGCTATTGAAGAGCCACTTCGTCAGATTGTAGCTAACGCAGGTGGCGAGGGTTCAGTTGTAGTGAATAAGATTAAGGAGAACAACGGTGCATTTGGTTATAATGCACGTGACGACAAATATGAAGATATGTTTGTAGCGGGCATTATCGACCCTACAAAGGTAGCACGTGTCGCACTAGAGAACGCTGCATCGGTAGCTTCAATGTTCCTAACGACTGAGTGCGTTATCGCAGACATCGCAGAGGACAGTCCAATGCCTCCTATGCCAGGTGGCGGAATGGGCGGAATGATGTAAAATAATGATTAATTATTAGTGATTAATGTTTAGGGGGCTTATGCCCCCTTTTTTTGCCCTTAGGTATTAGGTTGTAGGTGTAGGTTGTAGGTATTATTAAAGCCCATTAATCATTATATAAGCCTTATACCTAACATCTAATACCTAACACCTAATACCTAACTCCTAATCCAGTTTATACTTTTTAGCACTACTAAAAAAAGTTTCTTATCTTCAAATAATTTTACTTACCTTTGTGTAAGATTATCAGGACGATAAATTCGTTCCGCTTCTAAAAAAATTCCAGTTAAGCAAATCTTTTGATTCAGCCTACCGATAGGCTCAGGTACGCTAAATTAGCTGATCATTTAAATAAAATAACCGATGAGCCTCAACTTAAATCCTATGAAAAAAGTATTATTTTTCTCGCTTGGCGTAGCTCTAGCACTAAGCTCCTGTACCAAAACAGATGGTACAACCCCTTCACTCGAAGGCGAAGTAACCTTTACATCCTCGATTAATTCCGCAGTGACCCGTGTGACTGAAACAGATTTCGAAGATGGCGACGCTATTAGTGTATTCGCTAGCGACGGTGATTCTTATGTAGCTGAGAACGTGGAATACGTATTCTCTAGTGCGCTTTTTAGCTCTACTTCTCCTATTGTTTCTAGCGGCAGTGAACTTACTTTTACCGCACTGTATCCTTACACTAGCGACCTTTCGCTATCGGGTGCGATAACACTAGAGGCCGACCAAAGCACCGAGGCAGCTTATGAGGCTTCAGATATCCTTGGAGCAGTGACTTCTGCTACCTCTGAGACTTGCCCAGAACTAATTTTCACGCACTCACTCTCAGCAATTCAAATTAACATAAATTCGCCAAAAGAAGTTTCTGCAGTGACAATCAATGCGCTAACAGCAGTAGATTACGACCTAGCGTCGCTATCGTTTACAGCCTCGGGAGCGGCAGTTGGCGTAACTCCTCTGCCACTTGGCGATGACTCGTATCAAGCAGTTGTAGCACCTCAAACCTTTGCAGTTGGCACAGCATTTCTTGAACTTACCATTGATGGAACAACATCAGTGTGGAACATAAATAGTGCTATCGAGCTAACTTCGGGTCACAAATACGTTTGTACCGTAACCATTACTAGTGACGACGTGATTTTCACAGGTTCAATTGTCCCTTGGTCTGATGGTGATGAAATTGACATAACTATCAGTGAGTCTGAAGAACCATTCTCTGGCGGCAAGGGCACAGAAAGTTCGCCTTACCTTATCAGCACTGCGGAAGACCTAGCTGAAATTAGTCAACTAGTAGCAGGTGCCGACAAACTTTCAGGACTTTACTTCCTAGTAACAAATGACATTGACCTAAAAGGTAGCGAAGACAACCTATGGACTCCTATTGGTTATCGTTTTGGCACCGCTTTCGAGGGGTATTTCGACGGTGGCGGACACCTTATTTCGGGACTATACATCAACACCACTCTTGGCGGCTCTGGTCTTATTGGCTATGCTAGATATGGCGAGGTTAAGAATGTAGGCGTTAAGGGCACAATTACAGGTTTCAGCTACGTTGGCGGTGTTGTGGGATATTCTGCTTCAGACATTACCAACTGCTATAATATGTGCAACATAACAGGTACTAGCAACTATGTTGGCGGTGTAGTGGGGTATAACAACTCGTCTACTGTTAGCGATTGCTATAATACTGGCAATGTAACTGGGGAAGTTAAGCAAGTTGGTGGGGTGATAGGATATAATAACAATGCTCCTGTTACTAATTGTTACAATACTGGTGATGTAACGGGTACTGGAATCAATGTTGGGGGTGTAATGGGGTACAATTCTTCTTCGACTATTAGCACTTGCTATAATACAGGTGATGTATTAGGAAAAGGCGGTTATACTGGCGGAATTATAGGATACAATAGCTATTCTTCTGTTAGCGACTGCTATAATACAGGGAATATAACTGGAGAGGCTACCCTTACTGGTGGCGTGATTGGATATAGTCTAACTCAGTCATCTGTTAGCTCTTGTTACAACACAGGCACAATATCTGGCACTACTTATGTTGGTGGTGTGGTGGCTAATAATTATGGTTCATCTGCTATAAGTTCTTGCTATAATCTTGGAACTGTTACAGGAGAGGGTTACGTCGGTGGTGTATCGGGGAATAATGGTGACTCTGCATCTCTTAGCAACTGTTATAATATGGGTAAAGTAGAAGGAACTGACAGCAATATTGGCGGAGTATCGGGGGTTAATGGCATTACCATTACTATGAGCAGCTGTTATAATGCTGGTGCGGTATCAGGAGATAGCAATGTAGGGGGTCTGTTGGGAAGCGACCAAAGTGGTGGCACATATAACAATTGTTATTGGCTGACAGGTACTGCTGCTTCAGATAGCTATGGCACTGAGAAGAGTGAGAGCGAGATGAAGGATAGTGAGATGGTAACTTTATTAAATGCAGAGCAAGACCCAACAGTATGGGTATCTGACGCTAATGCAGATAACTTAGGTTTCCCTATCTTAGGGTGGCAATAGTCTGAGTTTCCTTGTTTATTATTTAGGGAGGGCTTATGCCCTCCCTTTTTTAGGTGTTAGGTTGTAGGTGTTAGGTTGTAGGTGTTAGGTTGTAGGGATTAGGATTAAGGGGTTGGTGTCTGCGGAATCTTCGATTCCTCTTTTGGTGTCTTTCTGACACCAACCCCTTGGCTACTGCTACACAGCCTCGCATCCGTTTCGTAGCCGTTACTCAGTTCTACTCAGTCGCTACTCAGTATTACTCAGTAGGCTCTAATCCGTGTGGAAGCCGCCTGCTTTTCGCCCTAACGCCGACCGAGCGGTCCTTCCCTGGACTTGGATGCAGTGCCCCTAGCCTATGTTTGTACTCCCTAGGCTATAACCCCATTCACTTTTTCACAATTCACTTTTTCACAATTAAGCTAGCAGCCATTAATCATTAATCACTAATCATTAAAAATAGTTAATCATTAAAAATAGTTAATCATTAAAAAGGGGGCTCAATAATGAACCCCCTTAATAAATCTATTTCTCAGTCGTGTCAGCGACCTTCAAATTCTTATAGCGACGCATACCCGTACCAGCTGGTATCAAGTGACCGCATATAACATTCTCTTTCAAATTCTCAAGATAATCGACCTTACCATTGATTGCCGCCTCATTCAATACCTTAGTAGTCTCCTGGAACGAAGCTGCCGATATAAACGAAGTAGTCTGCAATGCCGCACGTGTAATACCCTGAAGTATCTGAGTAGATGTAGCAGGCACAGTAGCACGTACCGACACCTCCTTAGCTCCCTTACGACGAAGCGATGAATTCTCATCCCTCAACTCCCTAAGAGATACTATCTGACCAGCACTCAACAACGTTGACTCACCCGCATCTGTAACAACCTTCTTGTCATATATGTCGTCATTCACCTTAATGAACTCCCACTTGCCGACAACTTGCTCTTCCAACAGACGAGTGTCACCTGGATCCTCAATACGTACCTTGTTCATCATCTGACGTACAATAATTTCAAAGTGCTTGTCATTAATCTTCACACCCTGTAAGCGGTACACTTCCTGAATCTCATTAACAATATACTCCTGAACACGTGTAGGGCCCAATATCGAAAGAATATCACCAGGGGTAATAGCACCGTCCGAAAGCGGCATACCTGCACGGATATAGTCATTCTCTTGTACCAAAATCTGCTTAGAAAGTGGAACTAAATATTTCTTAACCTCACCACTACGAGATGTCACAACAATCTCACGGTTACCACGCTTAATCTTACCAAACGAAATTTCACCGTCAATAGCCGACACAACCGCAGGGTTAGATGGATTACGTGCCTCGAATAACTCAGTAACACGAGGAAGACCCCCCGTAATGTCACCTGCCTTACCCACAACACGTGGAATCTTAATCAAGATATCACCAGCACTTACCTTACCACCCTCTTTCGTCACAATGTGTGCACCAACTGGCAAGTTATACTGCTTAACCTCAACGCCGTCCTTATCCAAAATCTTGATAAGTGGGTTCTTAGTCTTGTCACGGCTCTCAATGATAACCTTCTCACGGAAACCAGTAGCCTCATCGCTCTCCTCACGGAATGTAACATTCTCCTCAACCGATTCAAATGCCGCCTTACCTGCGTACTCAGAGATGATAACAGCGTTATATGGGTCCCATTCGCAAATCAAATCACCCTTCTTAACCAAATCTCCATCCTTAAAGCTCAATACCGAACCATAAGGCAAGTTAGCCGTAGAAAGTGCAATGCCAGTGTTCACATCCACTACCCTAGCCTCAGCCAAACGTGAAAGAACCACAGTTTCCTTGCCATTGTCACCCTTACGCTCAACCGAACGAAGCTCGTCAATTTCCAAGCGACCATCATAGCGTGCCACGATAGAGTTCTCAGATGTGCTACCACCCGCAACACCACCGACGTGGAACGTACGAAGTGTAAGCTGAGTACCTGGCTCACCGATAGACTGTGCAGCGATAACACCCACAACCTCACCCAACTGAACCATACGTCCAGTAGAAAGGTTACGACCGTAACACTTAGCACAAACTCCCTTAGTGCTCTCACAAGTAAGTACCGAACGAATCTCAACCGATTCGATTGGAGAAGCGTCAATAGCTGCTGCGATATCTTCGGTAATCTCCTCACCTGCTCCGACAAGAACCTCACCAGTAGTAGGGTTAATAACATCTTCGACAGATGTACGACCAAGGATTCTCTCATACAAAGACTGAACAACCTCCTCGTTACGCTTCATAGTCATAGCCTTCAAGCCACGAAGTGTACCACAGTCCTGCTCATTGATAATAACATCCTGAGCAACGTCCACCAAACGACGTGTCAAATAACCAGCATCCGCTGTCTTCAACGCCGTATCGGCAAGACCCTTACGAGCACCGTGGGTAGAGATAAAGTACTCAAGTACCGAAAGACCCTCCTTAAAGTTCGACAAGATAGGGTTCTCGATAATCTGAGCCGCCTCAGCCGTAGCCTTTTGAGGTTTCGCCATCAGACCACGCATACCAGAGAGCTGACGAATCTGTTCGTTAGAACCACGAGCACCAGAGTGAAGCATCATATAAACAGGGTTGAAACCTTGCTGATCCTTAATCAACTGATCCATTACTGTCTTTGTCAGTTTCGAGTTAGTATGTGTCCAGATATCAATAATCTGGTTATATCTTTCATTATTTGTGATAAGACCCATATTATAAGACTCCATAACCTCAGCTACTTGTTCGTAACCGTCAGCCACAAGTTCTTCTTTTTCTTTAGGGATAATCACCGCTTCAAGGTTAAACGACAGACCACCACGGAATGCCATCTGATAACCCAGAGCCTTAATATCGTCAAGGAACTTAGCAGTAGCCGCAGCCCCTGCAATCTTCATAACGTTACCGATAATGTCACGAAGCGACTTTTTGGTCAAAAGTTCGTTGATATAGCCTACCTCCTCAGGAACAAACTCATTGAACATCACACGGCCAGCCGTAGTTTCGATAAGTTTACCCGCAGCGAGTCTAATTCTGATTTTAGCGTGTAGGTCGATACGTTTTTCGTTATAGGCAATCTTCAATTCCTCAGGAGAGTAGAAAACCGAACCCTCACCCTTAGAGCCAGCACGCTCTTTGGTGATATAGTAAAGACCCAAGACCATATCCTGTGAAGGAACGGTAATAGGAGCACCGTTAGCAGGGTTCAAAATATTGTGCGAACCTAGCATAAGGATTTGCGCCTCAAGGATTGCAGCATTACCAAGTGGCAAGTGAACCGCCATCTGGTCACCGTCGAAGTCGGCATTGAACGCCGTACAAGCAAGTGGGTGAAGTTGAAGTGCCTTACCTTCGATTAGGCGAGGCTGGAAAGCCTGGATACCCAAACGGTGAAGGGTAGGAGCACGGTTGAGTAGTACTGGGTGTCCTTTGATTACATTTTCGAGGATATCCCATACAACTGCATCCTTTCTATCAATTATCTTTTTAGCCGATTTAACTGTCTTCACAACGCCACGCTCGATAAGCTTTCTCACGATAAACGGTTTGTACAGTTCAGCTGCCATATCCTTAGGAATACCACACTCGTGCATCTTAAGTTCTGGACCAACGACGATTACCGAACGAGCTGAGTAGTCAACACGCTTACCCAAAAGGTTTTGACGGAAACGTCCTTGCTTACCCTTAAGCGAGTCTGAAAGTGATTTCAGCGCACGGTTACTTTCGCTCTTCACAGCGTTGCTCTTTCTAGAGTTATCCAGAAGTGAGTCAACTGCTTCTTGAAGCATACGTTTTTCGTTACGAAGGATAACGTCTGGAGCCTTAATCTCGATAAGTCTCTTTAGACGGTTATTACGGATGATAACCCTACGATATAGGTCATTGAGGTCACTTGTAGCGAATCTACCGCCATCAAGTGGCACAAGTGGACGAAGCTCTGGTGGGATAACAGGAATAACCTTTAGAATCATCCATTCAGGCTTGTTCACCTCACGGCTAGCACGGAATGCTTCCACAACATTCAGACGCTTTAGTGCCTCTGCCTTACGTTGTTGCGAAGTTTCGGTATCAGCCTTATGGCGAAGTTCATAGCTAAGAGTATCGAGGTCGAGACGTTGCATCAACGCCACAAGAGCCTCAGCACCCATCATAGCGATAAACTTATCAGGATTTGAGTCGTCGAGCTGTTGGTTATTTTTTGGAAGAGCGTCAAGGATATCGTTATATGCCTTTTCGTCCAAAAGTTCCATATTAGCCACACCTTGAGCCACACCCTGTTGAATCACTACATATCTCTCATAGTACACGACCATATCGAGTTTTTTGGTAGGGATTCCTAGGAGGTAACCGATTTTGTTAGGCAGGCTACGGAAGTACCAGATGTGCGCCACAGGCACAACAAGTGAGATGTGACCGCTACGCTCTCTACGAACTTTCTTTTCTGTAACCTCAACACCACATCTGTCACAAACGATACCCTTATAGCGGATACGCTTGTACTTACCACAGTGGCATTCGAAGTCTTTTACTGGGCCGAAGATTCTTTCGCAGAACAGACCATCTCTTTCTGGCTTATAGGTACGGTAGTTAATGGTTTCTGGCTTTAGCACCTCGCCACTACTCTTCGAGAGGATTTCCTCTGGAGAGGCTAGTGAGATTGTAATTTTCTCAAAGCCACCGTGTTGTTTTGTATCTTTTTGATTAAACATTTTTTGTGCAATGTTTTTAAAAATTTGTCTTATTTCTTCAAACGTTTTATTACTCAGATTTTTCGGGAGAGGGAATTTTCGGCTCTTAATACTTTATAAGCTTTTAAAGCCAAAGTACAAGAGCCTATTATTCTATAAATTTTCCCGAAAGCCTCAAGGGGGAGTTTACTCCATCTTAACGCTTAGTCCGAGTCCTGCAAGTTCGTGCAGCAGTACATTTAGTGATTCAGGGATACCAGCCTGTGGCATATTATCGCCTTTAACGATAGCTTCATACGCCTTAGCTCTACCCATCACGTCATCACTCTTAATGGTTAGGATTTCTTGGAGGATGTTTGCAGCACCGAATGCTTCGATAGCCCAAACCTCCATTTCCCCGAATCTTTGACCACCGAACTGAGCCTTACCGCCGAGTGGCTGTTGAGTGATAAGAGAGTACGGACCGATTGAACGGGCGTGCATCTTATCGTCCACCATATGGCCTAGTTTCAGCATATAGGTAACACCTACCGTAGCAGGTTGATCAAACATCTCACCAGTACCACCGTCATAAAGGTACGTTAGACCGCTTCTTGGGATACCTGCTTGTTCAGCGTGGTCGTTGATTTGGTCAAGTGTAGCACCGTCGAAGATAGGAGTACCGAACTTCACACCCATATTCTTACCAGCCCATCCAAGGACAGCTTCATAGATTTGTCCAAGGTTCATACGAGAAGGTACACCCAGTGGGTTAAGTACGATATCGACGATTGTACCATCCGAAAGGAAAGGCATATCTTCGTCTCTCACGACTCTAGCTACGATACCTTTGTTACCGTGACGACCCGCCATTTTGTCCCCTACTCTTAGTTTACGTTTCTTAGCGATGTAGACTTTAGCGAGTTGGATAACGCCACTAGGCATTTCGTCACCGTTAGTGATATTGTATTTATTACGTTTAAGTTCTGCGTCAAATTCTTTGAATTTAGTCACAAAGTTGTTTATTAGTTTACTTACGAGGTCAGCTTTTGCTTCGTCGGAAGTCCACTTAATAGTACTGATAGCAGTATAGTCTAGCTCTTCGAGTAGTCTTAGGGTAAATTTAGTACCTTTTTCAACGACTTCCATACCGCAGTAGTCTACAATCGGAAGGCTAGTTTTGCCATTTAGCAGAGTCCAAAGTTTGTCGATAAGGATTCTACGAAGCGCAGCGACTTTATCGTTAAATGCAGCTTCGCACTTTTCGACAACAGCTTTTTCTGCCAATCTACCCTTCTTACCGCCTTCTTTGGCAGCTGCACGGCTAAATATTTTCTTAGCGATAACCACACCGTGAAGTGATGGACGAGCCTTCATAGAGGCGTCTTTCACGTCACCTGCCTTGTCACCGAAGATTGCACGAAGCAGTTTCTCTTCTGGAGAAGGGTCAGTTTCGCCCTTAGGAGTGATTTTACCGATAAGGATATCACCAGGGTGAACGTTCGCACCGATACGGATAACACCGTTTTCGTCCAAGTCTTTAGTAGCGTCTTCCGAGATGTTAGGGATATCAGCAGTAAGTTCTTCAACACCACGTTTAGTGTCACGAACCTCCATAATAAACTCTTCCACGTGCACCGAAGTATAAACGTCGTCACGCACGAGTCTTTCAGAGATAACAATCGCATCCTCGAAGTTATAACCTTGCCAAGGCATATATGCCACTTTAAGGTTCTTACCAAGAGCTAGCTCACCTGCTTGTGTAGAGTAACCTTCAGTAAGGATTTGACCTTTGGTAACCCTCTCGCCTCTGCGTACAAGTGGACGGAGGGTCATCGAAGTATTTTGGTTAGTTCTACGATATTTAGGTAGTCTGTAAACAGTGACCTCAGGACTGAATGAAACGAATCTTTCGTCGTCGGTCATTTCATATTTGATTTCGATACGAGAAGCGTCCGAGAATACAACCTCACCCTCACGTTCTGCAACGATTTGAGTACGGCTATCGGCAACAACCTCAGCTTCTAGACCAGTGCCTACAATAGGAGCTTCTGGCACAAGTAGAGGTACTGCCTGGCGCATCATATTCGAGCCCATCAGCGCACGGTTCGCATCATCGTGCTCCAAGAATGGGATAAGCGATGCTGCAATCGAAGCAATCTGGTTAGGGGCAACGTCCATAACGTGCACTCTCTCTGGCTCAACATTAGGGAAGTCACCACTGTGACGACACTTAACTGTTGGGTTAATAAAGTTACCATCTTTATCGAACTGAGCGTTAGCCTGAGCAATTGTAAGTCCTTCCTCTTGCTCTGCACTCATATATTTAATAGTGTCGGTCTTAACCTTACCGTCTTCAACCTCCATATATGGTGTTTCGATAAAGCCCATATCAGAGATTTTAGCGTACACACATAGCGAAGATATAAGACCGATATTCGGACCTTCAGGAGTTTCGATAGGACACAGACGACCGTAGTGCGTATAGTGAACGTCACGAACCTCGAAACCTGCTCTCTCACGAGAAAGACCGCCAGGGCCCAGAGCCGATAGACGGCGTTTGTGAGTAAGCTCAGCAAGTGGATTTGTTTGGTCCATAAACTGGCTCAGCTGGTTAGTACCGAAGAACGAGTTAATAACACTCGACAGAGTCTTAGCGTTGATAAGGTCAACTGGGCTAAAGACTTCGTTGTCTCTCACGTTCATTCTCTCACGGATGGTTCTAGCCATACGAGCAAAACCTACCGAGAATTGTTGTGCAAGCTGTTCGCCCACAGTTCTTACCCTACGGTTAGAAAGGTGGTCAATATCATCGACCTCAGTCTTCGAGTTAACGAGCATAATGAGGTGTTTGATAATGGCAATCATATCTTCACGAGTTAGCACCCTCGTATCACGTGAGATATTCAACTCAAGTTTACGGTTAATTCTATAACGTCCTACGTCACCAAGGTCGTAGCGTTTGTCGCTAAAGAATAGTTTGTCGATTACGTCACGAGCCGTCGCATCATCTGGTGGCTCTGAGCTGCGTAGTTGCCTATAAATATATGTAACAGCCTCTTTTTCGGAGTTACAGGTATCTTTTTGGAGGGTGTTATATACAATAGCGTATTCATTAGCTAGTGCAGTATCCTTGTGAAGAAGGATAGTTTTTTCACCGCTCTCTAGTATTGCATTGATATGGTCTTCTTCTAGAACAGTTTCACGGTCGATAATAATATCGTAACGGTCAATCGAAACAACCTCTCCAGTGTCATCGTCAACGAAGTCTTCCACCCAGGTATCTAGAACCCTCGCAGCTAGGCGTCGGCCGATAGATTTTCTAAGGTTTTTTTCGTTAACTTTAACTTCGTCAGCGAGGTCAAAGATTTCAAGGATTTCTCTATCAGTTTCGAAACCGATAGCACGAAGAAGTGTTGTTACAGGTAATTTTTTCTTTCTGTCGATATAAGCGTACATCACACCTGCGATGTCGGTAGCAAACTCAATCCAGCTGCCCTTGAATGGGATAATACGAGCCGAATAAAGTTTTGTACCATTGGTGTGAAGGCTTTGACCGAAGAAAACACCTGGGCTACGGTGCAACTGAGAGACGATAACACGCTCAGCACCGTTGATTACGAATGTACCTTTAGGGGTCATATATGGCACAGTGCCAAAATATACGTCCTGAATTTCTTCATCGAAGTCAGTGTGTTCAGGGTCGGTACAATAAAGTTTAAGTTTCGCTTTGAGAGGGACACTGTACGTTAGTCCACGCTCAATACACTCGTCAATTGTGTAGCGAGGGGGATCAATAAAATAGTCAAGGAACTCAAGCATAAAGTTATTGCGAGTATCCGAGATAGGGAAGTTTTCCGAGAAAACTTGATAGAGACCTTCACCGACACGATTTTCGGCAGTTGTTTCCAACTGGAAAAAGTCTTGGAAGGATTTGAGTTGGACTTCTAGGAAGTCTGGGTAGTCCATTACCGAAGAGAATGAACTAAAGCTGATACGTGATGTTGCGTTTTTTGCCATTTGTTGGGTGCTGAAAAAAACGAACCAAAATAAGAGTGTTTCGCATATTTCTCTGTTCCTCAGATTTCTATCAACAGTTTACCTTTAATATCTTTAGCCCTAAGCAAATGGTTACTTTTATAGCACGGGAGAGCTTATTCCCCATACGCACCATACTTTTGTTGGACTACAGTAAACTTATCTAAAAAATCTAGAGAAACAAATATTTAGCCTCTAGCTCTTAATTGTTCCAGTAATGTGAATGATAGAGCAGCACTCTGCTACTCTTAAGGATTGCAAGCTGATACTCAGGCAAATAAGCCACCTAAATATGCTCACGAGATGTGGTTTTTATTTAAGCCACAAAATGCCCCTGCCACCCGATTGGAGCGGTAAGAGCTTCAAAAAGCGAATTGGTGACCTAAAGTTAGAGAGGCTGAAAACCAGCGCACTCTAACTTTGGCAACCAAGTTCTTATAGTTTATTTTCTTATTTCTAAAGCATTTTTTGAGAGTAAGTTTCGACTAAGAAATTTAGCCTACTTCCTTTTTCACTCTTGTCTGTCTCTAGCGTTTAAGAAAGGTTAAACTATTTTACTTCTACTTCTGCACCAGCTGCTTCTAGTTCAGATTTAAGTTGTTCAGCTTCTTCTTTGCTAACGCCTTCTTTGATTGCTTTAGGAGCGCTATCAACTAGGTCTTTAGCTTCTTTTAGTCCAAGACCTGCAAGGTCTTTAACTGCCTTAACAACTTGTAGTTTAGCACCACCTGCTGATACAAGGATTACGTCGAATGCTGTTTGTTCTGCTGCTGCTGCACCTTCTGCTGGAGCTGCTGCTACTGCTACTGCTGCTGCTGCTGGTTCGATACCATATTCTTCTTTAAGAATTTGAGCAAGTTCGTTTACCTCTTTAACTGTAAGGTTTACTAGTTCTTCGGCGATTTGTTTGATGTCTGCCATCGTTTTATAATTTTTAAAGTTTGTTTTTAATACTGTTTTCTTATTGAGGGTTTGAGAGGTTTTAAACCCCTTACCCTTCTATACTTTTAGTGTTGGGTATTGCTATTTTTAATTAGCTTACAGGACTTATAGAGACTCTAATTAATTACAATCTCTACCCATCCACCTAAGCCTTTTTACTTAAGCAACGAGCCTTTCACTATCTGCTTTCAAGCGTTTTAACCAGCCCAGCGATTTTGTGTCCAGCTGAACCTTGAAGTCCACTGATAACGTTTTTCGCAGGTGATTGAAGCAGTGCGACAACGTCTGCAATAAGTTCTTCTCTGCTCTTGATATTCTCAAGTGTAGCGAGTTGGTCTTCTCCAATGTAAGTACATTGGTCAACGAACGCACCCTTAAGGATAGGACGATCAGAATTAGCTTCCTTACGGAAAGCTTTGATTAACTTAGCAGGAGCATTGCCTGTTTGAGTGTACATTACTGCTGTTGGACCTTCCAGAATAGCACTAATTTCTTCGTTAGCGATACCTGCAGCTTCAAGTGCTTTGCCAAAAAATGTATTTTTAACAACTTGAAGTTTGATCTCTTTTTCGTAGCAAGCTTTTCTAAGGTTAGTAGTTTGCTCTGCATTAAGACCAGAGATATCTGCAACATAGTAGTGTGCGTACTGTCCTAGACTAACGGCTATTTCGCTTGCAAGTTGTAGTTTTTCTTCTCTTTTCATAGCTTATTAAATTAGTCGATAGATTTAGGATCAATAGCGAGTCCAGGACTCATTGTAGATGAAAGGTAAACTGACATCACGTAAGTACCTTTAGCAGCAGATGGTTTAAGTTTCATAATAGTTCTGTAGAACTCTGTTGCGTTATCCACAATTTGCTGTGGAGTGAACGAAACTTTACCAACTGAAGTGTGAACAATACCAAATTTGTCAACTTTAAAGTCGATTTTACCGGCTTTCACCTCTTGAACTGCTTTGCCAACTTCCATAGTAACTGTACCAGTTTTAGGGTTAGGCATAAGTCCACGTGGGCCGAGGATACGACCTAGTGCACCTACCTTAGCCATAACGCTAGGAGTACAGATGATCACATCAACATCAGTCCAACCATTTTTAATTTTCTCAACGTATTCGTCAAGACCAACGTATTCAGCTCCAGCTGCTTGTGCTTCAGCCTCCTTGTCAGGAGTACAAAGTACAAGAACTCTAACTGATTTACCAGTACCGTGAGGTAGAGTCACCACGCCACGAACCATTTGGTTCGCTTTACGAGGGTCTACACCAAGTCTAATATCAATATCTACCGAGGCATCAAATTTCGTAAAGGTAATCTCCTTTAGCAATTCAGATGCTTCGGCCAACTTATATTGCTTCGAAGGGTCTACCTTAGCATAAGCAACTTTTTGGTTTTTTGTTAGCTTCATCTCTTATCTTGTTATTTTAAAGGTGATTCTCCTACGACTACGATACCCATTGAGCGAGCAGTACCTGCGACCATACTCATTGCGCTTTCCACTACGAAACAGTTCATATCAACCATTTTACCTTCTGCGATTTCACGCACTTGATCCCAAGTGATTTCCGCTACTCTCTTACGGTTTGGTTCTGCCGAGCCCGACTTAATTTTAGCGGTCTCTTTTAGTTGAACTGCAACTGGTGGTTGCTTGATGATAAAGTCGAAAGACTTGTCGCTATAAACGGTGATAATCACAGGAAGCACTTTGCCTGCTTTGTCCTGTGTACGAGCATTAAATTGCTTACAGAAATCCATAATGTTCACACCCTTAGAACCAAGTGCTGGTCCTACTGGAGGTGATGGATTGGCTGCTCCGCCTTTGATCTGCAACTTAATAAACGCCGCAATATCTTTTGCCATAGCTTTTTGAATAATTAAATTTTTACTCCGTTAAATTCTGTTGTAGACTTTTTCGAGATTTAGACCCCACTAATGCAAGATTTCCCATATTGGGTTTAGCTCTCATCAATTGTTGCGAATTGCTGTAACATCACACTTCGCTAAAAAAAAGCTTCACAAACCCTCTACAAGCTCTCACTGGGATTAGCCTCAATATATCTACGGTTTTGTTTCGAAAAACTAAACTGCCCTTGACCGCAAAAAAAGTTAAACCTTTTTCTCTCAAAAAAAGTAGAACTTCTTTACACAGCAAAGAGCTATTACTCGTCTTTCTCCACTTGGGTGTAAGAAAGCTCCATAGGAGTTCTACGCCCAAATATTTTTACTGCAACATTTAACTTGTGTCGCTGTTCGTCGATTTCCTCGACCACACCTATTAAGGAAGCGAAAGGTCCGTCGATGACTTTAACTGTTTCCCCTACTTTGTAGAGAATTTCGTTTTCAATCAACTCAGCATCGGCTTGCTCATCGACTTGTCCGAGGATACGTTTAACTTCAGCCTCTCTAAGTGGAGCTGCGTGAAGTGGCGAATCCTTTTTCGAATCAGACAAAAAGCCTAAAACACCAGGAATGTTGCGCAAAATATGCGGTATTTCACCTGACATAATACATTGTACTAGTACATAGCCAGGGTATGAGACACGTTCCTTGACAACTTTCTTGCCACGAACTACGCTCATATATTTTTCAGTTGGGATAAGCACATCTTTGATATGCGACTCAAGACGAAGGGTGCGGATTTCAGCTTCGAGATACTCTCTCACCTGCTTTTCCTTACCTCCGATTGCTCGCATCACATACCATTGAAACTCGTTTACGTCACTCATAATTGTTCTATTTTTTTGCTTTTTTCTAAAATAACAATAGTCTACTTTTCTTAAAATTCTTTTTCTTTTAAACTAGACTCTTTTGCCCTTATCTCTTGGTAAGAGGCTTTTCGAAGTGGTAAGCATTAAAACTCTCCCGCTTCTATTCTCTCCCCACCCAAGTTCAATCTCTTGTCTATGCCCTCTTCTTTTTAGTTTCTGACTCCTCCCCCTGTTTTCCAGAGCTGAAGAGTTAGGCAAGGGGGCAATAACTTGTCAAAGGTTTATTGAATCTACTTCTAAAAAAAGTTTAGTAAAGTAGGCTATAAATAGATTTCATTATGTTCTCAAACGAGAAGTCCATCGCTAGGATAACAACAGCAAAAATAAGGCTAGCTACCATCACGAGGATTGCGCTGCCTTGAAGTGATTTCCACGATGGCCATACAACTTTGTTAACAAGTTCTTTGTACGACTCTTTTACGTAATTTCCCATCTTAGTTTTTTCCTTTTATAATTATAAGGGGTCACACACTTCGAACAATTGATTCGTTGCGGTTGACTTCCTTGTTGGCAGGGGTGGAGAGATTCGAACTCCCATCAATGGTTTTGGAGACCACTATACTAGCCCTTGTACTACACCCCTAAATATAGGGAGTTCTTAATGCCTCTTATGTCGCAAAAATCTCTGAGGTTTGGGAACTCCCGTTTTTTTGAATATATTTTGTTGACCTAACAATTATTTTAGCTAGCCATTCATTTTTAAAGTTGAAAAGCCAAAAAATGCTAAAGTTTGCTCAGTCGTTAAAATTAGTCAATAATTTTAGTGATCTGACCTGCACCTACTGTACGACCACCCTCACGGATAGCGAAACGTAGACCTAGGTTAACTGCTACTGGGTAGATAAGTTCTACTGTGATAGTAATGTTGTCACCTGGCATAATCATTTCAACACCTGCTGGAAGAGTTACCTCACCAGTTACGTCAAGTGTACGAAGGTAGAATTGAGGACGATACTTGTTGTGGAAAGGAGTGTGGCGACCACCTTCGTCTTTCTTAAGGATATAAACCTCAGCTTCGAACTTTTGGTGTGGTTGGATAGAACCTGGTTTAGCAACAACCATACCACGTTTAACTTCTTTCTTGTCGATACCACGCATAAGTAGACCAACGTTGTCACCAGCTTCACCTCTATCAAGAAGTTTGCGGAACATCTCAACACCAGTACAAACAGATGTTTGAGCTTTTTCGCCAAGACCTACGATTTCAACTGGGTCACCAACGTTGATAACACCTGTTTCGATACGACCTGTAAGTACAGTACCACGACCTGTGATCGAGAATACGTCTTCAACTGGCATAAGGAATGGTTTTTCGTTTTCACGTGGAGGAATTGGAATATATTCGTCAACAGCGTTCATAAGTTCCATAATCTTTTCTTCCCATACAGGTTCGCCGTTAAGACCACCTAGTGCAGAACCACGGATTACAGGAGCGTTGTCGCCGTCGAATTGGTAGAAGCTAAGAAGTTCACGAACTTCCATTTCTACTAGTTCAAGCATTTCTTCGTCGTCAACCATATCCACTTTGTTAAGGAATACAACGATACGAGGAACGTTTACCTGACGAGCAAGAAGGATGTGTTCACGAGTTTGAGGCATAGGACCGTCAGTTGCAGCAACAACGATGATAGCACCGTCCATTTGCGCAGCACCAGTAACCATATTCTTTACGTAGTCGGCGTGACCTGGACAGTCAACGTGAGCGTAGTGACGGTTAGCAGTTTGGTACTCTACGTGAGCCGTGTTAATAGTGATACCACGTTCTTTTTCTTCAGGAGCGTTGTCGATTGAGTCGAAAGAGCGCAATTCTGAAAGACCATTTTTTGCAAGAACAGTTGTGATAGCAGCTGTAAGGGTAGTTTTACCGTGGTCAACGTGACCGATAGTCCCGATATTAACGTGGGGTTTACTGCGGTCAAATTTTTCTTTTGCCATTTTTGTAAATGTTTTTTGTTTTGTTTATGTTTTATTTAATTCTTCTTAAAAGTCTTTAAAACCTAAGTTTTGTTTTTCAAAATTTTCAGAGTTAATTTAAGCACGTAAAAGATGTATTTTATACACCTTTAAAATCGTTTTTTTTGCTATACGAGAACAACCTCCAAAATTTTGTTTACTTTCTTTTTTGTAATTTCGAGTACCTTAGAAAAAAGTTGAGCGGAAGACGAGATTCGAACCCGCGACCAATAGCTTGGAAGGCTATTGCTCTACCAACTGAGCTACTTCCGCTTGTATTTTTCTAAAACTCTCTTTTACAAGTCACGACGCAAATATATATTATCATATCTTTGCATCACGGCATTAAAGTTTTCTTACGTTTATGCCCTTAATCTCTATTTTGGTGAATGGAAATGTACGGCCATAAGAATTGTGGGGAGAGCAGGATTCGAACCTACGAAGGCGTACGCCAGCAGATTTACAGTCTGCCCCAGTTGGCCACTTTGGTATCTCCCCAATATTTCAAATTTTTCTGAGCCGATGGAGGGATTCGAACCCCCGACCAGCTGATTACAAATCAGCTGCTCTGGCCAACTGAGCTACATCGGCTTAAAGCTCTTCCGTCAATATTGGTTTCAACCTTGTGGCTTCAAAAGTGAATCACTTCTAGAAGCAGCACCCTATCAGCGCTCCACCTTGTCAGTGTCGCACCCTATCAGTGTCGCACCCTATCAGTGCCCCACCCTATCAGTGCCCCACACTATCGGTGTCCCACCTTGTCTGTGCCCATAGGTTAATGACCTTAACGGAGTGCAAAGATATATAACATTTCTTAATTTCCAAAACTTTTTACAATTTTTTTCATAAAAAGTTTAAAAAAAGTTCTCAACCCATAATTTTCGCCCCTTTCACGGCTAATTTATAGGTGTACTCTCGTAAAAAATTTCTACCTTTGCTGTGGCAAAACTAGCAATAATTTACGACAAAAACAAGTTTTGGAGAGTATTTTTTCAAGAGGCCTCTCCCACTTAACTAAATATATGAGAGTACTAAAATTTGGAGGCACGTCTGTTGGCTCACCAGAGGGGCGAGATAATATCTGTTTTCTTGCGGCACAGGGCACTGAAGGGTGTATAGTAGTGGTTTCGGCACTTAGTGGCGTTACCGACTCGCTTATTGCCCTTGGGCGTGAGGCGCTCGACGGGGCACGCAAAAATATTGAGGAGACGCTAGAGGCTCTTTCCCATAGACACCTTGAGGCAGTGGATTTAAGCACTCCCCCACAATATAAAGACACTCTTGTTTCGTTCTGCACCGAGAAACTCTCGGAGCTACACTCTCTTGTATATACTATCTGCGAGAAGAGGGAACATAATATAGATATCACAACCACAGAGAGGGCAGTTTTCGAGGCGGAGGTTGTCGCTTATGGCGAGAGGCTAAGTTCCAAGATACTTTCTTCTATGATAGAGGGGGCTGTGCATATCGACTCTACGGAGATAATAAAGACTACACCCTATTTTGGTCGTCATATAGTGGATTTCCCAGCGACTAATTCGCTCATTAGGGAGCGACTAGGTAGTGCGGACGATAGAGGCGTAACGGTAATGGGGGGCTTTATTAGCTCTCAGTGTTCAAATAACGAGACCACGAACCTTGGCAGAGGGGGTTCTGACTATACGGCTGCTATTGTGGCTGCTGCTCTTAGGGTTTCTACACTTTATATATATACGGATGTCGACGGATTTTTGAGTTGCGACCCACGTATTGTTCCTGACGCTGTTTTGATTGAGGAGCTTGGATTTGTCGAAGCTATGGAGCTTTGTAATTTCGGGGCAAAGGTTGTCTATCCGCCTACTATTTCGCCTGCTTATAATGCTAATATCCCTATTGTTATACGCAGCACATATAACCATACGTGCAAGGGCACAACTATTAAGAACAAGAGTTCGTTATCTTCTACCTCAGATGTCTTTAAGGGCATTAGCTCGATTAATGACACGGCACTGCTGACACTCAAGGGGCTACGCTTCGAGGGGTTGACAGGGGTGAATTATCGTATATTTAAGGCACTTGGGCGTGCAGGAGTTTCGGTTTTTATGGCTAGCGAGTCTTCTAGCGAGGAGTGTACGCATATCGCTATGCGCAATAGCGACACTGAGCTAGCAGTGGGGGTACTTTGTGAAGAGTTTGCGGTGGAGATTTCTCGTGGGGATATCTCCGAGCCTAGTGTTGTGCGTAATTTGGCGATTGTGGCGATAGTGGGTTCTTCTTTGGAGGATAATTTGGAGGCACGAGCTGAGATTTTTGGTATTTTGGAGCGTAGCGGTATCTCTATCATTACTTATGGATATGGTGGGGCGCATCGGAGTTTGGCATTTGTGACGGATTTGTGGTCTATGCGTCGGGCTACTGAGGCATTGCATTTGGCACTTTTCAGTCGTCATTATGATGAGCTTTCGCTTTTCGTGGGGGGGAGTGGGGCTTTGGCTGATTCTTTGGTTGCGCTTGTGGAGGGTGAGCGTCGGAGGGTTTTGGAGAGGTATGGACTTCGTTTGAGTATTGAGGGGGTGGGTGTCGAGGATACTGGTGATATAGATTTTTCGGCTTATAGTTGTCCTGTCTTTGTGGATTGTGGTGAGGAGTCTTGGGGTGAGGGTTTTTATGCTGATTTACTCTCTCGTGGGGTTCGGGTAGTTTCGGGCAATTTGTCTGGGGCAGTATCTGAGGGCTTTTCTGGAGAGGATATCGTGGGCAGCTATAAGTATGGCGGGTGTGTTGGCGAGGGTTTGCCTATAGTACGTGTTTTGGACGATTTAGCTCGTAGCGGTGATACGCTTACATTATTAGAGGGGGCTGTTAGCGGTGTTATAAATTATGCACTTAGTTTGTATAGTCGTGGGATTCGTTTTTCTGTGGCAATGTCAACGGCAGTTAACAATTATTATGGTGCGGTGGATAGTGCTTATGAGATGAGTGGTCGTGGGGTATGCGATCGAGTGGGTTTATTGCTTCGTGGTTTTAGGATTGAGGGGTACTCTGTGGAGTGCGAGTCTTTGTGTTATAGCGATGACGAGTGGGAGCTTAAGCGAGGGGGTTTGGCAGACGGAGGTCGTTATATGTATATAGCTCGTTACAACGATGGCGTGCTCCGAGTAGGGCTAGAGGCTATCTCCGACGAGGATTTGTACAATAATTATGAAGGCTACGGAGTAGGTATAAGCGTATATACCAATAGGTATCGTCTGTACCCATTGCAGGTACGCAGTTTTGGGGATAGTGCCTTAAGCTCAGTTATAGAGAGCATTTTCACAGATATACTTTCGATAGCCGAAATAGAGCGGAGATAATGATTAATGATTAGTGATTAATGATTAATAGCTTGAGATACAGCAAAATAAACAAAGGCTAGCAGCCATTAATCACTAAACAGTAACCGTCTCCACGATGATGCATTGACAGTGATGTGAGCTATTGGGCTTGCCATTTGTCGGGTAGTAATTCACGCAGGGCGAAGCTTGGGGTGTGAGGTGGTAGTAGTGCGATACGGTG
>JAWXTN010000025.1:0-34122 GCA_044433515.1 Rikenellaceae bacterium | reverse complement strand
ACCCCTACGACCTAACCCCTACGACCTAACCCCTACGACCTAACCCCTACAACCTAACCCCTACAACCTAATACCTAATACCTAACACCTAATACCTCCCCCCTACCTTTGGCATAGAAAGTGTAGGGTGTTGTCTTTGGATAGTATTAACTTTTAAAATATATGGAATTATGAAAAAGCTATTTAGACAAATTATTTTCGTCGGTTTGGTGTTAGTTGCCTTTGGGTGTAATGATACGGAGATAGATAGATTGCAGGCATTGCAGGGCAAGTGGATGTGTATAGGTGAGAGCGGTGGGGTCTTTCCCTCTGATTCGGTTGTGGCGGTGATATTTAATACAGATATGACCTGTACGATATCTCGTGGGGTCTCTACTAGCTCGGGGGGTACACGTTGGGATGTGGATATAGACTATGTGTATAGTTTGAGTGGGGAGAGGGTGACTATAAGTTCTAGCTCTAGTGCGAATGTGGCTGAGGAGTATGTTATGGATATCGGGAGTATCTCTGGCTCGTCTATGCTCTGTACCTTGGTGTCGTATAGTTTGGAGGGAGTGACTGAGAGCTATAATTTGGTTTATAGCTTTGAGAGTTGCAATAGTGTGCTACTCGCTTCGGTTATGACGGGTTTATGGGGTGCTGTTACTCCAGGGAACAGTGAACAGCTCGCTATATGGGGATTCTCGGACGGAGGCTTTTTTGAGTACTATTTGTATGATACGAGTAGTGGCGAATATTTGGTCTCTATGGGTTCGGGGGCTTCTCAGTTGATGTATGGGATGTATGTGATACTCAGTTTCCCAGAGTATGAGAATAGTTCTGAGTATTATGAGGTGTGGGATGTACAGAGTGCTAGTGATAGCGCAGTTGTGTGGAATCGTAGATTGTCGGATGGAAGTATTGTCAGTGAGACTTTAAGCCCTATGGAGGCGTTGCCATAGAAGTCTCTCAGGGGAATTTAAGGGGGGCTTATAAATATAAAGGGGGCTTCTAGAAATCGGATAAAACCAATTTTTAGAAGCCCCCCCTCAGGTAATTTTTAAAACTCCTCTTTGGGGAATTGTAGGAAATCCCCATAATTTAGATAACCTATTGGCGGATTATAGTCACACTGCTATCGCCCCCTACCATAATAATAGATGAAGGCGAACCTTTCGCACCCTTCTCCATCTCTCGGGGAACAATATAATCCACACCCGAAAGTATCTCAGCAGATATCTCACCGAAATTATTAGGCGACTTCTCACCGCTAATGTTAGCTGAGGTCGAGACAAGAGGTCTCTTAAACTTACGCAATAACCTCTGACAGAAGTCGTGCCCAGGAACTCTCAGAGCGATAGTCCCCTCCTCAGGCAACACATTATCTGCAACGCCACAACCCCCAGGCAAAATAACAGTAACAGGTTTACCTCCGCCACTGCTAGCCTCGAAAAGCTCCTCTGCGATAGGCGGTACATCCTCTACATATCTCCACAGATCATCTACCTTGCCCACAAGCATAATCATAGCCTTAGTGTCTATACGACGCTTTAGTGCATATATCTTGCGTACTGCCTCAGGCTTCGTGCCGTCACACCCTATGCCCCATACCGTGTCGGTAGGGTACAATATTATACCCCCTCTGTTTAATACTTTTAATGTCTCTTCGATAATCTGTTCCATTATAAATTCTCCTCTATAATTCGTGAATAATAAAAATGTTCTAGTTCTAACACCCTCGCCGCTAATATCTCGGGGGTGTCCTCTTTATATATAGGTGTAGAGGTCTGAAATAGTATCCGCCCCTTGTCGTACTGGTCATTCACCAAATGAATGGTTATCCCCGATTCAACCTCATCTGCCTCTAGAACAGCCCTATGCACATTCATACCATACATACCCCTGCCCCCAAACTTAGGGAGTAGCGAGGGATGAATGTTGAAAATCCTATCACTGTACTGCCGCACAATCTCCACAGGCATCAAAACCATAAAGCCAGCCAAAACTATATACTCCGCCCCAATACTACTCAAATAATCCAACACTAGCCGAGGAGAGCCCAAAATCTGAGCCTTCGGAAAAACCCTAGTTTCTATCGAGTGGTTCTCAGCGTGAAGTAGTACCCCTGCATTCGAATTATTTGTCACCACTCCCACAACCTGAACACCCCTCTGTGTGTCAGAAAAGTACTGAATTATCGCTTTTGCATTAGAACCAGTCCCTGAAGCAAATATTGCTATCTTTCTCATTTTGTGTGTTTTGCATAAAAAAATCAATATAAAATTACAAAAAAAACGTTATTTTTTGCTTGGTTTATCAAAAAAAGTGTAAATTTGTCACAGAATTGTTAAACCAAAATACATTAAAAAAATAAAGACAATGTCAAACATTTCAAAAAAAGTCGTAGAAATTATCGTTGAGAAACTAGGAGTAGACGCAGCAGAAGCTGTACCAGCAGCAAGCTTTACAGCAGATCTAGGTGCTGACTCTCTTGACACAGTTGAACTTATTATGGAATTCGAAAAAGAATTCGAAATCGCTATTCCTGACGAAGATGCTGAAAAAATCGGTACAGTTGGAGATGCTATCACTTACATTGAAGCTAAGAAAAACTAATTTCTCGCCTCGAAACTTTTCTTTTCTTTAACGAACAGCTCTTTAGGCTGTAAATATAAGAGATGAAAGGTCAAGCGGCAAAGCATAGTACTATGTAAGAAATACAAGTAAAGAAAAAAGGGGATAGAGCGAATAGCTTGCGTCCCCTCTTTTTGCTTAATGGCTAAAAAATTTTAAGTAAGGGAAAAGGAGAGAGGAAAACCACACCTCAATCTCTCCAAAGCCCAAATCAATAAATAACATATAACTTTAAGATAAACAATGAGAAGAGTAGTAGTAACTGGATTGGGTACTATTAACCCAATCGGTAATAATGTTGTAGAGTACTTCGAAGCACTTAAGAGTGGCAAGAACGGAGCTGATAACATTACGCTTTTTGACGCATCAAAATTTAAGACACAGTTTGCGTGTGAAGTCAAGGGCTTTAATCCGCTTGACCACTTCGATAGAAAGGAAGCTCGCAAATTTGATAGATTCGCACAGTTTGCAATGGTTGCAGCAGAACAAGCAATGAGCGATTCAGGCATTGATATCAATGCAATCGACCAAGAGAGAGCTGGTGTTATCTGGGCATCGGGTATTGGCGGTCTTGGCTCAATCACTGAAGCGGTGACTGACTTCAATAAGGGCGATGGCACTCCACGTTTTAGCCCATTCTTCATCCCAAAGATGATTATCGACATTGCAGCAGGTCACATCTCTATGAAGTATAGCTTTAAAGGTCCAAACTACGGTACTGTATCGGCTTGTGCAAGTGCTAACCACGCTATTATAGATGCTATGAACCACATCCGTTGGAACAAGGCAGACGTTATGATTACGGGTGGTTCTGAGGCAGCTATCTCGCCAGTAGGCGTTGGCGGTTTCAATGCTATGCAGGCTCTTTCTACACGTAACGACGACCCTAAGACAGCATCACGTCCGTTTGACACAGGTCGTGACGGTTTTGTGATGGGCGAGGGTGCAGGTGCACTTATCCTTGAGGAATATGAGCACGCAAAGGCTCGTGGCGCAAAAATCTATGCTGAGGTTGTCGGAGGCGGTATGAGTGCAGACGCATATCACTTGACTTCTCCACATCCAAACGGTATGGGTGCAGCACTTTCTATGAATAATGCTCTTAAGGATGCTGAGCTTAAGGCTTCGGATATTGACTATGTAAATACGCACGGTACTAGTACGCCAGCTGGTGATACACCTGAAATTACAGGTCTTATGACAGTCTTCGGAAAGCATAGCTACAAGATGAACATCTCTTCTACTAAGTCTATGACAGGTCACCTATTGGGAGCTGCCGCAGCGGTAGAGGCACTAGCTTGTATTATGGCACTTACAGAGGGTGTAATCCCTCCTACAATCAATCACTTCGAACTTGACAAGTCGATTGACCACAAGTTGAATTTCACATTCAATGAGTTACAGAAACGTGAAATTAAGTACGCACTTAGTAACACTTTTGGCTTTGGCGGTCACAACTCGACAGTTATTCTTAAGAAGTTTGAGGAGTAGTATTTAGATTAGCACTCCTCTTTCCTCAAGCTCAGAAGAGCAGTGGAAGGGGTGTTAAATATGGGTGAACTTCTAATGGTTCTACTTTTTCTGAGGTTTCTTTTTTTGGAGTTCGGTTAAGTAGAAGCGTTAGGAGTTCATCTTTTTTTTATATAGTAAAGGGAGGTTTTATTATGTTAAGATTATTTAAGAGGTACGGCAAGGATGCGCACTATTATAAGCTGATACGTAGAGTATTTGGGGTATGGGCTTATAATATTGAGCTATATAAGTTAGCTCTTGTGCATAGGTCGGCTTCGATAGTATTAGAGGATGGAAGTTCTGTAAACAATGAGCGTTTGGAGTTTTTGGGAGATGCTGTTTTAGAACTTTTGGTATCGGAGATGTTGTTTGTTGCACATCCAGATTTTCAGGAGGGGGAGTTGACAAAGGCTCGTAGTAAGGTTGTGTGTCGTAACACTCTCAATGAACTTAGTCGCAGAATGGGACTACGCAGTGAGCTGGTTGTTAAACGACATTCTAGCAAATTGTCGTATCAGAATATGTATGGTGATGCCTTTGAGGCACTGTGTGGGGCTTTGTATTTGGATCAGGGTTATGACAGAGCGAGTCGCAGGTTAATGGAGCTGTTCTCTGAGTATTTGGATGTTGAAAAGTTGCTGCACACGGAGTTGGATTATAAGAGTAGGGTTTTGGAGTGGGCGCAGAGGGAACATCGTAAATTGGAGATATACTGTGAGCGTAGTGCGGCATATAGTGACAACAATCCTGTATTTGAGTCGGTGGTTATGCTCGATGGGAAGAAGTATGGCTATGGCAGTTCACGCAGTAAAAAGAATGCTGAGCAGAAGGCTGCACGTTCGGCTTTTGAGGAGTTAGGCTTGGAGAGTCATTAGTTGTTTTTTTGTAAAAATTTGGGATATGTTATGGATAATAAGGTAATTATATTTTCTGCGCCTTCGGGTAGTGGTAAGACTACGATAGTACGTCATTTGTTGGGGTGTTTCCCTTCGCTATGCTTTTCGGTATCGGCTACATCTAGGTCGCCACGTGGTAGTGAGGTCGATGGAGTCGATTATCACTTTTTGAGCGGTGAGGAGTTTAGCCGTCGTGTGCAGGGGGGCGAGTTTATAGAGTGGGAGGAGGTATATAGTGGCACTTGTTATGGCACACTGAGAAGTGAGGTAGAGGCAATATGGAGTCGTGGGGGCGTTGTGGTCTTTGATGTAGATGTAGTGGGAGGATTGCGCCTGAAGGAGATAATGGGCGATAAGGCACTCTCTATGTTTATAATGCCGCCATCAGTTGAGTCGTTGCGTTCTCGCTTGGAGGGTCGTGGTACTGATAGTGCTGAGGCGATAGAGCGTAGAGTAGGCAAAGCTACTGAGGAGTTGGCTTACTCGTCAAGATTTGACAAGGTTGTAGTGAACGACATATTAGAGGAGGCGTTAGCTGAGTCTGAGGATATTGTTTCTGCTTTTTTGGCTTGCTAGGGTTTAGGGACTGGTTCGGATTTAGGGGGTTGGTGTCTGCGGAATCTACGATTCCTTTTTTGGTGTCATTCTGACACCAACCCCCTCCTACTGCTACACAGCCTCGAATCCGTTTGAGAGCCGTTTTTGAGCCGCCTGCCACTGCCCTTGCGCGGGCGGCGCCGCCTAGCAGCGGGCGGAAATTCTTCGAATTTCTGTTGTTTCTAGCCTATTGTAGCTCAGAGCATTAATCACTAATCATTAATCATTATTCTCCTTCCATCCTTTGGAGCGTTGATTTCTATGAAAAGTAATACCGAAGCGGTGAGCCTCATCCCGAAGATGCATAATCGTGCGGAGAGTCTCACCCTTTTTGTCGAAGTAGTGAGGAGTAGGGTCTCCTACGAAATATAACTCCTCCATCTTCTTTGCCAGCCCTACAACCGTAATACGTGCCCCCAAACCTAACTCGCACAGAGCCTCATAGGCTGCACCCAACTGACCCTTACCCCCGTCTATCACAATGAGCTGTGGCAACTCCTTACCCTCGTCCAAAAGTCGACGGTAACGTCTGTCCACAACCTCCTGCATTGTAGCAAAATCATCCGCCCCCTCTACGGTCTTAATATTGAAATGGCGATACTCACGCTTAGACGGCTTCCCATTCCTAAAGACCACACAAGCAGCCACTGGATACTCACCCCCAATGTTTGAGTTGTCAAAACACTCTATATGCCGTGGCTCAGAGGGCAGATTTAACTCCCTCTGCATATTCTGCATCAAACGATTCGTGTGCTCCTCTGGATTCTTTCGCTCCGAATTCTTCTGCTTCTCTAAACGATAGAACTTGCAATTCCGCTCCGATAGCTCTAGTAAACGTACCTTATCGCCTCGCTGAGGTGTAAAACATCGCTTAAGTATAGATTCGTCAATATAATCGCCACTAGGCATAAATGGCACGATAATCTCCCCCAAAGGAAGTTCCAACTGGCTAAGCGCAAAGCTCAAAAGCTCCGCCTGGTTCTCCTCTAGCCCACTCTTAAGCTCAAAGGTATAACAACCCACAACTGCACCGCTCACAACCTTCAAATGGTTGCAATAGCTAGCCTCGCTATGGTATATGATACTTACAACATTGAGGTTGCCCAAAGAATTGCTCACAACAACACTCTTGCTCTTATACTCCGCAAGGGTCTCTATCTTGCGCTTTAGCTGCCCTGCGACCTCAAAGCGCATCTCGGCTGCCTCAAAGTGCATAGCTTCCTCCAATTGGCGCATAGGCTCAGAAAAATCCCCACGAAGAATAGAGCGACACTGCGCAATGAATTTAAGGTACTCCTCCTCGCTCTCATATCCTACACATCCGCCATTGCAATGCTTCATATGGTATTTTAAACAAACCGAAAATTTGCCCTTGGCTATATTCTCGCCTGTGAGCTTAAGCTTGCAGGTGCGGATAGGGTAGAGGCTATGGATTAGCTGCAAGAGTACTCGCTGTATTCCCACAGAAGCATAAGGACCATAATACTCGCCCTCGCCCTTAGTCTGTTTGCGTGTGGAGATAACCCTAGGGAAATTCTCAGATGTTATACATATCCAAGGGTAGGTCTTAGAGTCTTTGAGTAGGATATTGTAGCGTGGCTGCAACTCCTTGATAAGGTTATTTTCGAGCAGTAGGGCATCCCTCTCGTCGCCCACGACTATAACCTCTATCGAGAATATACGGCGAACCATAACACGCACCTTGGCGCTGTGGTCTGCTGAACTATTGAAATACGAAGAAACACGTGAGCGAAGATTTACAGCCTTGCCCACATATATAACAGTACCCTCGGAGTCCTTAAACTTGTAGACTCCGCTATGCTTTGGCAATCTATGCGCTACTTCCTTAAGTTCCTCGAAATTCAATTTTTTAATAATTTTAAAGGCAGTCAGTAAAAGCCCCCTCTAGTAAGGGAACTTCTAAAAACTGGACTTTAATGCTTTTTGATTCTAAGACTTCATCTTCGAATTTTTGAAAATGCACCGTAGGAACCCCTACGCATACATTTTTAAAAATCCAAATCTAAAGCCTTATAATCAAAAATCAAAAAAAGCCAGTTATTAGAACTCCCCATAAATTACTCCTCTAAAAGTGCTTTGTTTATAAGGTGTATAACCTTGCTTATCTCCATAAATGATGCCCCTCTCGATGCACCGAAGCTGCCGCCGACAACAATGACCATATCTGTTGGTTGTAGTACTCCAGTCTTCTCTAAATCGACAAGCATATTGAATGTGAACCTGTCGTGTGCGATAAGAGGCTCGCCATACTCCGCATAGACACCATAGGATAGAGCCAACTCACGCATCACGTGTTTGCGGTAACAAAGTGTAAAGACAGGCTTCGCTCCGCGGAATGCCGCCAAATAACGTGCCGTACGACCCGATAGTGTGTCAGAGATAATCGCTCTTATGGGAAGGTTCGTAGATGCCCTAACTGCCGAACGAGATAGCTGTGCTGTGATTTCGTTATTGATACGAACCATATTTATGTCGATAATAGGCTCTACCTCTCGCTCTATGCTAGAGGCTATGCTAGCCATCGTGCGAACTGCTTCGATTGGGTAGCTGCCCATTGCTGTCTCGCCGCTTAGCATAATAGCATCTACTCGCTGATAGATTGCCCCTGCGATGTCGCTTACCTCTGCACGTGTTGGGCGAGGCGACGATATCATACTATGGAGCATCTGTGTGGCGATAATCACTGGCTTTTTGCTCTCGATACACTTCTTGACAAGGGCACGCTGCGTAATAGGAATTTGCTCGGCTGGAAGTTCTACCCCAAGGTCGCCACGTGCTACCATTATACCATAGCAGTGGTCTAGTATTTCGTCGATGTTGTCAACGCCCTGCTGATTCTCTATCTTTGCGATAAGTTTTATATTACTTCCCTCCTTGTCGAGTATTGTCTGGATATCTATAAGGTCTTCTTTCGTGCGTACAAATGAGTGTGCGATAAAGTCTATACCTGCGGTCATAGCCCACTCGATATACTCTTTGTCACGCTCGGTAAGCGAAGGAAGGTCTATGGCGATTCCTGGGATGTTAACGCTCTTGTTTGATTTGAGTGTGCCCGAATTTAGAGCTTTGCACACAAGTGTCTTGCTGTCTTCAAGCTTCTCGCTTACGATAAGTTCTATCTCGCCGTCGTCGACAAGTACCTTTGCCCCTGCTGGTACATCGTCGTAGAACGTGTAGTCATTCACAAAGATACATTCAGAGCTAGAGCCTTCGCAAAGGTTATCTTCACAGCCTTTGATATTTATGGTCTCGCCCTCTTGTAGCTCAACGAAACCTTCGGTAATCTTTGTGATACGAACCTCTGGACCTTTTGTGTCGATAAGGATGGCGATACCCTCTGAAACAGCCCTAACGTTATCGACAATCTTTTGTGCCCCTTCGAAGGTGCTATGTGCGGAGTTAATACGCACAACGTTCATACCCTCCTCATAGAGAGCCTTTAGGAAGTCGACATCACAGTTCAAGTCGGAAATCGTAGCAACGATTTTAGTCTGTTTTTTGGGGAAATTTGTCATCTCTGTATCTTGGTTATATGTTATGGGAGCACCATATACTCCGCCTGTTTTTTTCTGCATAATGGCAAATATACTTATTTTTTCGGCAAATGTACATATTTAAACAATAATTCATACCTTTGTCTTAAAATGTAACCATATTTTAAAGGGGACTTCTAAAAATTCCCTTTAAAAATTTTAACATATTTCACTACTACTTTTAATTTTCCAAAAGCATCATATAGCCCCACTATAAGCTACTTTTGAAAAATTAAAATTAGCAGCAAACTAAATTAAAATTTAATAAAGGGAATTATTAGAAGTCCCCTAAAATTATAAACAGATGCTCAGAAAGCTCAAAAATCAAATCGCAAAGTTGATGCAAAGGGTTGTTTCGACCTCCTTTCTATTGATACTCCTTGTGGCTTTTGTTATGTGGTTTGTGATGAAGCTATCTAGGGAATACACTACGCCAATTGATGTAGATGTGGTGATTCAAGACGATTTTAACTCGTCGCTGTGGACTCAGCACAAGACTGTGAAGGTTCGGCTCTTGGCAAGGGGCGATGGGCGTGATTTGATATACTATAAGGCTGGGCTAGGGGCAAGTGTTTCGGTTAATACCTCGCAGTTGGAACTCTCACATAGTTCCCTCGACAATGAGTATCTGTACTCTATTAGCGAGTCGTCGATGGAGAGGGCACTGAACTCCGTAGAAAAGAAATTTAATGTTGTGGCGATTTTAGATACTATCCCTCGTGTGGTGGTGAGTGAGATAATCGAAAAGAAAGTGCCTGTGGTATCTAGTATTAGGGTGAACTGTTTGCCTCAGTTTATTGTCGAAGGAGGGGTGACACTCTCTCTGGACTCGGTTTCGATTCGTGGCCCTAGAATGTATGTCGATGAGGTTCAGAAAATATATACTCGTAGTCTAGTTGTTGACGATGTGGATAGTAACCTCTGGGGGACTATTACACTAGAGAGCCCTAGTGAAATTCTCTTGGAACAGACCTCTGTGAGATATAGTGTGAAAATTGTGGGATATACCGAGCAAATTCTTGAAGAGAAGATAATCTCGATTGAGAGCGGCTCAACGCTCGTTGTGCCCTCGTCTGTGATAATAAAGGCGAAGGTGTCGCTAGGCGAAGATTTAGAAGACAACGAGGCTGGAGTCGAAGCCTATGTCGATGGCGAGACAGTGGAGTCGACAGGCGTGATTCGTAGGGTTAAGATTCGTAATATGCCAAGCGAGGTTATCAGCTATACGCTCTCTCCAGAATTTGTTGAGGTCTTTTCGGTTCAATAGGATAGTATCTTTAATATTGGCGATTGTTTTTCTGTAATAATCTAAAATCGGTCTCGGTTGTTGCAAATTTTCTTTTGTTTATTTGGGAAATAATCAGAAAAAGATTTGTTTTTTAGAAATTTAATCGTAGATTTGCCTTGGATAAACGGAAACGAGAAGGGAGTCGTTTCTTGTTTTTTTTTAAAAACCTTAAAATCAGGCTTTGATATTTTTTATAATCTCTATGCGCATTGTAGCTTTATATGTGCGCAAAAGAGTTCGTTATATATTGAAAAATAAAGCCCAAAAATTAATAAATAAAAATACCAAAACAATATTAACCTTTACAATCTAAATTTTATCTTTTATGAAAAACAGATTATTTTTGTCGATTGGACTTGCTGCCCTAGCTGTAGCTTGTACAAATCAAGATGTAGAACAGATTGAAGTGACTCCTAACGTCACATTTACTTCTACAATCAATTCGCAAGTAACTCGTGTTACTGGCTCACTTTTCGATAATGGCGACATTATCGGTGTCTATGCAGATGAAGGACTCTACACTTATGCTACAAATGTTCCTTACACATTTGCAAACGGTACTTTCTCTAGCTCAAGCTGTATTCAATACCGTGAGGTAGACCAAGAACTTGAGTTTACTGCTATCTATCCTAGATATGATGGCATTTCTCTTGACGAATCTTTCTATATGACTCTTGCTACTGACCAAAGTAGTATCGAAAGCTACACTGCTTCTGACTTCCTAGTGGCTAAGACAGGTTCTACAAGCGAAGCTTGCCCAGAACTTGAATTCTATCACCGTATGTCAGCTATCGAAGTTAATATAGTGGATACAGATGATGCTGCTACTAATGTTGTGGTTAACGCTAAAAATATCAGTAGTTGTAATGTTTCAACAGATACTTATATCTCTGCTACCTATGCTACTCTTACAGAGATGATACCTTACCAAAATAGTACTTATAACTACTCGGTTGTTGTCGCTCCTCAAACTGTTAGTAATGTTGATGCACTAGTAACACTTAACATCGGTGGTGTGCCTTATGCTTGGACTCCTACTTATGTTGTGAAACTAGAGGCTGGTTACAAATATGTTGTTAACGTATCTATCGTAGGTGATGTTATCGACGTTCAAGGCGAAGTTATGGCTTGGGGCGAAGGTGGCGAAATCGTTGGTAGCACAGAAGACGAAGTCGAGGAACCAGACCTTACTGACCCAGATGCTCTGTTCTTTAAGGTTACTGAACTTACAAGTAGCTCAGTTCAAGTTGCGGCAACTCCTGGCTCAAATGTAGGTAACTACGTGGTTGGTGTTACTCGTGGCGGTGCTTACGAAGGTTACTTCGGTAGCGACCCAGAATTAGCTGCAAAGGAATACCTTAAACTTATTACTAATAAAGGTATTGACCCAACTGTAGCAAATGACGTGAGTATCTTTAATGGCGCTGCTACTTTCTACCTTTGGGATGAAATTAATAGCTTCGTTGTTAATACATCGTACTATCTATATATGTTTGCTCTTAATGCAGAAGGCGAAGTAGATACAAACTTCGTAATCACTACTACTAAAATAACTATTCCTACTGAAGATAACGTTTGGTATGGCGGTACTGTTGGTGTAGAAATCGCTAGCGTTTCAGGTGCTGATATCTATGTTAACTTTACTTGTGACGGTTACGATGGTCAATATTTCATTGGTGAGGTGAAAGCTAGTACATTCAGAGATACTTACAATAGCGATATTAATGCTCTGGCTGAGGTTTATGTTCCTTACGAAATGCAATATTATTCAGCTCCTGTTTCACCTAATACCTGCTACTTGGTGGAAGAAGGTGACCTAACTGACGTTCTTTTGACTAATTACTACTATGCAAATCTTTCGACTGAGTATGTTGTCTATGCTGTGGGTGTTAACTCAAATGGTGTTATTTGTACTGATGCAAGTTATGCAACTGTAACAACTGCTGATGATTATGTTTATTAGTCAATAGTTTTTAAGTCTCTCTGTTGTAAACGCAGAGGGGCTTAAAAAGATTAACTTATAAGTAAAAATAACAACAAACAGTTCTAATAAAGAAAAATAGAATATGAAAAAATTATTATATCCACTGTGTTTGGCACTAGCCCTTTCGGCTTGTGAAGAAACAAACACTACACCAGAACCAGATCCAGATCCGTCGACTACCGAAGATGTCTCTTTTAGTTCGACTATTGATGGTGGCTCGTATTTTGCGACTGGTGACGAGATTAGTGTCTTTGCCTATGAGGGCGAAGATCAGGTCGCTGGGAATGTGAAATATCGTTTTGCTAATGAACAATTCACTAGCGATGACCCTATCGAATATGAGGATGAAGAGCAAAACCTTGCGTTCTATGCTATCTATCCCTATGCTACAACTGTTGCTGAGAGCTTCTCGTTTACAGCAGCAGAAGACCAAAGTACTGAGGCTGCTTACCTCGCTTCAGACTTGTTGGCAGCGACTATCGCTTCGGCGCATAACGCTACGCCTACACTTCCTTTCTACCACAAATTTGCAAAGGTTGTCGTGAATATCGACGAAGCTGATGTAGATGTTACTGATGCGGTTATCACGTTCTCGGCTAAAACTTCTGCTGATTGTGATATCGTAGCGGGTACTTATACTACTAGTGGTGACAATGCTGATATTGTAGCTTACCAAAGCGGTGATAGCCAATATTCAGCTGTCGTTGCTCCTCAAACTTTCGCAGCAGGAGCTGTTGTTGTGTCGGTTGAGGTTGACGGTGTGATTTATACTTGGAAAGCTACTGGTGATATAGAACTTGGCAGTGGCGAGATGTACACTTGTGAACTAACACTTATCGAAGGCGAAATTACACTTACTGGTCAAATCGAGGACTGGGCTGAAGGTGAAGAAGTAGAAGGTGGCTCTAATAAAGACACTAACATCGAACCTGTAACTATCACTCTTGTTTCTACATCGACTTCTGATATCGTTGTTAACGTTGATTTGGGTGATTATGACGGTCTTTACTACGTTGGCCTATGGTGGGGCGGTCTTGAAGAAGACGAAATCCTTGACGCTGCTCGTGAACTTGTATATGACGAATTTGTAGAATATGGTACTGACTTCTCGGCAGCCGATGGATATTATGTCTTTGACCAAGACAATATAGATATCTCTATTGCTGACGGTTGGGGACTATACTCTGGTTATGACTATACTGTTCTGGCTATGTGCGTTAGTGAACTAGGTGTTATTACATCTAACGTGGCGTATGTTGAGGCTGAAACTGTTGAAGTTGTGGTGGCTGGTAGCATTGACGTTACGGTGGTTAGCGTTGACGAAGAAGATATCGTGATAAACGCTAATCCTTCCTCTGAGATTGAAAACTACATCGTGGGTGCTATTCCTACAAGTGATTATACTAACCTTGAAGGTTCTTATCTTGGCAATCGCTATACTGCTGCTGCGGCAATTATCTATACTCTAGAGTATAACGGTATCGACCTCTCTACGGCTGATGGTGAGATTGTATTTACAGGTCAGAACGAAATTCACGTTGGTAATATTTGGAGCTTAAGCACATCTACTGATTACTCAATCTTTACATTCGCTGTCGATGATGAAGGTAATATCGTCTCATCTATTACTGTGACTACGGCTACTACTCTTGATAAAGACTGGGGCGAAATTGATGGTACGCTTGAATTAACTATCAAAGAGGCTACTAGCTTTAATGTTGCGGTAGATGTTGCTATTACTGGTAACGTGGGTATTTACTACCTGGCTCCTTACTTTAAAGACTACTTCGAAAGAGACTTTAATGGCGACCTAGAAGCTCTTGCTGCTGCTATGATTCAAAATGAAATTGATGTTTACGGCACTAACTTTAGTAAAACTGATGGTTATTGGTTATTTGATAGTGCTATGTCTAACTACAATATGGGTGACAACAGTGCTTGGGTATTCTCTCCAGACTTTGACTATATCATTGTTGCATTTGGTGTGAATAGCTCTGGTGAGGTTACAACAGATATAGCTTACACTTATACCTATACAGGAGTTGACAATTCGGCTACTACACCTACAAGTGATTATAGCGCTATTGCTGGTGAGTGGACTATGACTTCTTGGGATTCATATAATAACAATTCTTATAACGAAATTCCGATTACTTACGATGTTACACTTGAAGAGTATGGCATTAATGACTCTTATCTATTAACAGGTTGGGGTAGCCAGTCTATTAGAAATAGCGTGCCTATCGTTGCTTATTTCGATGAACTTAATGGCTCATTTAATATCAAGGGTAAACAACGTCTTGCTAACGATACTGGTACAGACTACTGTCTACGCTCGAAGGGCTATACCTCTCTAGATGAAACGACTGCGATTATAAATTTCGAATATGATATAATCTACGGTTTGCTTCGAGACGATGGCACTATATGGTGTGTTACTACTTCAGTTTACTCGGGAGGTGTCTCTTATTTCATCGAGGGTATAGAAATGTATGAACTAGATGATGCAGGTAATCTAATTACTCTTCCTTTTGCTGATGGTTATACTGAAAACCCAATTGGACCTTATGGTATGGTTAAGAAAACAGCTGATGGCGCACCTCAGCAAGCTTCTAGCTTCGTGAGACTTAATAGTGTGGACTATATTAGATTTGCTCAAATCGAGTCTATGATTCCAGACTATAACGAAAAACTTCACGGCATTGACAGACTTCAACCTGTGGCAGCACCAGTGGTTAGCCCAGTGAAAGAAAAACTATCTGTAAAAGAGTTGTCTCTTCGCAAAAGATAGTTAGAGAATAATTACTTTCCCGTGTTCGGGTGGGGGTTATCCACGCTCCGATAGGGTAAAGATAATTTTATAGGGCAGAGAGGTTGTCTCCTTCGGGGAGGTAGCCTCTCTGCTTGTTTTTTATTGGTGCTTTATTTGCTGCTGGTTAAAAAAATTGCTATTTTTGTGGTGAGTCGCTATAAAGAGATTTAATTTTAGTATGCTGAAAGTTGGAATAACAGGAGTTATGGGAGCAGGAAAGAGTACCGTTTCGGGGGTGCTCGGGAAGCTTGGCGTTAGCCTTTATAATTGTGATAAGAGGGCTAAGGAATTGATGGTGGGGGAGTGTATCGCCCCGCTTGTGGAACTCTTGGGAGGGGAGGTCTTGCTCGGTGATGGGTCACTCAATAGGGGGTATATCTCTAGTAGGATATTTAGCGATGCGGAGATTAAAAAGGCAGTCGAGGCTATTGTGCATAGTGCTCTTAGAAAAGATATGCTGGAGTGGGTGGAGGAGCGTGCAGCAGAAGATTACGTAGTTGTGGAGAGTGCCATACTCTATGGCAGTATTATTGAAAAGGATATGGATGTCGTTGTGGCTGTCGTGGCTAGCAGTGAGGTGCTCTATGATAGAATTGCCCAGAGAGATGGGCTTACTAAAGAGCAAATCGAAGCTCGGATGTCGTCGCAACTCTCGCAGTGTGATATCGAAAGTAGGGCGGATGAGGTGATTTATAGCTCAAATAGTGAACTTCTTGTGCCTAAGGTTGTGAAGTTACACAAAAAATTGTTAACTTTGTCGGCACTGAAAAAATAAGGGGGAGAGGGGCATAAGACCTCTAACGAAAAATTCCCCAAATAAGAAACATAAAACAACATTCAAAGATATGGAAATTAGACTTTCAGAAATTTTGGCAATATCGGGTAGCGCAGGGCTATTCAAATATGTAGCACAAAGCAAAGGCGGTGTCATTGTTGAATCGCTTGACGAACAAAAACGTAGACAAAACGTAAGCGGTAGCGCAAAAGTTAGCTCGCTTGGAGATATTGCTATGTTCACAAACTCATCGGAGGTTTCTCTAGGCGAGGTGTTCGATAGTATCTACGCAAAATATGAGGGCAAAGCTGTCGAGATTACAAATAAATCTACCCCAGCTGAGCTAGCTGCATTTATGAAAAATGTACTCGAAGATTATGACGCTGACAGAGTTCATAACTCAGATATCAAAAAATTGGCGCAGTGGTATAACATCCTTGTTAACCTTGGCGTAGCTAAATTCACTGAAAGCGAAGAAGAAACAGAAGGCGAAGAGGGTGCTGCTGTTAAAGTTCCTTCACCTGCTAAAACTGCTGCGGCTCGTCCTAAAGCTGCTCCTATCAAAAGCGGTGCTGCATCGTCTAAATCTAAAGTTACTGCGACTAAGAGCACTACTGCTCGTAAAGCTCAATAATTTTTTGGGACTTCCCAGCTGCGTGGGTTTTATAAGCCTGGGCTAGAAAAATACGGAGTGAGACCTTTTCTAAAGTGAGAAGGCTTACTCCTTTTTTTTGCGCAGTTTTTTGATTTTCTTGTGGAAAAGTTTTAAATTTGTATGTATCCACTGAAAGTCTTATAGTGGTACTACTCGAAAGTTCTATAAAAATAAAAAAAAAATATGAAAAAAATAGCATTTATCCTAGCAGGATGTGGAGCACAAGATGGCTCTGAAATACAAGAAGCTACACTCGCTCTATATGCCCTTAGCCTCGCAAATATAGAGGTGCAGGCATTCGCACTCGCTAAAACTCAATGCCATACCGTAAATCACCAAAATGCCACTGTGCAGGAGGGTGTTGAAAGGCTGCAAATCGAAGAGGCTGCTCGAATCGTGAGAGGAAATATAAAACCTATTGAAGAATTAGATGTAGCGCAGTTTGATGCACTATTTATCCCAGGAGGTACTGGTACGGCTAAAAACTTCTTTACCTTTGCACTCGATGGCGTTGACTTTAGCGTTGAGCCGCAGTACAGAAAAGTGGTCGAAGCATTTCATAGCGCAGGGAAACCGATAGCGGCTATGTGTATTGCTCCTCTTTCGCTCTGTGCGATTATCTCTGGAGTGGCGATTACGCTTGGTCCTGCTGAGCAGTTGGCTGAGGCGGCTATGGAGAAATACGGTGCTAAAGTTACAGAAGTAGGGCGTGAAGGCGTAGTAGTGGACACCGAAAATAAAGTTCTGACGACCGCTAGCTATATGTACGGTGACTCGACTGTGGCTAATATCGGAGAGGGAGCGAAAAACCTAGTGGCTGAACTCCTTAATATGATGTAAAGGGGACTTCTAAAAATTCCCTAAATAAATAAGAGAAGGGAAGGGGCGACTGCCAAAAGTATAGGTTGCGCCTTTCCTTTTTTTATACAAAAAATAAACTAACAAATTTCCTGAAGAAAAATGAAAAGTATTATTGTTGCGCTGCTAGTGGTAGCGACTGTGGTGAGTGGCTGCTCTGTGGCTAGCTCTAGTGGTGGGGTAGTCGTAGATACTACTCTTAAACCTCGTATTGTGGTGCTAACGGATATTTCGACGTGGGAGCCTGATGATAGCGAGTCGCTCGTGCACCTGCTCGTTAGTGCCGACCTCTATGAGATTGAAGCTATTGTCTATACTACGGGATGGAGTCACGACGTAATTGTCGATGAATTTATGGATAGCCTCCTTATCCCTCATATCAAAGCCTATGGCAAGGATGTAAGTAACCTTATGGCTCGCTCTTCTCAGGTGGGCTTCCTGGAGGATGAGAATGTTCAGAGTGTGGGCTACTGGCCTAGTTTGGAGTATCTGCTCTCTAGGACAATGTTCGGTAGTAAGAAAAGAGGAATGGAGTTCGTCGGAGAGGATAACCATAGCCCTGGGAGTGACTATATTATAGAACTTGCCGATGAGGAGGATGACCGTCCGCTCTGGATTTTGGTGTGGGGAGGGGGTAATACCTTGGCGCAAAGTGTCTGGAAGGTTCAGCAGACTAGAGATGACGAGGGGCTGAAGTCGTTCCTCGGTAAATTAAGAGTCTTTACAATCACCGATCAGGACAGACTTAAGGAGGATAGCTATGATGTTAGCTCGCATAAGTGGCTACGTAGCTTCGGTAAGGATTTGACCTTCCTCTGGGATGAGAGTGCCTGGATGGCGCAATGTAAAGCTCGTAGGTTTTGGGATAAATACGAAACTATGATTCAGCCGATGGGGCATCTCGGAAAGTTCTACCCTAAATATGTCTGGGGTGTCGAAGGAGATACGCCTACTTTTATGTATGTTACGCCTAATGGCTTGGGCGGAGTCGATGACCCTACTATGCTGAGCTGGGGAACGTACTTCGAATGGAGTTTGTCGCCTGACGGTGAGACCTACTGTTATAATAATGCGCAGCCTGCCGATATCTACGAAGTGGCTACGCCGTATTATAATCAGTTCTATCCCTCGATGTTCAATAATTTTGCTGCTCGTATGGCGTGGGCTGAGTATGGCAAGGGCAATCGTAACCCCGTGGTTGTCGTCGATAGCAGGGCGAATTTTGAGACAGTTTATAGAACCGTTTCGGTGGGTGAGCGTTGTACTATGGACGTGAGTGAGTCTTTTGACCCTGATGGCGATGCGCTCGCTTTTAGCTGGTGGAAGCCTGTGGGGGGTAGCTATGCTTCGGCTATTGAGCTTGATGGGGCGGATAGCTCTCTGTGTAGCTTTACTGTGCCTAGCGACTCGATGGGGGCGGAGTTTCACATTATTTGTGAGGTGTCGGATAGTGGCTCTCCTTCGCTTACTTCTTATAAACGTTTTGTCTTTAAGGTCAGTCGATAGGAGTTAATGATTAATGGGCTAGAGCCACAGAAGAACAGCGGTCGGGTTGTTCTTCTGTGGCTCTTTCTTTTATATGGGGGAGGCGAGGGGGGAGAGGTTAGGCTTCTATACGCCAGGCTACCTCTTCTCGGATATGTGAGGCTAGTGAGGTGTCTGGTACGGCGGCAAGGTACTGCTCTAATATGTTAGGGCTGTTGTCCTTTATAAGCCACACTAGGAGGCGGATGATGGCTCTTACTTTGTAGCCTAGCATATCACCTCTAAGCTCTATACTCTTGATTGTAGAGAGGATAAAAGGGATGTCGAATGGCTCTACTCGTGAAGCTGCCATAAGGGCTGTGTACTGCAAAAAATCGTTGTCGGAAGATGCCCACTTGGGGAATACGTCCCAGAAGGTTGCGCACTTCGAAAGTGCCTTTAGGGCGAACTCCTCGCATAGCTCATTTGTGGTTAAACCCTGTGACCAAAAGGCTAGCTCTTTATCGCTAGTCAGTGAACTAGGCTCTAGTATCGAAATAGATGCTAGCTTTAGCTCTCGTACACTATGTGCGAAGAGATAGCGTGCAAAGAGATGGTCGCTGCCTATGCGCTGTGCTGCTGCTCTAATGGTATGCAAACTTACGCCATAGTTCATAGCATAGCGCTCGCCATAATACTCCATAGTGTCGGCTACAAGGCCGTGCTTCTCCCTTTGTAACTCCTTGAATAGGCGTGTTGCACGCTCCTTGTTGTCGGTGTTTAATATTGTTATCATAACTTTATGAGCTTTGCGAATTTTTGTAGCAGAGTCTTTGTGCCTATACCCTCAAACTCTACCGTTAACTTTACGTCGGTCGGGGTCTTCTCCATAGAGATAATTTCGCCTCTGCCAAAACGCTCGTGTGATACTCGTGTGCCAACGGCTAGACCCTCGGCTTCGGCTATGGCTACACCCTCGCTGCGGGCTACACGTGTCATACTCCCTCGTGTCGTAGGGAGCTTTAGCCAGTCGCTATTGCTGTTCTGTGGACTTGGCGAAGTTGTGCGCTGAGATGTGCTGCTGTGTTGTGAAGTGCCACTGCGTTGTGAAGTGTCGCCAAACTTGCGCTGTGAGCCATAGCCCCCTTGGCTGCCCCCTGTTGTGGTTCGCTTCGCTGTCTCTCCCTTGGAAGGGAAGGTGCGTGTGCCGCCACCAAAGCGACCGCTAGAAAATCCTCTGTCTCGTACCGCTGCTCCATTGCAAGCGGAGTTGTCAAGATACTGCTCGTCTATTTCTTTTAAAAAACGGCTTGGCAAACAATCCTTGACCTCGCCCCACTGAAAACGTGAAAGAGCATAGCTAAGTGTTACACGAGTCTTTGCACGAGTGATTGCCACGTAGAAAAGCCTGCGCTCCTCCTCTATCTCGCCATCGGAAAACTCCTGGCGAAGGGATGGAAATAGCTTGTCCTCTAGACCCACGATATAGACATACTTAAACTCTAGACCCTTACTTGCGTGGACAGTCATAAGACCTACCTTCGGAATGCCGTCGTCTTTCTCAGTGTCCAAATCGCTGAGAAGGGATGCCTCGGCGAGCCACTCTGATATGCCAAATGTCTTTTCATCTGTCTCCTCTAAAGCTGCCTCTTCTGTGATTATTGCGCTCTGACCCATCTCTTCGGGTACGGCAAAACTCTTGATGGCGTTTAGAAGCTCTTCGATATTCTCTACTCTGGATTTGTCCTCTACGCTACCGCTAGCCTTGAAAAATGAAAGCATACCTGAACGTACTGCCACTTCGCTAGCAAACTCATAGGCATCGAGCGTGTCGACCTTTGAAGACAATTCAGTGAATGCCTCCAAAAAACTAGCAATGCCCTTGCTCGCTACACCTCGTATGCCTATCTCGCTAGGCGATGTGGTGCGTAGTATCTCAAACATAGAGGTCTCCTTTTCTGCTGCTACACTCTCAATCTTCTGAAGTGATGTGCCGCCAATGCCTCGGGCAGGGAAGTTTATTATGCGCTTGAATGCCTCGTCGTCAGCTGGGTTCACTGCTAAGCGTAGGTAGCAAAGCATAGCCTTTATTTCTATGCGGCTATAAAAGGAATTGCCACCGAAAATCTGATAGGATATTCCCTTGCTGCGAAGTTGTTCTTCGAGAACACGTGACTGGAAGTGTGTGCGGTATAGTATCGCAAAATCCGAAGGGCTAGCTCCCAGACTGTAGATTGTTGAGGCTATGTCGTTGACAATGCGTGCCGCCTCGTCTTTGTCGGTGAAGGCTTCGAATACACGTATCTTATCGCCTTGTACTCCCGACGAGAATAGATGCTTTTTGAGCTTGCCCTTGTTATGTTCTATCAGGGAGTTTGAAGCCTCTACAATGGTCTTTGTGGAACGGTAGTTCTCCTCTAGGCGGAAGACCTGAGCCTCTGGGAAATCCTTCTCGAAACGTAGGATATTCTCGATTTTTGCCCCACGAAATGAATAGATACTCTGTGAATCGTCGCCCACTACACAGATATTGCTGTGAAGGGCAGCTAGCTTCTTGACGATAAGGTATTGCGAGAAATTTGTGTCCTGATACTCATCGACCATAATGTAGCGGAACAGCTCACAATACTTCGCTGCTACTTCGGGATGGTCTCTTAAGAGATAGTTCATATTTAGAAGAAGGTCGTCGAAATCCATAGCTCCATTTGCTTTGCAGCGGTATGAATACTCTTTGTAGATACGGTATAGCTCTGGACGACGCATTGAGCTGTCCTCGGCTCGTATGTCTACGTTTGCTTCGTATGAGCCAGGGGTTACCAGTGAGTTCTTGGCAAATGATATGCGTGAGAATACATCACGTGGCTTGTACTTGTCTTCGTTGAGGCTTAGCTCTTTGATTATGGTCTTTACAAGTGATGTGGAGTCGGATGTGTCGTATAGTGTGAAGTTCTGAGGGTAGCCTATAACTGCTGCTTCGGCATTTAGTATTCTGCGAAAGACACCGTGGAACGTGCCCATCCAAAGACCTCTAAGGGCATCGGGCGAGAGTATCGTTGCCATACGTTCACGCATTTCTCGTGCTGCTTTATTGGTAAAGGTCAGTGCAAGTATATTTATAGGCGATACGCCGCTTTGTATCATATGGGCTATGCGGTAGGTTAGCGTGCGTGTCTTGCCGCTCCCTGCGCCTGCTATGATAAGTGATGCGCCCTCGAAATTGCTGGCTGCTTCTCGTTGTGATGGTGAAAGGCTATCTAAAAAACTCATATTTATTTTGAAAAGTGTATCAGTGGCTAGAAAAATTGATATCGCTGTTCTGTGTGCTTTTTTCTCTAGGAATTCTAAAGGAAAAAGTGCCAAAAAACGAAGACTGCAAAATTACGAAAAAAGAATCGTTTGTCAACTAAAAGTGTGGCGAAATTTCTCTATTGTCTATTTTGTGGTGTCGCAGTGATATGTGAGTTTATGTTTTTTGTAAATTAAAATGTAAAATGTGTGAAAGAAAGATTGAAATGTGGCTCTTTTGGGGCGGTGGCTTCTTGGGGTGTTTTTTGGTAAAAAATGCCCAAATCCGAAAATATTAAAGAATTTTTGGATTCCATTCCGAAAAAATTATGATTTTTTTGGATTTCATTCCGAAAAATTACTACCTTTGTGCAGGGGAAGATATGTAATTCTTTCTTGTAAAGTTGTATGTGAGGACTTCTGGAAACGGATTTCTCTTAAGTAAAGGGAATCATTAGAAGTCCCCTAAAAAACTAAAATTATGGTCGAAAGGGTAATAAAAAAGAGCATTGTCTCGAAGCTAGGCTCGGGGAAAGCAATTATTATTATGGGGGCTCGTCAAGTTGGCAAGACTACTGTGCTGAAGGACTTGTTCGATGACCCTAAGGACGTTTTGTGGCTTAATGGCGATGAAATTGACGTTAGGAATTTATTGGAGAATGTCTCCTCGACTCGCCTTAGTGCGATTGTGGGAAACAAGAAGATTGTTGTTGTGGACGAAGCGCAGCGTATCGAAGATATCGGACTTAAGTTAAAACTTATTGCAGATAACCTTAAGGATGTTCAGCTTATTGCAACGGGTAGCTCTTCGTTTGATTTGGCAAATAAAGTTAATGAGCCTTTGACTGGGCGGAAGTGGGAGTATAGGATGTATCCTATCTCTTTTTCGGAGATGTCTGCGCATCACGGTCTACTGGAGGAAAAAAGGATGTTGCCGCATCGTTTGGTCTATGGTTATTATCCAGATGTTGTCGTTAATGCAGGACGTGAAAAGGATATTCTAAGACAACTATCGGAAAGTTACTTGTATAAAGATATTTTGATGTGGGAGCAGATAAAGAAACCAGATAACCTTCTTAAACTCCTCCAAGCTCTTGCGATGCAGGTGGGCTCGCAGGTCTCATATAATGAACTGGGGCAGACCTGTGGACTAGACTCGAAAACTGTTGAAAAATATGTTGTACTATTGGAGCAAACTTTTGTTATATTTAGGCTCGGAGCATTTAGTCGTAATCTGAGAAATGAACTTAAGCGTAGCCGTAAGATTTATTTTTATGACAATGGCATTAGAAATGCGCTGTTGGCAAATTTCTCAATTGCGGAAAATAGAAGTGATATCGGTGCGTTGTGGGAGAATTTCCTTATCTCAGAGCGTATGAAAAATAACCACTACTCTGGTAGGTGGGCTAATAGCTGGTTTTGGAGAACAACGCAGCAAAAGGAAATAGATTATCTCGAAGAGGAGGATGGCGCACTTAGTGCCTTTGAATTCAAATGGAACGATAAGGCAAAGGTTAAAATCCCTGTACAATTCGAGGAGGCATATTCTTCTGCTGTCTTTAAGGTTATAACTCCTCAGAATGTTGAAGAATTTTTGTTGTAGATATGTGTGTAGGTGTAGGTGTAGGTGTGGGTGTAGCTCTGTTTAAAGTGAGTGAATTGTTAGTGAGAAAAAATGTTTATTATTTAGAAAATTATAAGACGTATGTATGGTATATTAGGTTATCCTCTTGGGCATTCCTTCTCGAAGGGGTGGTTTGAGGCTAAGGGTTATGAGTTTGAAAATTTTGAGTGTCAGAGCGTAGAGGAGTTTATGGCTAAAAGACCAGAAGGGCTTGTGGGCTTCTCGGTGACTATCCCTCATAAGGAGGCGATTATCCCCTTTCTGGATAGTGTCGATGAGGTCGCTCGTGAGGTCGGGGCGGTTAATTGTGTTAGGGCAAGAGAAGGTAAACTCGAAGGCTTTAATACCGATGTTATAGGCTTTAGAGAATCTATCGCACCGCTTATAAAGGAGTGGCATAAAAGGGCGGCTGTGCTCGGCTCTGGTGGGGCTAGTAAGGCTGTTGTGTGGGCGCTTAGGTCTATGGGGCTAGAATGTAGCGTTGTGTCGAGGAAGGGCGATGGATATGACTATTTTGACCCCTCTGAGGTCGATGTCATTGTCAATACTACACCTCTGGGTATGTTTCCGAAAATTGATGCCTTTCCGCCGATTGACTACTCAGAAATTAGAGAGCATACCATCTGCTATGACCTGGTTTATAATCCTGGCGAAACGCTCTTTTTGAAGCTCTGTCGTGGGCGTGGGGCTGTCGTTATGGGAGGTATAGAGATGCTTAGGATTCAGGCCGAAGCAGCTCTACGGCTTTACGAAGAGTAGTCATAGAGATATGCGTGTATATCTCGGTTGTAGTTATGCTCTTGTGTCCTAACATTTGCTGTACTGCACGTATATCTGCCCCTCCCTCTACTAGATGAGTGGCAAAACTATGGCGGAGGGTGTGGGGGTGAACGTCCTTTTGTGTGGCTGCACGAGCTGCTGCCTCTCGGACAATGTTAAATATCATAATGCGGCTTAGCTTCTTGCCTCTGCGGCTGAGGAATACTATGTTTTCGCTGCGGCTATCTATCTTTGTTGTGGCTCTTTGCTCTAGATATAGGCGGAGATATTTTAGCGTTGTGGAACAGATGGGCACAAGTCGCTGATGGTTGCCCTTGCCTATGACTCTCAGTATGCCGTCGTTAAAGAAAATATCGTCAAGGGTTAGCTCCGTAAGTTCGGTCGCTCTGAGTCCGCAGCCATATAGTACCTCTAGGATTGCTCTATTGCGATGCCCTAGTGGCTCGCTCAAATCCACGGCTGAAAAGATATCTAGTATCTCTGTATAGGTAAGTACATCGGGCAGTGGGCGGCTTATGCGTGGTGATTCGACCATATCAAAGGGTGAAGCCTCTATCCTATCCGAATGGACTAAATAGTTGAAAAAGCTCTTTACTCCCGAAATTACACGAGCGATTGAACTGCGGCTTAGTGCCTTGTCGTGGAGCGAAGCAAGGAAATCCTCGGCATCGCTACGGCTAAACTCTAGGGGCGAGATATCCCTCTGAGAGGCATAGTCGCAGAGATGCGCCATATCTCGTAGATATGCGCTAGTGCTATTTTTCGATAGCGAACGCTCTAGTATTAAATAGTCTTTATAGCCATAAAGAGCAATTTCCCAAGTGAGTATAGTCATAGTTTCGCAAAATTAATGTAATTTTGCAGTCTGAAAAAATAAATATGAAGAATAATACTAAAAATAAAATTGTTGTAGTTCTAGACAATGTACGCAGTGCGCTAAATGTCGGTTCGATTTTTAGAACTGCCGATTCACTTGGTGTGGATGAGGTTGTGCTGTGTGGAATTACTGCTACACCGCCCTCGAAGGAGATTCATAAAACAGCTCTCGGAGCAGAGCTAAGTGTGAAGTGGCGTAAATTCGAAAATACAACGGCAGCCCTTAATACCCTCAAAGAAGAAGGTTGTAGAATAGCGGCTATCGAACAAAGTGAACGGTCGGTTGATCTTACCGCCTTTCATAGGGCTGAGGGTATGGATTACGCCTTTGTTCTCGGCAATGAGGTAGAGGGGGTGAACTCTGGGGTGCTGGAAATGTGTGATGAAATTATCGAAATCGAGCAAAAGGGGATAAAGAAATCTCTCAATGTTTCGGTGGCTGGGGGGATTGTCCTTTGGGAAGTCACAAAGGCTAATGATTAATGGCTTGGGGGGAGTATTGGTTTAAGTGAAAAATAAAATAAATATAAAATATAAATAAATGGCATCATCAAACTTTGTAGACTATGCAAAAATCTACGCACGTAGCGGAGAAGGGGGAGCAGGAGCATCGCACTTTAGGCGTGAAAAATTTGTGGAATTCGGCGGACCCGATGGAGGGGATGGCGGTCGTGGCGGTAGTGTGATACTTCGTGGCTCTACAAACCACTGGACACTCTTGCACTTGAAATTTAATCGCCACTGGGCTGCCGAAAATGGTGTGCGTGGAGGCGGAGCTCGTATGCACGGCTCAGATGGAGCAAACGTATATATCGACGTGCCGCTGGGTACTGTCGTGAAAGATGCCGAAACTTTCGAGCAGGTGGCAGAAGTAGTCGAAGCAGGCGAAGAGGTGGTTCTTTGTCGTGGCGGACGTGGAGGTAAAGGTAACTGGCACTTCCGCACTGCTACTAATCAAGCGCCTCGTTACAGTCAGCCAGGGGGAGAGATGCACGAGGGATGGTATGTTCTTGAGCTAAAGGTCTTGGCGGATGTGGGGCTCGTGGGCTTCCCTAATGCTGGTAAATCGACACTACTAAGCGTTGTGTCTGCTGCCAAACCAAAGATTGCTGACTATGCCTTTACGACGCTTGAACCGAACCTAGGTATTGTGCAGGGGCGTGGGCAGAAATCATTCGTTATGGCGGATATTCCAGGTATTATAGAAGGGGCTGCCGAAGGGCGTGGGCTAGGGCTTCGCTTCCTAAGACATATCGAGAGAAACTCGGTGCTGCTCTTTATGGTGGCTGCCGATAGCGATAGTATCGCTGCGCAGTATGATATCCTTGTCGACGAACTTAGGCAACACAACCCAGAGCTATTGGATAAAGAGCGAATGCTCGCAGTGACTAAAAGCGATATGCTAGATGAAGAGCTAATGGAACACCTGCAAGAAGAACTCCCAAAAGATATTAAAACTCTCTTTATAAGTTCGGTTACGTCGCTTAATATTGACAGGCTTAAGGATATGCTCTTTGAACTTATCGAAGCATAAGAGAGGATTAAAGAAAAGACTAGGCAAATTTATAAGCTAAATTATGACAGATAGAATCGCCAAAATAGAGGCTCTGTTGGAGGGCAGATACACAAAGGAAGATTACCCGACGCTAGAGGCGCAGTTTCAAAAATGGAGCGTTGAGAAGCCTCTTAAGGGGTTAAGGGTTGTGGATGTGACTCCGCTCTTTAAGAACACGCTGCTAAAGTACCGCTCGCTATTGGCAGCAGGTGCTGAGCTAATGGTGGGCGAGAGTTCGTTTATCTCTGCCGATAAAGAGGTCTTGGAGTTTTGTCGTGGTGAGCTGGGGCTAAAGGTTGTTTCGCCAGAGCAGCTCGCTGACCTAAGTTGTGGGGTAGAGGTGGATGTTGTGCTAGACTGTGCGGCATCATACATAAAGACCCCGACAGCGAAGGGCTATGTGGAGCTTACTCGTTCGGGTATCGAGAAATATAGAGATGCGGGGGTGAGGTGTTATGCTGCTGATAGCTCTAGGATTAAACAGCTTGAAACTGTGCTGGGCACGGGCGAGAGTTTCTTTAGGGCTATGGCTGAGCTAGGCTATCGGGATTGGAAAGGTAAAAAGCTCGTGGTCTTTGGAAGTGGCAAAGTAGGCAGGGGTATTACCCATTATGGGGTAGAGAATGGCGCAGATGTATGTGTTGTATCAGACCCTAGCTTTGCGATTGAGGGCTTTGAGATTGTAAATTATAGAGACCGTGTGGCGGTAGATGCAGCGGTGAGGGATGCCTACTGTGTTGTGATGGCAACAGGGGTGGAGCACGCCCTTGAAAAGACCGTTACTCTAGAGCCTCTTTTGGCAAGTGATACGCTGCTAGCGAATATGGGAGCGGAGGACGAATATGGCGACTCAATACCTAACACTAGGACTCTCTGTGGCAAGAGAACTATTAACTTTATTCTCGACGAGCCGACACACCTGAGATATATAGATGCGACTATGTCTTTACATAACTTTGGGGCGCAGTGGCTAGTGGATAATAAGGAGGCGAAGGGCGTAGTGCTGCCATCTGAGGAAATCGAAAAAGAGCTTATGTCTCAGACGGCAAAAGGCGGGAGGATTCAAAGTCTTATACATTTGATAGGCTAGGGAGAATTATTAGAAATTTTTTAGAGAGAACTTCTAGAACTCTCCAAAAATTTTCAAAAAGGAATTTTTGGAACTCCTCTGAAATTTCCTAATGGGAACTTTTAGGACTTCCCAGAAGTTCCCAGAAATTTCTTAATGGGAATTTCTAGAAATTCTCCTCAAGTTTTTTGCCGTAATTTGCACCGATTTTTTTGATATAAACTTTTTTTTTACTATCTTTGCCCCGAGCGTTCTCAAGAGGGGGAGCGAGCGTCCCTGTTTACGGTGACGGAGAGGTGTTTTCTTATGAGAGGGAGGGCTTATTTTTAGAAGTGTTCCATAGCATAGAAAAATATTTCAAAGGTGCGTGAGTGAACAAGTGAGAGAAGGTGCGTGAGTGAACAGGTGAGAGAGATATTGAGGGGCAAATATGCCCTTTTTTTGCGCAAAAATTTGAGCATAACAAAACGTAAAACAATGATTGACAAAGAACAAATACTACAAATCGCTGAGAGTTTACTTCCAGAAGGCTCTGAGCTTTTTGTCGTGGATGTGAAAATTTCGAGAGCACAGGATATTGAGCTAACAGTCGATAGCGACACAAGGGTCTACATAGACGAGTGCGCTAAACTCTCAAAGGCTATCGAGGCAGAGCTAGATAGTCGTGGAGAGGAAGACTACTCGCTGACGGTATCGTCGGCTGGTATCGGCTCGCCGCTTAAGATACAGCGTCAGTTTGACAAATGTATCGGCAAGCCTGTGGAGATTGTCCTAAAACAGGGCAGAAAACTATCGGGCGAGCTAGTTGAGGCTACCTCAGAGAAGATAACAATCTCATACAGCCAAAAGGAAGCTGTCGAAGGCCAAAAGAAAAAAGAACTAGTAGTAAAACAAGAGAGCTACACTATGGACGAAATCAAAAGCGTTCACGAACTCTTGACAATAAAATAGAAAATTATACTGGCGAGGGGCGTGACACAGGTACAGAACTTTCCCCAGCTGCCTGTAAATTGAGGCTATAAAAGTTGAGGCTATAAAAGTTGAGGCTATAAAAGTTGAGGCTATAAAAGTTAAGGCTATAAAAGTTGAGGCTATAAAAGTTAAGGCTATAAAAGTTGAGGCTATAAAAGTTAAGGCTATAAAAGTTAAGGCTATAAAAGTTGAGGCTATAAAAGTTGAAGCTATAAAAGTTGAAGCTATAAAAGTTGAAGCTATAAAAGTTGAAGCTATAAAAGTTGAAGCTATAAAAGTTGAAGCTATAAAGGAAAGAGACTATAAAGTTGAGACTATAAGACAAATTAAAAGGATAATACAAATTAATTACAACCAAAATAAGAAGACGAGCTATGCAAACTATCAATCTAGCAGGGAACTTTGCTGAATTCAAAGATCTAAAGAATATAGATAGACCCACAATGATGGGAGTTCTCGAAGATGTTTTTCGTTCGATGCTACAAAAGACTTATGGCACTGACGAAAATTACGACATTATTGTCAATATCGAAAAGGGAGACCTTGAGATTTGGCGTCGTCGTATAGTTATGGAAGACGGAGATGTGCTTGATGATAACTTCCAAATTTCACTCTCAGATGCACGTAAACTAGACGAAAGTTACGAAATCGACGAAGAAGTCTCAGAGCTTATGCCTATGAGCGCATTTGGTCGTCGTTCTGTTTTGGCAATTCGCCAGAACCTAGCTTCTAGAATTATGGATATCGAGAAGGCAAACCTCTTTGCTAAATACTCAGAGAGAATCGGTGAACTTATCACTGGCGAGGTCTACCAAGTGTGGAAGCGTGAAATGCTCGTTATCGACGATGACGACAATGAACTAATCCTACTTAAACAAGACCAAATCCCTAGTGACTTCTTCCGCAAGGGCGAAAGCATTCGTGCAATCGTCAGCAAAGTGGAAATGGTGAACGGTACTCCTAAGATTTTCCTTTCTCGTATCGCTCCTCAATTCCTAGAGAGACTCTTCGAAATGGAAGTGCCTGAAATTTTTGATGGTATTATCACAATCAAAAAGGTTGTGCGTATTGCCGGTGTGAGGGCGAAAGTAGCCGTTGAGAGCTACGACGAGAGAATCGACCCAGTGGGAGCTTGTGTGGGTGTTAAGGGTGCGAGAATCTACACAATCGTTAAGGAACTTCGTGGCGAAAATATCGACGTTGTAAACTACACAACGAACGCTCAACTCCTTATCCAAAGGGCACTTAACCCTGGCAAGGTTTCTTCTGTTGTACTTAACGACGAGACTAAAACTGCTGAGGTACACCTTAAACCTTCTGAAATTTCACTTGCAATCGGTAAGGGCGGTCTAAATATTAGACTCGCTAGCGAACTTACGGGATACGATATTGACGTATATAGAGAGGGCGCACCTGCTGAAGTGGAAGATGACGTGGATTTGCAAGACTTCAACGACGAAATCGAACAGTGGATTATCGACTCTCTTATTAAGGTTGGATATGATACTGCCCGTTCGGTACTTGCTCAAGATGTCAATGAGCTAGCTACAAGAGCTGACCTTGAGGTTGAGACCGTTGAAGAGGTTATGGCGATACTTCGTACCGAATTCGAAGACTAAAAGAAATACCGTAAGGCAAACATCTCAAAATATAAGAGGGTAAAGGAGTAAACTTCCCCCATACGCCAAATTTTAAAAAGAGATGAATGACCGAAGATATATATAGCTATACCGCCTCAGAACGAATATTAAGAGAGGTGGGGAGAAAAATACTTTCTAATTTTATATAAAGCCGAAGAGACAATAATAATGAGCGAACAAAAAAAAGTAAGACTGAGCGCAATGGCACGTACCTTCTCGACTGGTGCGCACCATCTGGTAGATTATCTAAATTCTAAAGGGTTAGGGGAAGGAGTAAATCCTAACACTATACTTAGTAGTGAACAAATAGCTGTTCTTAATAAAGAATTTGGAGGCAGTGAGCCAGTTGAAAAGCTTAATGTTCGTGAGGTTATGCGTAGTGCAGCTACGGCACAAGGTGTGGAAATGCCTAAAGAGCCTAAAGTAGATAGTAAAACTCCTACGCACAAGCCAACTGAGGTCTTTAAAGCTAAGGTATTGGGTAAGATTAATCTTGATGCTCCTGCGAAGGGTGTGGTTGCAGAAGATGCTCCACAAAGCCCTAAACAAGAGGTCGAAGTACCTGTGACCTCTGAGCCAAAGAAAGAAGAAGTAGCAGTAGCTCAAGAGCCAAAGATAAGCGAAGAAGCGCAAAGAGAATCAGCTCCTCAGCAGGAGGAGAAAGAGGCGAAAGAGGCGAAAGAGGCGAAAGAGGTAGCTCTTGCAGAAAATAATATAGAAAACATCGCTCCTAAACAACAGGAGCCTGCCCTTGATAAACCAAAGGTCGAAGAGCCTAAGGCTGAGAGTAAAGAAGAAGTAGAGGAAAAAGTAAAGCCTGCGGTTCAGGTGACAGAAGAAGTGAAAGAAACAAATGTGAAGAGCGATGCTGCTGAGGTGTCGACAAAAGATGCTGCACCAAGTGTTAGCGGTGAAGTATTTAGGGCAAACAAGGCAGAGAAGCTTTCGGGTCCTAAGATTCTAGGGAAGATTACCCTGCCAACTCCTTCGGAGTCAAACTCTGGTGGCGGAAGAGGTAAGCGTAACCGTATCAAGAAAAATAAAGTAGACATCTCCAAAGGTGGACAAAACGGTGGTGGACAAAACGGTGGTGGAGCAAGAACTCAACACCAGGGCGGTGGAAATAACCAAGGCTCTAACGCTTCGCAACAATCAGGTGGTGCAAGACAGCAAAACCAAGGTGGCGGAGGCAATCAAGGCTCTAGACCACAAAACCACGGTGGACAAGACCGTAGAGGTCCAGGTAATAACGCTAACCCAAATAGAGGTAGACAAAGACCAAAACCAATCGTAAGAGAGCAGGTGAGTGACGAAGATGTACAAAAGCAAGTTCGTGAAACTCTAGCAAAACTTACAAACAAGGGTCAAAAGACAAAATCTTCGAAGTATAGAAGAGATAAGCGTGATGCAGTTCAAGGTCGTATGGCTGAGGAGGCAGAAAAGCTAGAACAAAACAGTGGTGTGCTACAACTCACTGAGTTTGTAACAGTGCAGGAACTTGCAACAATGATGGACGCTTCGATAAACGATGTTATCGCTTCGTGTATGAACCTCGGTCTGATGGTGAGTATAAATCAGCGTTTGGACGCAGAGGCTCTTGCAATCGTAGCCGAAGAATTTGGCTTTAATGTAGAGTTCGTATCGGTTGAAATTCAAGAGGCTATCGACCAAGAGGAAGATAAGGAAGAGGATTTGATTTCTCGTCCGCCAATCGTTACGGTGATGGGTCACGTTGACCACGGTAAGACTTCGCTTCTTGACCACATCCGTAAGACAAATGTTATCGCAGGTGAAGCGGGTGGTATCACTCAGCACATCGGTGCATACTCTGTGAAGCTAGAAGATGGCAGAAGGGTTACCTTCCTCGATACTCCAGGTCACGAAGCCTTTACGGCGATGCGTGCACGTGGTGCGAAGATTACTGACGTTGCGGTTATTATCGTAGCTGCCGACGACGCTATAATGCCTCAAACTAAAGAGGCTATAAACCACGCAGAAGCAGCAGGTGTACCTATCGTATTTGCGATTAATAAGGTCGACAAAGATGGTGCGAATCCTGAAAAAATCAAAGAACAACTCTCTATTATGAACTATCTGGTCGAAGACTGGGGAGGTAAGTATCAGAGTGAAGATATATCGGCTAAGAAGGGTATGGGCGTTGACAAACTTCTCGAAAAGATTGTCCTCGAATCAGAACTTCTAGACCTTAAGGCTAATCCTAACCGCAAGGCTTCGGGTTCGGTTATCGAATCGTCGCTTGACAAGGGTAGGGGATATGTAACAACTGTCCTTGTGCAGAACGGTACTCTTAGAATTGGAGATGTGCTCCTTTCGGGTATCTATACAGGTCGTGTTAAGGCTATGTTCAACGAACGTGGTAAGAAAATTACAGAGGCAGGTCCAGCTACTCCAGTGCTAGTGCTTGGATTGAACGGTGCACCTCAGGCAGGTGATATGTTTAACGTGATGGACGACGATAAGGCGGCTCGTGATATCGCTAATAAGCGTGAGCAGCTTGCACGTATGCAGGGTCTGAGAACTCAAAAACACATTACACTCGACGAAATCGGGCGACGAATTGCAATTGGTTCGTTCAAGGAGCTTAACATCATCGTTAAGGGTGACGTGGACGGCTCTATCGAGGCGCTTACTGGTTCGCTTATTAAGCTATCGACCGAGGAGGTTCAAGTGAATGTTATCCACAAGGCTGTGGGTGCGGTATCGGAGAGTGATATCCTGCTTGCGGCAGCTTCTAATGCTGTAATCGTAGGTTTCCAAGTTCGTCCATCGGCAGCGGCTCGTCGCTTGGCTGAGAAGGAGGAAATTGATATCCGCTTGTATTCTATTATCTATGACGCTATAAACGAGATTAAGGACGCTATCGAAGGTATGTTGGCTCCTGATACTAAGGAGGAAATCACTTCGTCGGTTGAGGTTCTTGAAACTTTCAAAATCTCGAAGGTCGGCACGATTGCTGGTTGTATTGTTCGTGAGGGCAAGGTTACTAGAGGTAATGCAGTGCGTGTGATTCGTGACGGTATTGTAGTCTATACAGGTAAGTTAAATTCGCTTAAACGCTTTAAGGACGAGGTTAAGGAGGTTAACGTTAATGTAGAGTGTGGACTTGCAATCGAAAACTACAACGACATAAAGGTTGGCGATATAGTGGAAAGCTACACAATCGTAGAGGTAGCTCGTAAACTATAAGAGAGGCACAGAGGGCTACTTAGAGGCACAGAGGGCTGCTTAGAGGCACAGAGGGTTGCAAAGAGGCATAGAGGGTTGCAAAGAGGCGCAGAGGGTTACAAAGAGG
>JAWXTN010000024.1:0-34430 GCA_044433515.1 Rikenellaceae bacterium | reverse complement strand
TCATCGAACAATCCTCGTTTACCTGTACTCTTAAAAATCATAGTGGTTGTACTTTATATTACACTACAAAGATAGTGATAATTTATTGAATATCAAAACTTTAATTTTTAGAAGTCCCCTTAAAGGAAGCAAAGGTATAAAAATTTTCTAAAAATAGCCCCTGACTCCTTCTCCGTATGTAAAAAAAATGGTATCAAATTTGGATTGAGAAAATATTGTTCGTAACTTTGCGAACAACGAAACTAAAGCTATGACAAAAAACTATAAAAATAGGGAGGAGCAGACAGCTCGATATATGAAAGCCCTCGGACATCCTGCACGTGTGGCGATTGTGCGATTTCTCGCAAGTCGTGAGAGCTGCTTCTTTGGCGATATTCACGAGGTTCTGCCTATTGCTAAAGCTACGGTGTCGCAGCATCTTAGTGAGCTGAAAAATGCTGGGCTTATTCAAGGCGAGATATTGCCCCCAAAGGTTAAATACTGTATCAGTAAAGCGGCGTGGAAAGAAGCTCAAGAACTCTTTGACGAGCTTATAAAGACCGTAGATTTAATGACCGTAGAGGAAGATAAAAAGTGCTGCAAATAACAATGGCATAATAGGCACATCCCAAAACTCTTTACCCTCTACATAACCGTAAACATTAAACTAATTAAATAAAAATACCAAAAAAATTATGAAAATTAAAGTATTAGGAACAGGGTGCGCTAGCTGCAAGGCACTAGAGGCGACAGTGCGTGAAACAGTCGAAGAACTAAACATAGAAGCAACTATCGAAAAGGTAGAGGATATTATGGAAATTATGAGCTTTGATGTGATGGCTACCCCTGCCCTCGTCATTGACGGCAAGGTCGTATCGGCTGGTAAAAAACTATCGAAAAACGAAGTGAAAACAATACTCACAAAATAATATCACACAAACAAATGCTAAGAGAAACACTAAAGTTTACGTCCCTTTGCCTATTTCTCGCACTAGTGGCGTGCGGCACAGGGAACTCGCAGAAAAGTAAAACCGATAGCTCAGAAAAGGATTCTACTTCAATATCTCAGCTGCAAACAATAGACAATAGCCTAACAAATGTTCTGTACTTCCACGGTAAACAACGCTGCGCTACTTGTGTGGCAATCGGCACAGAAGCAGCAGAACTTGTAGCTCAACTCGCAGATGAGGGCGTAGCTATGGTAACCATTGATTTCTCGACACCAGAGGGCGAAAAGATAGCCGACAGCTACGAGATTGCTAGCTCGTCGCTTATAGTCGTTAAAGACGGCAAGGTCGACAACCTTACGGCTATGTCGTTCCAATATGCTAGAAACAATCCTGAGGTCTTTAAAGAAAACCTAAGGGAGGCTGTCCAAAAGATAGCTCAGTGAGATGGAGTGGCTACAATCGCTCCTTGAGAGTAGTACAACGCCTATATTTACCGCCTTCCTGCTAGGGCTTCTTACAGCAGTGTCGCCCTGTCCGTTGGCTACGAATATAACAGCCATAGGCTACATAAGTCGTGATATAGACTCTCCAAAGAAAATCTTTTGGAGCGGAATATTATATACCCTTGGGAGGATTCTGAGCTATACTGTTCTAGGCGTTATACTCATCACCATTTTGCGAGAGGGCTCTTCGCTCTTTCAAATTCAAAAAGCAGTGTCGAGATATGGCGAGATGGTACTCCCTGCTGCCCTAATACTTATAGGGCTCTTTATGCTCTTTGCCAGTAGGCTCAAACTTGGAGGCTTTGGCTTTAGAGGCTCTAACAAAGAGGGGCTGAGGCGCAGGGGTGGCTTCGGTGCGCTACTGCTTGGTGTGTTATTTGCTTTGGCATTCTGTCCTACCAGTGGGGTCTTCTACTTTGGTATGCTTATTCCGATGTCGGCAACCGCTACGGGAGGATACCTCTTGCCTGTGGTTTTTGCTGTGGCAACGGCTCTGCCCGTTATTGTGGTGGCGTGGGTTTTGGCATATAGCGTTGGTGGGCTGAGTAAGGTTTATAACCGCATTAAGGCTTTTCAGAAGTGGTTTTCGCTTGTTGTCGCCTGGTTATTTGTAGCAGTGGGGGTTTACTACGCTTATATGTTTTATCTATAAATTTTCATACAAATGAGGGTACTAATTTTATGCACTGGCAATAGCTGTCGCAGCCAAATGGCGCACGGCTTTTTACAATCGTTCGATAAGACACTAGAGGTCTTTTCGGCAGGAACTCGTGCAAGTGGAAAGCTCAACGAGGGGGCGGTGCGAGCTATGGCAGAGGTAGGTATTGATATCTCATCTCACACGTCCGATTCTGTTGAGAAATACCTGGGCGAGGAGTGGGATTATGTCATTACGGTGTGCGGGGGAGCTAACGAGTCGTGTCCTATCTTTGGCGGCACGGTTCGCCATAGACTGCATATAGGCTTTGATGACCCATCTGAGGCAGTAGGTTCGCCTGAGTTTGTCGAGAGTGAGTTTCGTAGGGTTCGTGACGAGATACGTCGCAAGTTCCACCGCCTATGGGTAGACGAGATGGCAGAGGAGCCGTCGTGCGCCTGCGGTGCTAATAAGTTTTGCCGCTGCGAGTAGGCATATAAAAATAAAAAATGTAATTTATGATACAGAGCTTTGCCAATTGGCTTGTCTATGACATATTTGGAGTTGAGGCATCTTCGCACTTGGGGGCTGCCCTTAATTTCTTTTTCTATGACACTATTAAGATTTTAATACTGCTGTTCTTTATTAGTGCGATTATGGGCGTTATCAATGCCTATTTGCCTATTGAGAGGCTGCGTAACTTTTTGACTACTCGTAAGCTCTATGGTTTCCAGTATCTCTTTGCTTCGCTCTTTGGGGCTATCACTCCCTTTTGTTCGTGCTCGTCGATACCGCTCTTTATAGGCTTTGTCAAAGGGGGGATTCCCCTTGGGGTAACCTTCGCCTATCTTATAACCTCTCCACTGGTTAACGAAGTCGCTGTGGCTATGTTCCTGGGGTCGTTTGGGCTTAAGGCTACTTTGATTTATGCTATTTCGGGCGTAGCACTTGGCGTTATCGGGGGTTTTATACTCGGGAAGTTTAAGCTCGAAAGGCATCTCTCGCCGTGGGTGCAGCAGATACAGGCTAATTCAGCTAGGGAGCAGGTCGAGTGGCAGAGAGAAAAGACTTCGTTTTGGGGGCGGCTGCCGCAGATAGTTCGGGATTCGTGGAAGATTGTCAGAGGGGTTTTGCTATATGTTATCATAGGTATAGCCATAGGGGCAGCGATGCACGGCTATGTCCCTGAGAACTTCTTTACTGAGCAGCTATCGGCTGACAGCTGGTATGGTGTGCCACTCGCTGTGATACTTGCCGTGCCGATGTATGCTAATGCGGCAGGTGTAGTTCCGATTGTGCAGGTATTTGTCGCCAAGGGCGTTTCGATGGGTACGGCTATCGCCTTTATGATGTCTGTTGTGGGGTTGTCTCTCCCTGAGGCTACACTCCTTAAGAAGGTTATGACGTGGCGGCTTATAGCTATTTTCTTTGGCACTATAACGCTTTTCATTATTGCGTTGGGCTACCTCTTTAATCTGGTGCTGTAATTATACCCCCTCCACTCTAGAATATGTAAAGCTCCTAAGGGCTAGAGCCACAGTAGTGCCGCTCTTGCCTTTAGGAGCTTTTTATAACCGTTCTTAAAGACCTTTTCTATAAGCCCATACTCGCATAAGGGTGCTTCAATAGCTCATCTGAGATAGGCGTGAGATTGTTCGCTTTGCGATACTCGACAGCCCAGACCTTTATCGTTACCTCTGAATACTTCTCGTTAGCCTTCTGTTTCTATTCAAAACTTAGCTCAGAAAAGTTCTCAGCTTTTTTCGGTTGTGGTATTTTTCGAAGCTCTGCTGCAATTGAGTCCTTCGCCTTGGCATACTCCATCTCAGACTTCATCCAGAACATCCCAAGAAATGAATCCTTAGTTATCTTAATGTACTCGTCAGTTTTAGATTTCATCTCACGACGTGCATAAGGATATAACGACGAGCTCTCTATGCTGCTCAGCATTGACTCTAATAGCTTCTCGCATTCTGCTGCATAGTTAGGCTTCAATTCTTTGAAGTCTGGCAGCTTCTCATCTATACAGGTCAGATTATATATCTCCATCTGCATCTTGACAGTATAAGCGTCTAGAGCCTTGAAAAACTCCTGGCACAACGCCTCTCTGCGCCCAAACTCCTCCTCGCTTACTTCGTCTACTTCGGGCGATGGTATAAGATATTCTGTGACCCTCTCCGTTACATTGCTAGTCACCTTTTCTGTTACTTTGTCTGTCACCTTGTCTGTCACCTTTTCGGTGACCATACCTTCGACCTTTTCGGTGACTACATCTGCGTCCCTGCCTTCTACCTTCTCAGAGACTATACCCTCAAGGTTATTTGTGACAATGTCTGTTACTTTAGTTGTTACGTTGTCGGAGACCTTATCTGTGAGGTTATTTGTAACCCTGTCCGACACCTCGCCTACAACCATACCCTCGACCGTCGTAGTGACCATATCTGTAACACTCCCTGCGACCTTAGCTGCAACACTCTCCTCGACCCTCATACTAGCATAGAAGAGGTAGCCCACCGCAGTCTCGTTCGACGAGATGATAAAAGGCGAAAAGAAGTCCGAATCTGAAAGCCCCTCTGCATCAATCTTCTCGCAGAACTCTCCAAAATCACGTGCTCCGATATATTTCGAGAGCACATCAAGGGTGTAGCGACGAGGCGAGTGCCTATCGTTGACATAGCCCCACATCCGTTTAAGTGTAGAAGCGGAAATGCGCTCTGAGGTCTGGTGCTCAATCACGGTGCTCAGGGCTTCGAAATCTACAGTCGTGCGGATGGGTCGAACGTGATACTGTTCGACCTGTCTGAGCAGGTCGTTTATTTGCGCTTTTAAGTTTGTCATAATGGGAGCTACTCTTGTTTCTTTCTAGGGGAATCCTTGCCGCACCTCTGAATTTCAAAGGTATGCAAAAAATTACGTATATCCATATTTTTTGTCTCAAATGAACTTATGTGAACCTAAGGGGCGCTATTAGGATTTCGTATCGAGGCGTGAGAAATCTCTATTGGATGTATGTTTTCAGTGTAGGTTTTGTGAAATAATGCTTAACTTTGTGATGGCTCAGTACGCACGAGTGGGGTGTGTTTGCCTTGCAAAGAAGTCCGCCCCCTCTTATACTTTTACTTTTAAGATTTATGATTACAGATTTTCGACTCCTAGTTTTCCTTACGGTGGCTCGTAGCCTTAGTTTTACCAAAGCTGCCGCTATGCTTAACGTTTCGCAGCCAGCAGTCTCGAAGCATATCAAAGAGTTGGAGGGTGAGTTTGGAGAGCCGCTATTTTTCCGTCGGGGCAACTCTATTTCGCTGAGCGAGAAGGGTAGTGCAGTGATTCCCCTTGTAGAAGCTATTTTAGAGGGCTATAATGCCCTTAACGATACGATAGAGAAGGAAAGTCTCGGCTATGAAGGTTTGCTGCATATAGGGGCTTCTACGACTATTGCTCAGTATGTCTTGCCAGAGATTCTAGCGAAGTTCAGTCTTGAATATCCTCGCATAACACTCTCTGTCATTAACGCTAATAGTGACGAGATTATAAGGCTGCTGAGGCGCAGGGAGATTGACCTAGCACTTATTGAGGACGGAAGTCTCTCTAATTCGGTGAGCTACTTGCCCTTTGCCTCTGACGAGATTATCCTTGTCTCTAGGGTAAAGCACAAAAATGCGCTTGATATCGAAGCTCTCAAAGGTCTCCCTCTTGTTATACGTGAGGAGGGTTCAGGCACTTTGTCTGTTATTGTTTCTGCCCTTAAAGAGCACGGTATATCTCGCAGAGAGCTAAATGTTAAGATTCAGTTGGGTAGCAGTGAGGCTATTGTGCGCTATGTCCGCTCGTCAGATTGTTATGCTTTTATCTCCTCTCGTATAGTGAGGGAATATATAGAGCGGGGCGAACTGCATAGGGTCGAGGTCGGGGGACTTGAGATTTCACGTCTCTTTCGGTTTGTCTCGTTGCAGGGCTATGGTGGACGGCTTATGAATGTGTTTAAGGAGTTTTGCACACTTCATTATAACTTATAGTTATAATAGATAATATTTTGTGTCTTGTTTTTGAGATAGAACCCCTCTATCTTTGTGGTCATACAATATATAACAAAAATTATCGCAGAAAAGATGCAGACCACAAAAACTTCACTTGGGCACACGCAGCCCACCGCTCAGAGATTCTCATATCGTAAGATTGCCTTTATCGCACTTGCTTTGTTGTGCGCCACGCCTTATGTGAGTGCGCCAGTGGCACTTGTTATGGGCTTTGTCTTTACCTTTATCTTTGGGCATCCTATGCCGAGGTTCTCATCTCGTACGACCTCTTGGCTTTTGAAGGGCTCGGTCGTGGGGCTAGGTTTTGGGATGAATGCTGCTGAGGCTATGAGTGTCGGTAAGGAGGGTTTTGTCCTTACTCTTTGTTCTATAACAGTTGTGCTGAGCGCAGGGTATTTTATCGGTAGGGCTATGGGGATAAATCGTCGTATGGCTCATTTGATTTCTTCGGGTACGGCTATCTGTGGGGGCAGTGCCATTGCGGCAGTCGCTCCTTCGATAGAGGCGAAGGACGAGGAGATATCTGTGTCGCTAGGGGTTATATTCCTCTTAAACTCTGTGGCGCTTTTGGTCTTTCCTGTTTTGGGGCATTTTTTGGGGCTTAGCGAGTATCAGTTTGGACTTTGGAGTGCTATGGCTATTCAGGATACGAGTTCCGTTGTAGGGGCAGCATCTGTCTATGGCGAGGAGGCGTTGGCAGTCGCTACTACTGTCAAGCTCACACGTGCGCTGTGGATAATCCCTGTGTCGTTATTGTCTGTATTCTTGTTCCGCTCTAAACGCACTAGGGTATCTATTCCGTGGTTTATATTTCTTTTCATTGCCGCTATGCTGCTCAATAGCTTTACAGCGGTAAGCTCTATTTCGGCTGAGATATATTCTCTCTCGAAGCACCTGCTAGTTGTGACCCTCTTTCTGATAGGTTCAGGCATTTCGGTTAAAGCACTGCGAACAACGGGCTTCGCACCTATCGTATTGGGCGTAGGTCTATGGCTGCTGATATCCGTCCTATCTTTAGGGGCGATTCTTTTAATCATTAATCATTAGCAAACGTTAATCACTAATCATTAATCATTAAAATTCACTATCTTTGTTGTTGTAACGAACAAACCTAAATACTATGAGAGAAAAATTACTCCTCCTAGCTCCTGCTACACTGTTGGCTGTAACTGCCTGCAATAGTAAACCTCAACAGCCAAATATCGTCTTCTTTCTCGTGGACGACCTTGGCTATGCAGACCTGAGCTATCAGAACCGTAGCGACTTCTATGAGACCCCAAACATTGATAAGTTCCTTTGTGAAAACCTCTCGTTCGAAAATAGCTATGCTGCTGCCTCTAACTCAGCTCCTGCTCGTGCCTGCCTAATGACTGGTATGTACACGCCACGGCACGGTATATACACAGTAAACCCTCCTGACAGAGGGGAAGCCTCGAAACGTAAACTTATAGCTGCGCCAAATAACGACGAAATAACACCTCAGTTCTACACCCTTGCAGAAATGCTGACTGATGCAGGGTATAACTGCGCACAAATAGGAAAATGGCACTTAGGTGACGATAACTCAAACACGGGCCCTCTATCGCAAGGATTCCAATACAATATAGCTGGCGAAAAAGCAGGAACCCCATTCTCATACTTCTTCCCATACACAAACCCTAAAACAAATAAAACACACATAGGACTAGAAGAAGGCACGCCTGGGGAATACCTAACAGACAGGCTAACAGATGAAGCAGTAAAATTCATTAAACAAGACAGAGGAGATACCCCATTCTTCCTATACTTATCGCACCACGGAGTACATACCCCCCTCAAAGCCCCACAAGAGCTAGTGGAGAAGTATGAACAAAAAGATAGAGGCTTAAGGCATAACAACGCTGTCTATGCTGCAATGATTGAGAGCGTGGACAACAGCTTTAAAACAATTTGTCAAACCCTAGAAGAATTAGGAGTGGCAGACAATACAATCATAGTCTTCTACTCAGATAATGGCGGCTCGTCTGCAACAGATAATTACCCGCTGCGCTCAATGAAAGGTACCCCTTATGAAGGCGGCTGCCGTGTGCCCCTAGCAATAAAATGGAGTGAGAAAGCCCCACTTGCCACAACAGTAGATATCCCCGTCACAGGTGTTGACTTCTATAAAACATTTGCCGAGGAGCTAACAGGAAAAGCCCCCGAAGGACTTGACGGTGAAAATATCTTTACTCTAATAGACGAAAATAACTACACTCGTGATATCTTCTGGCACTTCCCTGCATATCTGGAATCGTACTTAGACCCTATGGACTTTCGCTCAACGCCATATTCGGTTATCCGCTCAGGAGATTGGAAGCTAATCTACTTCTATGAAACTGAAAGCTGCGAACTCTATAACCTCAAGGAAGATATTTCAGAGACCATAAACCTAGCTGAAGAAAATCCTCAGCAAAGGGATGAACTATACAGACGACTATGGCAGTGGCTACAAGCTACTAATGCCCCTACGTCATTTGAGTCAAATCCAGGGTTTAGGTATTAGGTTTTAGGTTTTAGGGGTGGGTTTGGAAACGTTTGCAGATTTTGGAAACGTTACCGCAATCGTTTGCATACAAAAAGTATGTATAGGTCTGCTTGTAATATAGATAGCTCGTACTACATTCGCATAACAAAACAATAATAAATTTAACAAAGCGAACCCTAATACCTGTAACCTAAAACCTACAACCTAACACCTAAAAAGCTATGAAAAAACTCTTTACTTTTATTCTTTTGATTTTTACTGCCTCTCCGTTGTTTGGGCAGTTTCAGATGTCTGCTAAGATTCAGAATATGCACTTGTGGCGTGGAGGAGAGGTGGCTGATGGGTTTGTTTTGACTACTGATTTGCATTATTCGTTTTTGGACGATAATTTGCGTGTGGGTTTTTGGGGCGGCACTAATGCGGTGGGGGAGTATAAGGAGTTTAATTATTATGCTAGTTATAGCTATGGGAATTTCAGTGTTGGGTTTTCGGACACTTATAACTTTTCTTCTTATGCGACCTACAACAATGAGGAGTTCTTTAATTATAATCCAAGGGAGACGGGTCGTTTCTTTGATGTGACTTTTCGGTATCGTATAGGTGTTAAGCATCCGTTTTTGCTGAGCTGGTCTACGGTTGTTTTTGGGCGTGACAGGGGCGAGATGAATGAGGGGAATTTGTATTCTACGTTTTGCAGTGTTGAGTATGAGTTTTATAATCGTGACGGCTGGCTAGTTGATGCTCGTATAGGTGGAGCATTTGCATTGAGTAACCGTGAGAATGGGGCGAATTTTTATGGTGAGAGTTCGGGGATAGTGGAACTACGTCTGAGGACAGGTTATAAATTAAAGATAGGGAACTATGAAGTACCTCTGAGTATGGTTATGATGTGGAACCCACAGTCTGACAAAGCCTATATGCAGCTAACTGCCGAGGTCTTTAGTTTCTAGGTATTAGGTTTTAGGTATTAGGTTGTAGGTATTAGGTTGTAGGTATTAGGGGTTAGGGGTTAGGGGTTCTGTTCTGGCGGAAGTTCTTCTTAGGTGCAGTGCTGTTAGCCTAGGGGGGGTCTCTACTGTAGCTCTTGTTTCTGCCTGCTCCAATCTTATTAGGCTATAACCCCATTCACAATTCATAATTCACATTTTCACAATTAAGCTAGAAGGTGTTAATCATTAAAAAAAAGACTTTACAGAGTTTTCTGTAAAGTCTTTTGAAGTGTGGGAGCAACAGGATTCGAACCTGTGACCCTCTGCTTGTAAGGCAGATGCTCTGAACCAGCTGAGCTATGCTCCCGAATTGTGAATGCAAAGATAGAGGTTTTTTTTATTTCTGCAAACTTTTTTGAAGTTTTTTTTGAACTTTTTTCGAGAAATCTGAGGTGAAAGTCCCTACACCCTATCCCTGGGCTATTACTGGGGGGATAAGGCGTATAAGACTATTAAGGGAAATTCTAAAAACTGGACTTTAATTCTTTTTGATTCTAAGACTTCATCTTTGAATTTTTTGAAATGCACCGTAGGAACCCCTACGCTTGCATTTTAAAAAATCCAAATCTAAAGCCTTATAATCAAAAATCAAAATAAAGCCAGTTATTAGAACTCCCCTTATCAAATTTGTATCCGAACTATTAGGGGATTCGTATAAATACCCCCTCTAATTATTCAGCTACAAAATCATCTGTGCCAACTCCGCATAGTGGACACTCGAAATCTGCTGGCAGATCCTCAAACTTTGTTCCTGGAGCTATACCTCCCTCTGGATATCCAACCTCTTCGTCATACACCCAGTTACATACTTCACATCTGTACTTTGCCATTGTTTTTATTGTTTTTAATTTGTTTTGTTATTTTTTTCTAAGCGAAGGAATACCACTTCCTTCTAACCTTTTTTGCTATTTTCTAAATACCCCCGTGTAGCTGAACGGACTAAGAGCCAAAAGCTCAGCCTTTACACTTTCGGACACCTCTAGAGAAGCTATGAACTCTGCCATATCCCCCTGCTCAATCTTCTTATTTGTGCGTGTGAGTGCCTTTAGCTGCTCATAAGGATTAGCTACACCCTCACGACGTAGTATCGTCTGAATACCCTCGGCTACAACTGCCCAAGCTCCCTCCAAGTCAGCCTCCACTGCCGCAGGGTTCAAAAGAAGTTTGCCCAGACCCTTCTTCAAAGAACTAAGCGCAATCAAAGAATGTGCCAACGGTACACCCACATTACGCAGTACTGTACTGTCAGTCAAGTCTCTCTGCAAACGAGAAATAGGCAACTTCGCAGACAAGTGCTCATAAAGCGCATTTGCCAGACCTAAATTCCCCTCCGCATTCTCAAAGTCAATAGGGTTAACCTTATGTGGCATTGCCGAAGAACCTACCTCACCAGCCTTAATCTTCTGCTTGAAATACTCCATAGAAATATACGTCCACATATCACGAGAAAGGTCAACGATAATCGTATTAATACGCTTAAGGGCATCGAATAGTGCCGCCAAGTTGTCATAATGCTCAATCTGTGTAGTGTACTGCGAACGTTTCAAAGATAACTTCTCAGCCAAGAAACTATTTGCAAACTCAACCCATTCAATCTCTGGGTATGCCACGTGGTGAGCATTGAAGTTACCAGTAGCACCACCGAACTTTGCAGAGTAGGGTACAGAGGTGAGCTGCTCGATTTGAGCCTCCAAACGCTCGACATATACCATAAACTCCTTACCGAGTACCGTAGGCGAAGCAGGCTGACCGTGTGTGCGTGCTAGCATAGAGACATTCATAAACTCTGCGCTCATCTCTCTAAGCTTCTCGACCACCTCTTGTAGTGCAGGCATATATACCTCCGCAATACCCTCGCAAAGGGTCATAGGCGTTGCCGTATTGTTAATATCCTGCGATGTAAGCCCGAAGTGTACAAACTCCATCTCTTTGCCTATTCCCAGAGTAGTGAACTTCTCCTTCAAGAAGTACTCCACCGCCTTCACATCGTGGTTCGTAGTAGCCTCTATCTCCTTAATACGCATACCGTCCTGAGTTGTAAAGTTCCTATATACATCCCTCATAGGCTCAAAAAGAGAAGTCTCCACGCCGCTAAGTTGTGGCAATGGCAACTCACAAAGAGCAATGAAATATTCTACCTCAACTCTAACACGGTAACGCATAAGCGCATACTCCGAAAAATAAGCCGCTAGGGGCTCTGCCACTTTTCTATATCTTCCATCAACTGGAGAGATAGACATCAATGTATCAATTGTCATAAATATTATATTTTGTTTTTTAAAGTTGGAGCTACAAAAACTCTCAATTGTTTATTCTGTTTTAGTTTGTTTTACTTTTACTTCTTTGTATTCTTTGACTTCTTAGCCTTCTTTGTTACGGCAGGGTCGTTCTTTACGACTGCCTGAGGGATGATATCCCCTTCGTCACTACCGCCTCCCAGTGCTCTATAAAGCTCAATACGAGAGGTGAGAGTGCCGAGGTATGAATCAATAATCGCTTGCTGCAAATTATAAACGCTAGTCTGTGCCACCAAAACATCAAGGTAATTTGCATAACCGCTAAGGAACAAATCTCCCGAATATTCATACGCCTTCTCAAGAGCCTTTAGCTGTACTGTTTGGTGCGTTACAATCGAGTCATAGCTACGGATTGATATAACTGCATCATTAACCTCACGGATGGCTGTAAAGACCGTTTTTTGGAACTCTAGGCGTGCGATGTTTGCCTCTGCCTCTGCTGACTCCTTAGCGCTGCGTAGCTTCCTGCCATTAAAGATAGGAGCGGTGAGTCCTGCCAAAGTTCCCAGTATAGAGGTCTGAGCCGAAAAGACATCTACAAGGCTATACGAAGCCCCAATCGTTAGCGAAGGGTAGAGAGCCGCACGAGATGCCATAAACAAATAATGCTTCGAACGGTAGTTCATCTCCGCCTCTCTCACATCCGAACGATACGATAGAAGCTGCACAGGTGTACCAGTCTCCAAATGGCTAACCTCGCAGACACCCTCTTTGAGATTCTTCCTCTTGAAGCTTATCTCTGTGCGTCCTGCTAGTAGAGCTAGGCTATTCTCTGCAAGTTCGATAGACATATTAATGCTAGGAAGGGCAGCCTGCACTTCTGCTAGCTGTGCCACTGCCTGTTGTACTGCCACTTCGTTAACTTTGCCGCTCTCTTTAAGGTCGAGCGTCGTAGCAAGGTATTCTGTACGATTTGAGATAGCTTCTATAATGACATCCTTTTTAGACTCCAGAGCCGATAGGTTATAGAATGCCGTAGCGGTAGCTGCAATGAGCGATTGTCGAGTAGCCTTTGCTGCCTCTTGTGTTTGCCAGAACTGTGCTTTTGAAGCCTCTTTATTTGCATAGAGTTTACCCCAAAGGTCAATCTCCCAGCTCAGCAGCGACACATCCAGCTCGTCTGCATAGCTAGTCTTGCCGTCAAGGTACACTGCACCGCCATAGCTTGCCCCCACTCCAATAGATGGAGCTATCTGAGCACGTGAGCTTCTCAGCATACTATAAGCCTGGTCTACACGAAGTAGTGCCTGCTGCATATCAATATTCCCTGCCAGCACTGTATCTATAAGAGCCTGCAAGTGTTCGTCCACAAAGATATCTCGCCAAGGAGTCTGCGCCAAATCACCGCTCGTATCTGTCAAGTTTCTAAAACTATCTTCGAGGTTCAGCTCCTCACCGCTAGGTGTAGTATATGGCTTCACAACGCAGCTCGAAAGAGCGAAGGCGATAACCATTAGATATATTATTCTTTTCATCTGTATTACCTTTGATTTTGCGATTATTATTGTTCTTCTTCTTCATTTTCGTTAGGTTCTGGTCTTTTCATCTTTTCGTCTAGCGACTTGAAGATAACAAAGAGCACAGGGATAATAAATACCCCGAAGAGCGTACCCACACTCATACCCCCGATAGCTGCCACACCGATAGATACGTTACCCTTGGCTGCTGCTCCCGAAGCTAGAACCAGTGGAATCATACCGAAGATAAAGGTCAGCGAGGTCATAAGTATTGGGCGCAGACGAGCCGATGCCGCTTCTTTGGCAGCCTCTGTGAGTGAGAGTCCGTGTGCACGTCTTTGCATAGCGAATTCCACGATAAGGATACCGTTCTTCGCCAATAGTCCGATAAGCATAATTAGAGCTACCTGCACATAGATATTGTTATCGAGTCCTGCTAGCCATACAAAGATGTAGACTCCGCACATACCGCACGCCAGTGAGAGCATCACAGCCCACGGCACGATGTAGCTTTCGTATTGTGCAGCTAGAATTAGATAGACAAAGATAAACGACAGTAGGAAGATAAAGGCAGTCTGTGTACCAGAGCCAGTCTCCTCACGTGTCATACCTGAGAATTCATAGCCATATCCCTGAGGGAGGCTTTCGGCAGCCACTCTCTGCATAGCGGCAATAGCGTCGCCAGAGGAATAGCCCGTAGCAGGTGAACCGTTGATTGTAGCTGAATTATAGAGGTTAAATCTTGTAAGCGATTCTGAGCCATAGACCCTTTTGAATTCTACAAATGTAGAGATAGGCACCATTTCGCCACGGCTATTTCTCACCATTATTGTAGAGAGCGTTTCGATATTTGCTCTTTGGTCTGCTTCGCTCTGTACCATAACTCTATAATACTTCGAGAATCTATTAAAGTCAGAAGCCTGTGTCGAGCCATAATATATTTGCAGTGCGCTAAAGACATCGCTTACCGTAACCCCCATAAGTTTACACTTATCGACATTAACGTCGAACTCATACTGAGGGAAGTTAACATTGAACGACGAGTATGCGAAGGCGATTTCGGGCTGTTGGTTCAGAGCTTTGATAAAGTCCATAGCCACGGCATAGAACTTTGCAGTCTCCGAGTCGTTTCTATCTTGTAGCTGCATTTCGAAGCCGTCAGTAGCTGAGAAACCCGACACGGTAGGAGGCACAAAGTATTGAATCTTTGCAGTCTTTATATGGCTAGTTTTAGCCTTTAGTTCAGCCATAACAGCTGTAACGTCGCTCTCTGGTCTTTCTTCCCAGTCTTTGAGAGAGAACACGATAAGTCCATACGACGAGCTACTTGTACCCGTTACGAGCGAAGTACCTGCAATAGCTAGGTTGTCGACCACTTCGTCTATACTATCTGCGATTGTTGTGATTTCGCTAAGTACAGCTTCGGTACGCTCTACTGACGAGCCAGCTGGCAGTGACACATCGACGAAGATAACCCCTTGGTCTTCGGTAGGGATAAATGCGCTTGGAGTATTCATAATAAACCAGTAGAACATAAACCCGAAGAAGATAAGTCCCAGCACAGGGAATATCTTATGTTTTATGAGTTTGCCAAGGCTTAGGACGTACTTTTTGGTCACGTAATCTAGTGCAACATTAAAGCCGCCTAGCATTCTTTGGCTAAGAGGTTTTTTGCCTCCCTCTTTAGGGGGTTTGAGCAGTAGTGTACAGAGCACAGGGCTAAGCGTTAGGGCGTTTAGAGCCGATATAAGGATAGCCACGGCAAGTGTTATAGCGAACTGATTATAGAACACCCCCGTAGGGCCACTCATAAATGTGATAGGGAGGAACACGGCAGCCATTACAAATGTGATAGATATAATCGCACCAGTGATTTCGCTCATAGCCGATATAGTAGCTTTCTTTGTGTTACGCATACCTTCGCCGTGCATCTTTTCGTGGACGGCTTCGACGACGACTATGGCATCATCGACGACCATACCGATGGCGAGCACCAGGGCAAAGAGTGTAAGGATATTAAGTGTAAATCCGAACATCAGCAGGAAGAAGAACGTACCGACAATAGATACCAGAGCGGCAATTGTAGGAATCAGTGTACTTCTCATATCTTGCAGGAAGACGAAAACCACTAGAACCACTAGCACAAATGCTTCGAAGAAGGTGTGAACCACCTGTTCGATAGAGGCATCAAGGAATTTGTTCGTATCATAAGGCAGCACGTATTTAAAGCCTTCGGGCATTGTTTCTGCTGCACTGGCTAGCACCTCTTTGATATCCGACACGATTTGTTTAGCATTTGTTCCTGCCATTTGGTAGACAGCGAATGCGGCACCTGGATAACCGTTCGAGTTCGTAAGGACTGTATAGTTAAATGCTCCTAGTTCGATTCTTGCAACGTCTTTGAGGTAAAGTATTCTGCCGTCCGACATAGCTTTTATAACGATACTTTCGTAGTCGGCAGGGTCAGTAAATTTGCCTTTATAGCGTATAGTGTATGTAAGGCTTTGGTTTGAGTTTTCGCCAAATTTACCTGGTGCGGCTTCGATATTTTGTTCTTGAATAGCAGCTACTATATCGCTAGGCACTAGGTTATATGCAGCTAGTCTGTCGGGTTTAAGCCACACACGCATCGAGTAGTCACGAGCTCCGAAGATAGAGACTTGCCCCACGCCTGGCACACGTTGCATTTCTGGGTAGATGTTTATACGCAGGTAGTTTTCCACGAAGGTCGCATCGTACTCAGGGTTTTCGGAGTAGAACGCAGCCATAATAAGCATAGAGTTCTGCTTCTTTTGCGTTGTAACGCCGTATTCGGTGACGGCTTGTGGGAGTTTACTTGTAGCGGCAGAGACACGTGTTTGGACGTTTACCGAGGCTAGGTCGGCATCAGTGCCTAGGGTGAAGTAGACGCTAATATCGCTACTGCCGTCATTGGCGGCTTTCGACGAGATGTAGGTCATATTCTCCACACCGTTAATCTGTTCTTCTAGTGGCGCATTGACACTTTTGAGAACCACAGAGGCGTTTGCGCCCTGGTAGTTTGTTGTAACGCTCACCATAGGGGGAGCGATATCTGGGAAGAGTGTTATGGGCAGCGACATAAGTCCTATTACACCCAGAAGCGATATTATAATCGAAAATACCGTCGACAGAACTGGCCTGTTAATAAATTTTTCTACCATCTTTCTTATGGGGAGTTTTTTGGAACTCCTTTTGTTTTTAGTTTAAAATTTTATCTCTTCTATAACTTCACACACTTATTTCTTGAAGCCTATTCTTGAGCTATAAGCTCCTCTTTTCTACTCTCTATAACCACAGTTTTGGAACTGTAATTTTATTTTTAAAGGGTTCGGATTTTGGGGGTTGGTGTCTGCGGAATCTTCGATTCCTTTTTTGGTGTCATTCTGACACCAACCCCCCGCCAGCTCTACACAGCCACGCATCCCTTTCTCAGCCGTTACTCCGCATTACTCAGTATTACTCAGTCATTACTCAGCAGTCTCTAATCCGTATGAAAGCCGCCTGTCATCGCCCTAACGCCGGGCGGGCGGTCTCTCCCGAGACACGGTTGCAGTGCCGCTAGCCTTTGGTTATTCTCCCTTCACTAGGCTATAACCACATTTACAATTTACAATTAATCTAGAACCCATTAATCATTAATCATTAACTTAATAATCGCCTAGTGTTTCTTCAAGCTGACTAAGTGCCTGAGCAGTCTGCTCAGCACTAGTAACCTTACCGTGGTACTCATTAGTGTCCTCCATAAAGTCAACACCCTTACCCATAATATTGCGAGCAAGTACCACAACAGGCTTGCCCTGACCTGCGATTTCTTCTTTAGCCTGACGAAGACCCTCAATAGTCTTAGCCATATCGTTGCCCTCAATCTCCAAAACAGCACAACCAAACGCCTCAAACTTAGCCCTCAAATCCAAAAGGTTCATAACCTCCTCACAAGTACCGTCAATCTGCTGATTGTTCCAGTCCACAATTACCACAACATTGTCAATTTTGCGAGCTGCCGCAAACTGTACAGCCTCCCAAACTTGACCCTCCTGCAACTCGCCATCGCCCGTGTTAACGAAAACCACACCTCTATCGCCATCCATCTTTTTAGCAGCAGCGTGACCCACCGCCACAGATATACCCTGACCCAAAGAACCAGTAGCAATTCTGATACCTGGAAGACCAGACTCAGGAGTTGGGTGACCCTGCAAACGGCTACCATACTGGCGCAGTGTAGCAAGTTCCGCCACTGGGAAGAACCCACGACGTGCCATAACGCTATATAGAACTGGTGAGATGTGACCATTGCTCAGGTAGAATAGGTCTTCACCCTTCGCTGCACGAGTAATATTGTCGATATCGTACTGCATCACTTCAAAGAAGAGTGCCACTAATACCTCAGTCGAAGACATAGAGCCGCCAGGGTGACCTGAACCTGCTGCACTTGTCATTCTAATAATATCTCTACGCACCTGCGTTGCAACTTTTTCTAGTTCTAAAATTTCCATACTTTTTCGTTTATTGTTATTTATAATCTTTATATTTCTTTTTTTTAATCTCTACATCCTAACCCCTACAACCTACAACCTAACACCTACAACCTCAGACTTGGGGGGTTGGTGTCTGCGGAATCTTCGATTCCTTTTTAGGTGTCATTCTGACACCAACCCCCTCGCCAGCTCTACACAGCCTCGCATCCGTTACTCAGCTCTACTCAGTTCTACTCAGTTGTTTCGCATCCGTGTGAAAGCCGCCTGCCATCGCCCTAACGCCGGGCGGGCGGTCTCTCCCGAGACACGGTTGCAGTGCCGCTAGCCTAGGGAGCTGTGCTGTGGTTCTTGTTTCTGCTTATTCTAACTTATTAGGCTATAACCCAATTCACAATTCACAATGAAGCTAGAACCCAATTAATCATTAATCACTAATCATTAATCACTAAAATTAAAGGTTCTCCGTGAGTTTGCGAACAACCCGAAAATTAGCAAAAAACTCCTTAGCAAAAACCCGTATAACAGTATAAAAAGGTATAGCAAACAACATCCCCATAACCCCATTTATATATCCCGCCATAAGTATCACAATGAATATCTCCAAAGGATGAGCCTTAACCGAAGAAGAATATATATAAGGCTGCAAAACAATGTTGTCAAGAAGTTGGAAAACGGTCAACACAATTGCTATATCCATAAACATATCCCATATAACCTGTGGGTCACTTCCCGAACCAACCGAAACAGCCGCAATAGCAAAAGCTAACAACGCCCCAATAAGAGGCCCCACATAAGGTATAACATTCAATACTGCCGTAACTGCCCCAATAATAGCCGCCACAGATAAATCCATACCAAGGAAGTAAAGTGCAAAGGTAACAACGATGAGCTTAATGAACGACTCCAAACATATCCCTATGAAATAACGCCCCAATAGCATAATAGAAGAACTCATAGCCCTCTCTAAACCCTCCTCATACTTCTTAGGCAATAACATAACCACAAGCGAATTAAAGAGCTTGTCGTCCTTAAGGAAGAAATAAGAGATAAACGACACCGAGAACACCGCCACAAACACCTCCGAAATAACCCCCGTAATGTTCATAACCATATTATTGAAGAACCCTCCCTCAAAAATCGGAGTAATATGCTCGACAATAGCGTCCTTAGCCGAGAAATTAACCCCTGGGAATGTAGACTCCACCCAACTGTCGATACTCCCTATAACCGACCCTAAAGCCTGCTTAACCTGCACCGAATCGAGCGTCGAGAGAAACTCAGCATTAGCCATAACGCTAGGCACAAACATAAAGAGCAAACAGAAAAAGACAAAGAGCAAAAAGAGTAGCACAATCATAGCCGACAACCATCGAGGCACCCTACGCCCCCTAACCGTCACACTCTCTATCAAGCGTACAAGCGGCCCTCCAATAAGCGACAAAGCCGCAGCCCCTAAAACATAAAAAACCAGGGTCTGGAAATACCACACCAAAAAGACCGTCACCAGCAGTCCCACAGCTGCCATTAGCCATTTGTATTTAGTATCTATAGTTCCGCTAGCCATTCTTAATTAATGATTAATGTTTAGTTATTAATGGGATTTGTTATACCCTAAAACCTAACCCCTAAAACCTACAACCTAACACCTAACACCTACTTAGGCAACCGAGCGAGAGCGGTCTGGATGCCTGTGACCTTTTGGTCGATTTTCACTAGGACTTCTGTTCCTAGTGGCAAAAACACGTCCATACGTGAGCCGAATTTGATAAAGCCACATTCGGTGCACTGTACTGCTTGTTGTCCGACTTTGGTGCGGTTAACGATACGACGAGCCACGAATCCTGCAATTTGGCGGAACAAGACTTGGTGTCCTGTTTTAGTCTCTACGACAGTTGTAGTTCTTTCGTTAATCTCCGAGCTTTTCTCTGCCCACGCCACTAGGTATTTGCCCTGGTGGTGTTTGAAGTATTTTACTTCGCCACTCACTGGAAACCAGTTGATATGTACGTTATTCACGGACATAAAGACAGAGACTTGCAGCACCTTTTCTTTGAGGTATTCTTTTTCGTAGACTTCTTCTATTGCCACGACTTTACCGTCGCAAGGCGAGTAGACGATTTGCGTATCTTCGGCAGGGGTCTCACGACGAGGCACTCTAAAGAAGCGCATAACGAAGAGCACCTTTAGAACTCCCACTCCTAGGACGGCATAACCGACCCACGGAATCCAGAAGTAAAGCCCAGTCGCTAGAGCGAGGGCTATGATTGCAAAAACAGTTATTGTAGAATATCCTTCTTTGTGTATGCGCATTGTGCTAAAAACGTTAGATTATATGATTTATTAAATTAATTATCAGGTAGAAAACTGGTAGGGCTAGCAGTAGTGCATCGAATCTGTCGAGCATACCTCCGTGCCCAGGTATAATTTTGCCGCTGTCTTTCACTCCTATTTTACGTTTGAAGGCACTTTCTAGTAGGTCGCCCCCCACGGCTGCAAGTCCGATAAAGAGCCCTAGAATGCCCCAAAGAATCATTTGTAGGGATGTGTTTATTTCAGCTGCTCCTATTTGCATTGCTTTTGAGAAGTAGAATATTTGCCATACGAGTGATACGCTAATTGCAAAAAACAGTCCACCGAAGAAACCTTCCCACGATTTTTTAGGAGAGATTTTAGGTGCCATTTTGTGTTTTCCAATAGATATGCCCACGAGGTATGCTCCTACGTCGTTAGCCCAGACTATTGTCAAGAGGGCTACTAGATATTGCCACTCCTCTCGCATTAGTGCCACAACTCCACCTGCAAGGGCGATGTATAGGATGCCGCCAATAGTCCACGTCGCTTTATTGGCTAGGGGTTTGCGAGCCACGAGCCACAGGAACTCGCCCATAGACAGAGCGAATATCACGCCCCAGAGGACGTAGTACCAGATACCGTCGGCAGCAGTGCCTTCTAGCACTAGCCATACCATAACGGCTCCTGATATTGTACGTGTGATTAAGTTTCGCATAGTTATAGTTCTTTAATCGCTATTGTCTCTATTTCTACTTTTACGCCCAGTGGGAGTTTAGCTACTTCGTAGCATACCCTTGCAGGGAAGGGTTCTGAGTAGAACTCTGCATAGGTTTTGTTCATAGCGGCGAAGTCGTCCATAGAGTCTAGCAGCACGGTAGATTTCACTACATCAGAGCGTTTGTAACCTGCTTCACTGAGGATAGCTTCGATATTCTTTAGGCTTTGCAGTGTTTGTTCTTCTATGGTTGTAGGCACGCTATTTGTGGTTGGGTCAACGGGCAGTTGCCCAGAGATATATAGCGTTCCACCAGCTTCTATTGCTTGTGAGTATGGTCCTACGGCAGCAGGGGCGTTGTTAGCTGTTATAACTTTTTTCATAATTTGGGTGCCTACTTTTTGATTATTAAACTCAATTTATATATCTTTGAAACCACAAAAATACGAAATATTATGAAAAATAACCACACTAGAGCACTAAATTTAATGATTTTGACAATTCTTCTTTCTTTGGGGTCTTGTTGCGTACCTTGTCGTCAGCCTGCTCCGAAGATAGGAGTTTTAGAGGAGTATAGTTTTCGACTTATAGAGTTAAACACTCGGGCTGTGGAGCAGGAGGTAATCACGGTTCGTTTTTCGGCAGAGGAGAAGATGTTTTATGGCACTGCTCCTTGCAACAATTTTTTTGGTAGTTATCATCTTTATGATGCTAAGGGTACTGAGCGCAATATAGAGTTTAGCAATGTTGGGGCTACACGTAAGATGTGTCCTGATGTGGATATGAGTATTGAGGAGGATTTTGCTGCTTTGTTGTCTCGTGTTAAGCGTGTGATGTTTGAGGGAGATAATTTGGTACTTGTAGACACGGGTGAGAGTATAGTGGCAGTATTAGAGAGGGAGACTTTGCAGTAGATTTATGGGAGTATCGGGAGATATAGCTAGGGTTATGCAGCGGATGGTAGACAGGTTTTACTTTCCGATATTTCGTCGTGTTTTGGATATTCGTACATTTCGTTATGCAGTTGTGGGGTGTATGAATTTGGGTTTTGGGGTATTGCTTTATTGGTTTTTATTTCATTATGTTGTGGGGGCACGTGACACTACATTCTTTGGGGCTATTACAATATCGGGTCACATTCTTGCATTTTTGATAAATTTTGTGGTCACTTTTTTCACGGGTTTTTGGATGACACGCTGTGTGGCGTTTGATGATTCGGTGTTGCGTGGGGGTGTTCAGTTATTTAGGTATAGTCTTGTAGTGGCTTTGAATATATGTATTAATTATTTTGGTTTGAAGTTATTGGTAGATATTTTTGGGTTCTATCCTACGCCTAGTTATATGTCTTTACAGGTTCTCACTGTTTGTGTTAGCTATTTGGCATCACGGTACTTTACCTTTGCGAGATAGTTATTTTAATCACTAATCGTTAATCATTAAAAAAGAGGCTTCTTTAAACTCCCAATTTCTAGGTATTGATTGTTACTCTATTATTTTGCAAACTTTGTGGCGAGATTTTTGACCCCTAAAAATTTCACTTACAAATTATGAAAATTAGGAAATAACAAAAACTATTAAAGAAATGAAAATCGAAAAAATCAAAGCGAGACAAATCATTGACTCACGTGGTAACCCAACAGTCGAAGTAGACGTAACACTAGAATCAGGCATCACAGGACGTGCTTCTGTGCCATCTGGTGCTTCAACAGGCGAAAACGAGGCTCTAGAACTTCGTGACGGTGACAAGTCAAAATACCTAGGAAAAGGTACTCTAAAAGCAGTTGCAAACGTTAACGATATCATAGCACCTGCCCTTATCGGTGAGTCATCACTAAACCAAAGGGGAATTGACAACGCTATGCTTGCCCTAGACGGAACAAAAACTAAATCAAAACTAGGAGCAAACGCCATACTAGGTGTATCGCTAGCAGTAGCAAAAGCTGCGGCTAACTACCTTGATATGCCTCTATACCGCTATATCGGTGGTACTAATGCTTTCACCCTGCCAGTGCCAATGATGAACATCATTAACGGTGGCTCACACTCAGATGCTCCTATCGCATTCCAAGAATTTATGATTCGCCCAATCGGTGCACCATCGTTCAGCGAGGGACTACGTATGGGTGCAGAGGTGTTCCACGCCCTAAAAGACGTGCTACACAGCCGTGGACTTTCAACAGCAGTAGGTGACGAAGGTGGATTTGCTCCTGCACTAGCAGGCACAGAAGATGCTCTAGAATCTATTATGCAGGCTATCGAAAAGGCTGGTTACACTCCAGGCAAAGATATCACAATAGGACTTGACTGTGCTGCTTCTGAATTCTACGCAGATGGTATTTACGACTACTCGAAATTCGAAGGCGAAACAGGCAAGAAGCGCACTAGCGAAGAGCAGGTTGACTATATGGAAGAGCTAATTTCGAAATACCCAATCGACTCTATCGAAGACGGTATGGACGAAGGAGACTGGGAAGGTTGGCAAAAACTTACCGGGCGTATCGGTTCTAAGTGTCAGCTAGTGGGTGACGACCTATTTGTTACAAATGTGGAATACCTAAAAAGAGGTATTGAGACAGGTTGTGCAAACTCAATTCTTATAAAGGTAAACCAAATCGGTTCGCTAAGCGAAACACTAGACGCTATCGAAATGGCGCACCGCCACGGCTACACTAGCGTAACTTCGCACCGCTCAGGCGAGACTGAAGATGCTACTATCGCCGATATAGCAGTGGCAACAAACAGTGGTCAAATCAAAACGGGTTCTCTAAGCCGTTCTGACCGTATGGCTAAATATAATCAGCTGCTACGTATCGAAGAGGAACTAGGTGAGCTAGCAGTTTACGGCTACCAAAGAGTAAAGTAGGGGATATTCCTTGACTTATACGCTAAAGTGTCTTAGAGGATATTTCATATAGGGAATTCCTCTGAGACACTTTCCTTTTTTTGTAGACAAGAGAAAAATAATTACCTTTGTCCTCCCCCCTAGTAAACATATAATCTTATGGAATATTTAGAAGAACTTTTGGAAATTTTAGGCGATATGTCGCCATATCTAATTTTAGGATTTTTAATCTCTGGGCTTTTGCACGTATATGTGCCAAAGACTCTTTATGCTAGATTTTTGCATCGCAAGGGATTTGGCTCTGTATTGGGTGCAGCGATATTGGGGATACCTTTGCCGTTGTGTTCTTGTGGGGTGATACCTACTGCTATGTCTCTTAAGAAGGAGGGGGCTAGTGATGGTGCTACCATTTCGTTTTTGGTGGGTACTCCTCAGACTGGTGTCGATTCTATATTGGCTACTTATGCTTTGTTGGGGTTGCCGTTTGCTATAATTCGTCCTGTGGCATCTTTGATAGTGGCTGTTTTTTCGGGTCTTTTTGTCGATAGGTTTGGCAGTAGTCGGAAGAAGGCGGCAAAGAAGGCTTCTCCTTATTCGTTTGTGGGGGGTAGTGCTGTGGGTTTATCTGGCGTAGTTCAGCCTGTTGGGGCTAGTTGTGTGCAGAGTCCTTTGCGTAGCCAATCTCATAGTCATTCTCATAGTCATTCGCACGGTGGTGGGTGTTGTTGTCACAGTACAGCGGCTGAGAATAAGGGTTTTGGTGCGGCGTTGCATTATGCTTTTGTTGTTTTGATGCAGGATTTTGGCAAGTGGCTTGTTATAGGTCTTTTGGTGGCGGCGGCTATTACGGCATTTGTGCCAGACAGTGCTTTTACGGTTTTCAGTGATTATTATTTTTTGAATATTCTTTTGATACTTCTTATTTCTGCTCCTATGTATATTTGTGCTACGGGTTCTATACCTATTGCTCTTTCTTTGATGCTTATAGGTTTGAGTCCAGGGGCGGCTTTTGTATTGTTGATGGCTGGTCCTGCCACTAATTTTGCGTCGCTTATAATTTTGCGTCGTGAGATAGGTATGCGTAAGACGGTGCTTTATTTAGTTTCTATTATTGTGGGTGCGGTGGGGTGTGCACTTATTATAGATTTTGTTTTGCCACAGGAGTGGTTTTCTGGCATTACGTCAGTTGTGGGTGATGGTTGTGGTGAGGTTCATAGCCACGAGCATTCTCACAGTATGGTATGGTGGCAACTTGCTTGCAGCATTGTCTTTGTTGCTTTGTTCTTGAATGCTATGCTACGCAAGTGGCTGCGTAGATAATCATTAAAGGGGACTTCTAATAAGTCCCCTAAAATTAGTAGCCTAGGATGCGCATCATAGAACGATAGGACTGCTCCTTAGCAAAAAGACGAGTGCTATACTCCCCAGTCTCCTTGTCCACATCTATGATAATGTGCTTAGGTGCAGGTATCATACAATGTTGGATGCCGCCATAACCCCCCAATGACTCCTGATAAGCACCCGTATGGAAAAAGCCAATGTATTGTGGCTCACTCTTCTGTAACTGTGGCAAATAAATGGCATTCTGATGCGCCTCAGCATTGTAAAAATCCTCACTGTCACAAGTCAATCCACCCAAAAATACACGCTGATACTCCTTGTCCCAATTGTTAATGGCAAGCATTATATATCGCTGATTTATACCCCAAGTGTCAGGAAGAGTAGTCATAAAGGACGAATCAATCATATACCACCGCTCCTTGTCATTCTGCTGACGCTGATTGATGATAGAATATAACGTAGCACCACTCTCACCAACAGTATATGACCCAAACTCCGTAAATATATCTGGCTCCTCAATATCATACTGATTGCAATAAGACTTTACCTGTGCAACTATCTCCTCGGTCATATACTCATAATCATAATCAAAAGCCAAAGAACTCTTAATAGGAAAACCGCCCCCAATATTCAAAGAGTCAAGCTCTGGGCACATCTTCTTTAACTCAACATATATGCTCAAACACTTATTCAACTCACTCCAATAATATGCTGTGTCTCGTATCCCCGTATTTATGAAAAAATGCAACATCTTAAGCGAAAACTTCTTATTGCCCTGAATCTTCTTCTTATAAAAATCCACAATCTCAGAATAACGAATACCCAAACGTGAAGTGTAAAAATCAAACTTAGGCTCCTCCTCCGATGCGATACGGATGCCTATCTTACAATGACGATCCAACTCCGCATCCAGCAAATCTAAATCGTCCTTACCGTCCAAAACAGGAATCACATTAGTGAACCCATCACGTACCAACTGTGCGATATTATCCACATACTGAGGTCGCTTATAACCATTGCACACAATATACTTGTCCTTCGAAAGTATCCCCTGCTCCGCAAGTGCATTGATGATATGGATGTCATAAGCCGAAGAAGTCTCGATATGTACACCATTCGAAACAACCTCCTCCATAACAAAACTGAAATGTGAACTCTTTGTACAATAACAATAATTATAAGAACCACTATACCCAACCTTAGCCATTGCAACAGCAAACAGCCGTCTAGCTCTATCTATCTGACGACCGATAATCGGCAAATATGTTATCTTTAAAGGTGTGCCATACTGCTTAATGATGTCCATTAACGGTACACCGTGCCAATTAAGCTCGTCATCTGTTGTAGAGAACTCTCCATCCGAATCAGGGAAATCAAATGTCTGGTCTATCAAATCTGAATACTTTGTCTTCATTATATCTTAACGCTATTATATTGTGAAATTATAGAGTGATGCAGAAATCCATCTTCGCTACTTCTATACGCCCAGAGGTAATCCATCTCTGGCGGATTGTAAGTAAAAACGACTTCTGCGAGGGCAAAGTTAAGAAATTCAAAAGTATTTATCAAATACTTTTTGCTGAAATTTAGAGCTATCTTTCTCTGTTTTATTGGCTATGTCGTATCTCTTAAGGGAACTTCTAAAAACTGGACTTTAATGCTTTTTGATTCTAAGACTTCATCTTCGAATTTTTGAAAATGCACCGCAGGAACCCCTACGCTTACATTTTTAAAAATCCAAATCTAAAGCCTTATAATCAAAAATCAAAAAAAGCCAGTTATTAGAACTCCCCTTAAAGCTCTATAATCTTGCCACTATAAAGGCTGCGAGCCTCCCTCAAGCCTACCGCTATGTCGCTTAGGCGGTGAGCATCTGAATTGATAATGACAGGGATTCCAAGCTCTGCCATACGGCTGAAATGTCGCTTATCGGGAAAGAATAATCCTTTACGAACCAGTACTTTAGTGTTTATCTCCAGGACAACGTCCCTCTCTGCGCAAAGTTCCAAGTACTCCTCCGCAAGGTCTTTGTACCAGCTCTTTTCTGTGATGCGAGAGCTTAGCAAACTGAGGTTCGAAGATATCTTATCGGAGTGCCCCACAAAGGTGAATCCCCCAGCGGTCACCATAGCTCGCTGTGCCCGATAGTAAGCACGTGCGATACGCTGAGTTGAGCCACGGAAATGATAATCCATCTTCTTTGCAAACTCGTCAACAGGGCAATCTATGTCTACTAGTTCGCCAGTTGTCTCGCTGCGAAGTAGGTGAATAGAGCCAATGCGGAAGTCTAAGGGCATCTCTTGGAAGTATTTAGATGAGGGGTTGTACTCCTCGTCGATATAGTCAATCTCCATACCTGTGAGGATTCTAATCTCGCTACTGTATTCTTTCTTAAGGCGTTCTGCTTCGGCTATATAGTTCGCCACTTCGTCCTCTTGAAGTGCCCAAGGAGCACGCTCCAACATCGGCAGTGGGCTATGCGGCGATATCCCCCACGAGCTGAATCCACAGCGAATTGCCTCCACAACGAACTCCTCCATTGTAGCTTTCCCATCGCAGAACTCTGTATGGCTATGATAGTTTGTTAACATTATTTTAGTCGATTTTTTCGTTTTTTCGATTAATTTTCACTATATTTGAGTTAGTTTTTATGACATATCAAACTTTTGTGGAACTCAACCTTTTAAATCTTATAGCTTATGAAATCACTACTCGAACACGCTATGCAAGCAGCACAATGTGCCTACGCTCCCTATTCAAACTTTAAGGTTGGAGCAGCTATCGAACTCAGTGACGGCACGATTGTAACTGGTAGCAATCAAGAGACTGGCTCCTATTCCCTAACTATTTGTGCCGAAAGAGTTGCTCTTTCGTCGCTCTTTCATCGCTGTCCTTCGGCAGTGATTGTGCGTATGGCTGTCTATTCACCCAATATGCCTGACGGTATCCCTCCCTGTGGTGCGTGTCGAGAATACATCTCGGAATGTGCAGCACGCTGTGGAGTAGATATCGAAATTATAGGGCTGCCAGGGGGCGGTGTGGCTAAAATTAGCGAACTTATGCCATTCGCCTTTACACTTCCAAAATAACACCCTTAAGCCTCTTTCTAAGAGTGGTGCAGCCATAAATATAGGGGACTTTTTATAAGTCCCCTATTAATAGTTTTATAGCTCAACGCCTAACTCTGCGCCTATTTCCTTAAGGTCATTCTCAACGGCAGGAAGTAGCTCGATACCAGAGGCGAGAATCTGCGCCTTCTTCTCACGCTCTTTATCCCCTGGGATATAAACCCTCTCTTGCCCTACTGCTGGTTTCGCACCTCTAAAGGTCTCAATCCACTCATCCATAGATGCCTTAAACTCGTTAGCTGGGCGGAATCCATCAATGCGCATAGCCCCAAAGAAGTGCCCCAATCCCTCGCCCACACTCTTGTCCAGTAGCGGAAGATATGGCACTTGTGGAGGTACAAAAGGTCCAAAATTCGCCCCACTCATAACGCTCGAAAAGATATCTATCAGTGCCCCCATACAGAAACCCTTATGGCTGCCGTGCTCGATATCGCCCCCTAGTGGAACGATTGCTCCGCCACGTGTGATAATATCGGGGTCAGTCGAAGGTACGCCATCTGCATCCTGAACATAGCCAAGGGGTGCGCTCTCCCCCTTCTTGCCCATTATAGCGAGCTTGCCACGTGCTATTGGCGTAGAGGCAAAGTCTGCCACAAAAGGAGGCTGCTTGTCGGCAGGGATTGCCACAGCGATAGGGTTAGTCCCAAGCATTCGGCTAACCGATAGGGCAGGGGCAACAAGCGGATTAGCATTAGTCATCGAGATACCTACCATATCCTTCTGGAGTGCCATTTCTGCATAATAGCCTGCAATACCGAAGTGGTTTGAGTTCTTAACCGCTACCCAGCCGCTACCCGCTGTTTCAGCCTTTTGGATAGCTACCTCCATAGCGAAGCGTGCCGCTACAATACCGATTGCACCGTCGCCATCGACCGTCGCAGTCGAAGGACTCTCGTAGGTGACCTTTGGCTGTGGAGTGACGTTTATACGCCCTGCCTTCCATAGCCCATAGATATCCTTCACACGGAGCATACCGTGAGAACTCAGTCCGTGAAGCTCAGCTGCTAGAAGAACCTCAGTGATGATTTGTGCATCCTTTTCAGGGCATCCCATTGCACAGAATAGCTTCTCGCAAAAGCCCTTTAGTTTCTCATACTTATACATAATGTCTTTAATTTTTAATAGCTCTACAATGCCGCTAAAACGGAAGTCCTATGGCGAAGTGTAGTGCTGTGTCTTCAATATCTAGGTCGCCAAACCATTTCTTAGTGGCGTTATTCGGGTTGTGGAGTTTAATGCCCCAGTCGAGCCTCAGTAGGAAGAAATTTAGGTCATAGCGGAAGCCTAGCCCTGTGTTAAGCCCTAGCTGTGTGTAGAAGGTGTCGAAGCGGAACTTTGCCTCTTCTCTATCCTCACCCTCACCGTTCATCCATATATTACCGCAGTCCATAAAGAGAGCCAAGTTTAAACCCCCTACGACATTGACACGGTATTCAAAGTTCGCTTCGAGGCGCAGGTCTCCTAGCTGGTATGGATAATCTTCGTCTGAGAGGTCTAGCTCTACACCCCCTGGTCCTAGTGTGCGTACCTGCCACCCACGCATTGAGTTGCTACCCCCTGCGTAGTACTGTCGCTCGAATGGTATAACCTTAGAGTTACCATAGGCATAGCCCCCTGCCGCAAGTATTCGCCACGCAATCTGTGAGTGTCGCCCTACGTTTATCCTATTGCTGACCTCTGCCATCATTCGTACATACTGAGCATACCTTAGCCCAAAGAGCTGGTAGTACTGGTCGTCCTCATCGCCATAAAGGCTGCTTTCGAACAAAGAACTTAGCCCATAGAGGAGGTTGCCGTTAATATCTCCCTGAGCCCTAAAGGTAAAGCCGTCCTGCTTTGTGTCGGAGTTTGTGTTGTAGTAGTAGCTAGCAGATAGACCTGCTATAAGTTGCGACTGGTAGCTATTGCTTAGGTATGGGTTTTCGATATCTGCAAGGAAAGTCGAGTCAATCCACGGCACGTCAATGACATTGATATCGGCAGGGCTAATTGTGAAGCGTGCCCCATTTTTCATAGTCCAGCCATAGCCAAAGACCGCACTGACGATTGAACGCTGATAGTCGGGGCGGCGTTGGATATTGTATGAGAGGGTTAACTTTGTCGAGGAGTTTGAGAACTGCCGCATCTTATCGTCGGAGATAGGCAGCAGGAATCGAGGTATTTCAAGCGAAGTGGATATACCGAACTCGAAGGAGTTTCTCTCGTCTGTATTCCAAAGGAACTCGTAGGCTCCACGCCCTGTGACGGTAAATTTCTCTCCTCCTTTGAAGGCATTTCTATTGCTGTAACCTAGTTGTAGGGCTAGCGATAGGTAACTCTCGGTTGTCGAGGTCTCGAAGTCTACCGAGAAACTTTGCCGTACGGTAGGGGTGCACTGCAAGAGACAGCTTAGCTCTCGTTGTGTGGTTTGTGCCTCACTGTCAAAGGTCGTAACATATACTACGTTTGCGGTGTCGACAGGTAGGGGAGTAAAGAGGATTGTGGAGTTAAAGCCTAGCGAACGAATATTTGTGTAGGTTTGCTCTATACTCTGCTGGTCGTAAATCTCGCCTGGCGACATACCTAGCTGAGCGAGTAGTACGTCGCTTTTCATAAGGAGCTTCTCACGGTAGAGTATGTCAACGCCATTGTAGTGGGTTGTGTCGTAGACGTTGTTTGCGGCATCCTCTTGCGAGAGGGTAGCGTCGTAGTTCGAATTTAGTGTAATATCTTTGATACGATAGATTGGGTGGTTTGCATATTGGGGTTTGCCCTCTGAGTCCTGCCCGACGGTTAGCTGCGCTATCTCTATCCTCAAATCTACGGTGCTATTGCCCTTCATAGAGTCTGCTACATAAGTGATGTAGTTCTGGTTAAAGCCCCAGAAGCCTTGGTTGCGTAGGTTCTCGGTTATGCGCTTTCTCTCGCCCTCTAGCTTTTTACGCTCGAAGACACCGTTTGTCTTTAGCAGTGAATTTATGGTGTCCTCTTCGATTATAGGGGCTAGGAAGTCGTCTTTGATATCGTAGGTTATCTTTCCGAATCTAAAGGGCTCTTTTGTGTCGATTTTGTATGTTACAGTTGCCTTACGTTTTTTGTTGACTGCTATTGTGTCGCTGAGTTCGGCATTTAGGAAACCGACAGATTCTAGGTATATCCTCATCATATTTGATGAGCTAGCTACCTTTGAACTGTCTAGAATCACGGGGGCTTCACCAATTTTTTTGCCCCAGAAGTTATGCCATCCGTCGTGTTTCGAGGAGTCTGTGATATTATAAAATCCTAGATATAGCCCTACGCCTAGTAACCGTCTGTTGGGGGATTGTTGGATATATTCCTCTAGGGCGGCTTTGTCGAGCGTTGCCTTCTTGGGCTTTGTTATCTCTAGCTTGTTTCGTCTGAGCAGCGATTCTCCCTCAGGGACATACCTTGTGGCACTACATCCGTAGAGAAGTAGTGCTATTGTGAGTATGAGGATTGCTCTTTGCATCGCTAGGTTTTCTGTAAAAAAGTGACTGTAATTTTGTAGTAAAAGAACCTCAAATTTACTGCCCCCTTATAATTAGTAACGTATTAAAGAACAAAAATAGGGTTTTTTCTTTAATTTTGCGCTATGAAATATCAAAGAACTATCGAGTTATTGGCTCCAGCTGCAAATTTTGATGTTGCGGTGGCGGCTATTCAGGCAGGAGCGGATGCAATTTATATCGGTGCTGAGAAGTTTTCGGCACGTAGTGCGGCAGGTAATTCGCTTGCGGATATCGAGCGGCTTTGTAGCTATGCTCATCCTTTTGGTGTGAGGGTTTATTTGGCACTCAATACCCTTATGGAGAGTGAGGGGGAGCTTCGTGAGGCAGAGGAGTTGGCACGTGCGGCGGTTCGGTGTGGCGTTGACGCTATTATTTTTCAGGATGTTCGCTTTTTGGATATGGATTTGGGTGTTGAGATGCACGCTTCTACACAGACGGCTCAGTTTTCGCCTCAGAGGGCTTTGGAGTTTGAGAGGGCAGGGGTTAGCCGTATTGTGCTTGAAAGGGGCTTGTCGCTTGCGGAGATTAGGGAGATAGGGGAGGCTGTGTCTGTGGAGTTGGAGGTTTTTGTGCACGGGGCTATATGTGTGGGATATAGTGGTATTTGTAATTTATCGGAGCATTTGACTGGCAGGAGCGGCAATCGGGGGCAGTGTGCTCAGCCTTGTCGTTCGCTTTATGATATGGTGGATGGCACTAGTAGGGTTATGTTTCGTGGGGAGGCTTTGCTTTCGCCTCGGGATTTGAATCTTTCTGAGCGGCTCTGTGAGTTGCTGGCGGCTGGGGTTACTTCGTTAAAGATTGAGGGGCGTTTGAAGGATAGGGATTATGTGAGTAATGTTGTGGCATATTACCATAGGCTTTTGGAGGGTATGGGTGTCGGTAGGCAGAGCTGGGGGAGGGTATCTCACGGCTTTGAGCCTGATTTACGGTTATCTTTTAATCGGGGGTTTACTCAGTGGTATTTTGATGGTGTCGAGAAGCATTGGGGGGAGTCTTGTTTGGCTAGTAGTGTTGAGGGAGTGGGGGAGTATATCGGTCGGGTTCGGGCGGTAGGTCGAGACTTTGTGGATGTTTCATTGGAGGGGGGTGTTTGTATGAGCAATGGAGATGGGTTGTTTTTTCGGGATAGTATGGGGCGTAGCAGTGGAGTTAGGGTTAATCGGGCTAGTGGTAATAGGCTTTATCTTTTATCGCTTGAGGGCATTAGTGAGGGTATGCCTTTGTATCGTAACAGTCGGGCGAATTGGAGTACAGAGAGTGAGCGTAGAGTTGAGGTAAGTGTGTCGGTTTTGGGGGGAGAGAATGGGGATGTTGAGTTTCGGGCTGAGAGCATAGGGGGTTGTCGTTATAGTGTTGTTTTGAGGGGAGGGGAGTATGAGGTTAGTCGGGATTATGAGCGTGGGTGTAGTGTGCTTAGTAGTGGTTTACGGAAGAGTGGGGGTACTATGTTCGCTGTTGTGGGGGTTTCTATTGATTTGGAGGAAGTTCCGTTTTTGTCTTCTTCGGTTATTAATTCTTATCGTCGGGAGTTGTTGGAGGGTTTGCGTGGGGAGCTTAGTGAGTATAGTCTTTCACGGTTTAGTGTTGGGGAGTATGGGGGCTATGCGGGTTTGGAGAATATGGAGGTTGGGTATTTGATGCGTAGTCGTTATTGTATTATGAGGGAGAAGGGTATGTGTTTGCGTGAGGGGGGCGGAGGATATCGTGCTCCGTTTTATTTGGTTAACAATAACCGTCGTCTTTTGTTGCGTTTTGATTGCAAGGAGTGTTTTATGTATATAGAGAGGGGTTAGGTTTTTAGGGGTAGTATTTTTACAAATATGTGAATTTTAGTGTAGGGGGGTGTATAATCACAGAAAAAAATGGTACTTTTGTAGTGTAGATTAACTAAACTTAAAATAAAACTATGGCAAAAATGATGATGGACCCAATCGTTGGGAAGCTTATGGGGTTGCGTTACAAGTCGCATCCTTGGCACGGGATAAATATCGGGGATCAAGCCCCAGACAGGATAATGGCGTTTATAGAGATGGTGTCGACTGACACTGTGAAATATGAGGTAGACAAGGAGTCGGGCTTTTTGAAAATCGACAGACCGCAGAAGTACTCTAACACTATACCTGCACTTTATGGCTTTGTACCTCAGACTTATAGCGGTGCTAGTGTAGCTGCTATAAGCAATGCGGCATTAGAGCGTACTGATATCGTGGGCGACGGTGACCCTGTTGATATTTGCGTACTTACGGAAAAGACTATACCACACGGTGACATTATCGTGAAGGCTAAGCCTATCGGGGGGATGCGTATGATTGACAGTAACGAGGCGGACGATAAGATTATAGCGGTGTTATCGCACGATGCTCTCTATGGTCAAATCAATGATATATCTGAGCTGCCTTCTATGGTAGTGGAGCGTCTGCGCCACTATTTTATGACCTACAAGGATATACCTGGTGATTTACGTGAAGTCGAGGTTACGCATATCTATGGCGCAGAGGAAGCTAAACGTATTATCGAGGCTTCTATCGAAGATTATAATGAGCGTTTCAATAACCTTGAGGCAATGTTCAAAATCTAATGATTAACGTTTGTTAATGATTAATGATTAATATTTAGGGGGCTTTTGCCCCCTTTTTTTTGTGCATATATATTCGGGGTTAGGTTGTAGGCTTTTATAATACCTAATGTCTAATACCTACAACCTAATACCTCTTTGGACTTGAGGCTTGGTGTCTGCGGAATCTTCGAT
>JAWXTN010000023.1:0-34573 GCA_044433515.1 Rikenellaceae bacterium | reverse complement strand
CCTACACCCTAACACCTACAACCTAACACCTACAACCTAACACCTACAACCTAACACCTAAAATACTGGGCAGGTGAATTTGGATTCGAATATTGATATTGCTTCGGCTAGCTCTTCTGGGGTGTTCTCACGTGTTTCTGCGAGCTTGTACTCTATATTCATAACCTCATATTTGTGCACGCCTAGGCGATGATAAGGCAACACCTCAACACGCTCTATCATACTGTAACTGCCCAATGCTTCGCCGAGCTTTGTTATATCTTCCCTATCTCCGCTTACCCCAGGTACTAAAACATAGCGTAGCCAAAATGGCTTCGAGTGTGACTCCATCCAAGAAGCTAGCGCAAGGGTGCGCTCAACGCCTGTGCCTGTTAGTGCCTTGTGCTTTGTGGTGTCTATCTGCTTTACATCCAAAAGAACTAGGTCTACAAGGGTCATAAGCTCCTCTACGTCGCTATTCCAGATGCTGCCATTGCTGTCTATGCAAGTATGGATGCCTGCTGCCTTAAATCGCTTAATAAGTGGTACAAGTGCCTTTGCCTGTGCCGTAGGCTCTCCTCCCGAAAAGGTCACGCCCCCTCGCTTGCCGAAAAAGCCACCTACACCCTCGACCATTCGAAATAACTCGTCAAGAGTAACCTCGTCGCCCCCAGTAAAATCTATCGTGTCGGGATTGGCACAATACAAACATCGGAAATTACACCCCTGCAAAAATATTATAAAACGTAGCCCTGGCCCATCTACCGTCCCCATTGACTCATAAGAATGTACCCTCAATGTCTCTTTACTCATATCTTTTTTTCTCTTTGTTTCATCAAAATTTATCCATCGTATCAACCCTTTAACGCTAAAGCCGTAAAGCTCATTGTGTCTATTGATATCCTTAGCATATAAAAGCTCTCCGTTTAAAGCAAAAGAGAGAGGAGCTTTTATTAAAAAACTCCCCTCTGTCTCTCTATATGTGTTATTCCTTTTAAAAAGAATATATAATCTACATAGCCTCGTGGAAACTACGGTGGATAACCTCAAGCTGATGCTCACGGCTCAAGCGTACAAAGTTAACTGCATAACCCGATACACGGATTGTAAGCTGTGGATACAACTCTGGATGTTCCATTGCATCTTCTAGCATCTCACGGTTAAGAACATTCACGTTCAAGTGGTGTGCTCCCTTTGTGAAATATGCGTCAAGCATTGTTACAAGGTTGTCAGTTCTGTCCTCCTCGGTGCGGCCAAGTGATTTTGGTACAATCGAGAAAGTGTTACTAATACCGTCCTGTGAGTCACGGTAACGTAGCTTAGCCACTGACGAAAGTGATGCAATAGCACCGCTCTTGTCACGTCCGTGCATTGGATTCGCTCCTGGTGCAAACGCTTCGCCCTTCTGACGGCCGTCTGGTGTAGCACCAGTCTTCTTACCATACATAACGTTCGATGTAATGGTAAGTAGTGAAAGTGTAGGCTTAGCATTCTTGTAAATAGGCAACTTCTTAAGCTCCTCGTTGAAGAAGTAAACAAGGTCAACTCCCAAGTGGTCAACTCTGTCGTTGTTGTTACCAAAGCAAGGATAGTCGCCAACAATCTCAAAGCCCTCTGATAGACCCTCTGCGTTGCGAACAACCTTAACCTTCGCATTCTTAATAGCCGATAGTGAGTCAATTGCAATAGATAGACCCGCAACACCATAAGCCAAGTTAATCTTTGGATTTGTGTCGATAAGTGCCATCTGTGCCTTCTCGTAGTAATACTTATCGTGCATATAGTGAATGATATTCATAGAGTCGTTATATACACGTGCTATCTCTACAAGTACCTTCTTGTAGTTCGCCATAACCTCCTCGAATAGTAGCTCGTCATTCTTAAGTGCTGGAATGCCCTCTACTACTTGTGTGCCTGTAAGCTCACAACGTCCCTCGTTAAGAGCAAGTAGAAGCGCCTTCGCAAGATTTGTACGTGCACCAAAGAACTGAATCTGACGGCCAATCTCTTGGTATGATACACAACAAGCGATACCGTAGTCGTCGCTGTGACGAACCTCACGCATCAAATCGTCGTTCTCGTACTGTACAGAGCTAGTGTCTGCCGACACCTTAGCACAATATGCCTTGAACCCTTCTGGAAGGTCAGGACTCCATAGTACTGTCATATTTGGCTCAGGAGAAGCCCCTAAGTTGTAAAGTGTTTGTAGGAAACGGAACGATGTCTTTGTTACCTTGCTGCGACCGTCATTGAAACGTCCGCCGATAGCTTCAGTCACCCAAGTTGGGTCACCTGCAAAGATATCGTTGTACGATTGCATACGTAGGTGACGTACCATACGTAGCTTCATTACGAATTGGTCAACAAGCTCTTGTGCAAACTCCTCTGTGATATTGCCCTTTGCTAGGTCATACTCAATGTAGATATCTAGGAATGAAGATACATTACCAAGTGACATAGCTGCACCGTCTTGTTCCTTAACCGCTGCTAGATATGCGATATAAACCCACTGTACTGCCTCTAGTGCGTTAGTAGCTGGACGGCTAACATCGAGTCCATAGATTGCCCCTAGCTCACGAATTTGAGAAAGTACTCTGATTTGCTCTGCTACCTCCTCACGAAGACGAATTTGAGCATCGTTCATAGGGCCTAGAAGTGAATTGTGGTCAGCCTTCTTTGCTGCGATAAGTCTGTCTGTACCATAAAGCGCAAGACGACGGTAGTCACCGATAATACGACCACGTGCATAGTTGTCTGGTAGACCTGTAAGGAAACCTAGTGAACGGAACTTACGAATCTCGTCGGTATATACATCAAACACACCGTCGTTGTGAGTTTTGCGGTAGTGAGTGAAGATATCTTTTACGTGTTCGTCTACATCTTGACCATTCTCCTGACAAGCCTTAGCCACAACATTGATACCGCCAAATGGCTTGATGGCACGACGAAGAAGCTCGTCTGTCTGAAGACCTACGATAAGTTCGTCCTCTTTTGAAATGTAACCTGCTTTATGAGAAATAACAGTCGAAACTGTCTTATTGTCGAATGAACGGACCCCATTGTTTTGGCGTTCCTCATCAAGTGCGCTAAGGCAAATGTCCCAAAGACGTTTTGTGCGCTCTGTCGCTCCTGTAAGGAATGAAGCATCTCCAAGATATGGAGTGATGTTGTTGCTTACAAAATTTGCTACATCAATGCTGTCGTTCCAACTTCCTGCTTTGAAAATATTGTTTGTCTGCATATTTTTATAATTTTAAGGACTCCTAATTAATCGTATTTCTTCAGCACTCTTGAAAAGGAAATGAAGCCCTATACTTTCCCAGAGGCAGACTATAAGCCGCTAAAAGAGGACTGTGAGGGTGGGTAACACTGTTGCTCTTTTGTGCTTTAAGGTCGCCAAAGATACGATTTTTTTCCTTATTCGAACAATCCCTATATGTAGGTATATGGCTTATGAAGGGGGCTCAGGGGCGATTGTACCTATATATATGGTTGAGGGTCAGAGAGTTTATAAAATATTTTAAAAACTAAAATTTTTCTAAAAACTCTCTAAACCACAGCATTTTGAGTCGTGTGCGCACACTATGGGGGTAGTGAGTTATATTTTTCGTGTGGCTGTTTGTTTTTACTCGCTAAAAGAATTACCTTTGTCACAAGAATTACTCAAGGGGACTAATAGTTATGAGCCATTCTTTTTGAAACAAAATCTAAAAGAAATATTATGAATATGAAAAGACTTTTTATACTCTTCTTTATCTGTGTGCTGGTGGGTGCTTCATCGGCTATTATTCGCAAATTTAGTGCTGACGACCCTCGTCCGCTAGTTATACTATCGGTTAACGATATGCACGCAAATATCGCAAACTTTCCTAAACTTGTGACCGCTATAAAAGAGTGCAGAGATACTGCCGATGTGATACTCCTAGATGCAGGAGATAAGTGGACTGGCAATGCCTATGTCGATTTGGTGGAACACTATACACCTATTTACGAACTTATGAACTATGCGGACTTCGACTTCTCGATTTACGGAAATCACGAGTTCGATAAGGGGCAGGCGTATGTTGCAGAGGCTAACCGTCAGGCGCAGTTCTTGACCCTTGGGGCTAATATCATAAGTGATACTAGCTCTTTCCCTCAGCCTCCTGCCTATACGGTTATCGAAAGGGGAGGACTTAAAATTGCATTTGTGGGAGTTGTAGGAAATTATGATTTGAACAACCATCCTGCTGGTTTCGATGAAAGCTACAAGGGTGTGCGCTTCTCTGACCCTCAAAAGACTGCTTCTCAGTATGCCTACCTTAAGGATGAGGCTGACTTGTTGATTCTAGTGGCGCATATGGGGTTGGAAAGAGATAAAGAGTTTTTGAACTCTGACCTCTCTAAGGGCTATGATATGGTTGTGGGAGCACACAGCCACGACTGGGTTGACGAAGTGGTGGGGGGCAGACCTCTAGGGCAAACCAAATGCAAACTCGCAAATATCGGGGCTACAAGGGTGAGCTACGATAAGGACGGTAATGTTGTCCTCGATTATGAGAATATCCCACTAAAGGAATATAACCCAGACAAAGAGACGCAAGCAATGGTCGAAGGCTATCTGAAAAATGAAATGCTTAACCAGAAAATCTCTGTGGCAAAAGGAGATGTTAGCTTCGAAGGATTGGCTAACCTTTTCCTAGAGTCTATGCAGGAGGCAACTGTTGCGGCTGTCTCTTTCTATAATGCAGGGGGCGTAAGGCTATCGTCGCTAAGCGATGGGCAGGAGATAAGCTATGCTACGATTCTTGACCTTGAACCATTTAATAACTACGTAGCGAGAGTGAAGATGACAACGACACAGATGGAAAAGATGATTCTGTCTAAATTTAATGATACGATAAACCTGGGTGAGTCGCACTCTATCGACTTGCTAAGCTCAACGCCATATACCGTGGTGACAGATAGTAAGGGCGATGGACTAAAGGTCGTTTTCGATGAACTTGTAGAGGGTAAGCTCTATGACGTTGCGATGGGAGGATATGTCTACACTACATACCAAGGGCTTGAATACAGCGATGGTGTTATGACTGATATTCTGGTCTCAGAAGCTATTAAAAGCAAGGTGAGCACTAGCGATGTCTTTGTTCCAGACAATAGCGTGCGTGCGAATATCAAATAAACTTTTGAGAAAAGAGGCATAATAAAACTTTAATAAGGACTTATATGAAAAGACCAAGTGAAAGGCTGAGGGGAGTGCTTAAGTGTTATCCTATGCTCTTTGTTTCGCTGTGTTTTGTCTTTGGAATTCTAGTCTATGGACTCTTTGGAGAGGATGGCACTATTGTCTATCCTCTTTTTGGTGCTCTAGTGGTTGTGGGGCTGGTGTGTGATTTGGTCTTTAAGCGTGCTATTGTGCTGATGTGGGTGGGGTTGGCTATTCTGGCATTTCTTTTGGCGGATTATCATACTGTGAGGGTGGACGATGCTGTGGAGTATGATGTAGAGAAGCTCTACTTTGGGTGTGTCGTTTCTGGGGAGGAGAGGGTTGAGACCTCTTCTCGTTTTAATAATCTGGTGAGGGTCGAGCTGCTTGGTTGTCGGGATTCGTTGGCGGAGGTTACTGGAGTAAAGGGTTCTGTGCTCTCGTATATGGATAGTGCTCTGAGGGTGAGTGTAGGGGATACTATTGCGATGAGGGGGAAGCTCCGCAGAGTCGAGGGCAGCTATGGCGAGTATTTGTTGCGCCAAGGTATTGTCGGGAAAATTTATGGATATTCGGGGGAGGTTCTTGGGCGAGGCGTGGGTTCTTTGGGGCGTAGTGTTGAGGCTTTGCGTGAGGGAGCTGTCAGTAGGATATTTTCTTTGCAGGGGTTCGGAGGTGCTGGAGTGGGGGAGAGCGTGGGTGACTCTTTGAGCAAAAGTAGGGGTGAGAACTTAGTGCAGGCTAAAGCCCTTATGACTTCTATGGTTGTGGGCGATAGACAGCATTTTTCGAGGGAGAACAAGGAGTCTTACCGAAAAGTTGGGGCAGCTCATATATTGGCTATTTCGGGGCTGCATATCGGTATAGTGGTGGCGATTCTGAACTTTATCTTTGGTGCAGTGCGTGTCTTTGGTACTCGTGGGCGGATGGTGTATAGTATTCTGGTGATACTTATTTTGTGGGGCTATGCTCTCTTTTGTGGTATGCCTATCTCGGTTGAGAGGGCTGCTATAATGTTTACTTTGTATCAGGTGGGTGTTGTCTTTAATCGTCGCTCTATGGGGCTTAATATGTTGGGTGCGGCTGCGGTTATTATTCTTCTGATAGACCCACTGTCGATATATGATATCGGATTTCAACTCTCGTTTGTGGCGATGATAGGTATAGCGGTCTTGTATCGCCCTTTGCGTTCGCTACTCTCTTTGAAGTATATTGTGACCAGAGGGTTGTGGGATGCTGTGTGTCTGTCTCTTGCAGCGCAGATATTTGTAATGCCACTTGTGGTCTATCACTTTGGAGTGTTGCAGTGGTTTGGGCTGCCGCTGAGTATTATTTTGTGGGTGAGTGTGCCAGTGGTTATACTCTGTACGGTTCTGTATCTGGTGACTTCGGTGGAGGTTGTGGGTAACCTCGGGGTTATGGTTGCAGAGTGGCAGAATAGCCTGCTGGGGGAGTTGAGTGAGTTCTCTTGGATTTCGATGGGTGGGCTGAATATGCCGTGGTGGATACTTGTGATTATCTATGCGGTGTTGTTGTGCTTTGGGGTGTGGTTCGAAAAATACCGAAACAGGGTCTCTCGAAAGAGAGCCTATTTCGGTAGTCGTATGGCGGTATAGTGTAGAGTGTGGGGTGCGCCTCTTCTTAGAGATAGTTCTCTAGGTTTATTTTCTGGGGGAGAAGCGTTGAGGTGTCCTCGCCAAAGTGGTATAGCTCTCTCACGGCAGAGGAACTGATGTGCAGGTGTTCGGGTGCTGTGAGTAGGTATATTGTCTCTATCTTCTTGTCTATGCCTTTGTTTAGAATCTCTATGGCACGTTCGAACTCCATATCCTCGCTATTGCGCAGCCCACGAATAATGTGTGTGGCTCTCTGTGCTTTGCAGAACTCAACGGTTAGCCCTTCGTAGAGGACAACCTTTACACGTGGCTCTTTGGCAAAAGTGTCTTCGATAAGGCAGCGACGGTTTTGTGGCGATAGGAAGCCTGTCTTTTTTGTGTTTGTGCCCACGCCAATAATTATGTTATCGAAAAGGGTTAGCGCACGGCGCACTATGGCTTCGTGTCCTGCGGTGAAGGGGTCGAAAGAGCCTGGGAATATGGCAGTTCTTTGTGTCGTAGTATATAGGTTCATAGTGTTAAAAGATTCTAAAAACTTGTGTAATTTTTTGTAAAGTTATAAAAAAAGTATTACATTTGCACCCACTTATCCGAAACAATGATGTCGTTTGGACAGCGACGGCTCTAAATGGGGGCGAGTCCCCGCCTGAGTAATTACGTTGTGGGAAGCATAAGCAGTGGGGAGGATGCCTTTGGAAATCATTGATTTACAGCCTGAGGGTCGCCTTTTCAAAAAATAACAAAATACAATGGCAACTAAAATTCGCCTTTCACGTCACGGTAAAAAACAATACGCATTTTACCACATCGTTGTAGCTGACAGCCGTTCACCACGTGACGGTAAATTCATCGAAAAATTGGGTACTTACAACCCTAACACTAATCCTGCAACTATCGAATTGAACTTCGACAGCGCTCTTAGCTGGATTGAAAAAGGTGCACAACCAACTGATACAGCTCGTGCAATCCTTTCTTACAAAGGTGTATTTATGATGCACCACCTTAATGGCGGTGTTAAGAAAAACGCTTTCACAGCAGAAGAAGCAGAAGCTAAATTCAACAAATGGTTGGGTGAAAAAGAAGCTCAAATTCAAGCTAAGAAAGACGGCCTAAGAGCTGACGCTCAAAAAGATGCTAAATCTCGTCTTGCAGCTGAAACAAAGGTTAAAGAAGATAGAGAAAAAGCAGTAGCAGCTAAACTAGCTGAAGCAGCAGCAGCGGCAGCAGCCGAAGCAGCAGCAAACGAAGAAGTAGCTGAGGAAGTAGAAGTTGCAGAAGAAGCAGCTGAATAATTTCTGATACAGTATATGGACTATAACTCTTTGGCTCGTAGTGCGGTAAATTCTATCCACAAAGTTGGGAAGGTATCGAAACTATATGGAACGGAGGGTGAGGTTGTAGTTAAACTTTACGATGTCTTGACGGCACGTGAGTTTATCGAAATAACTAAGGGAGAGCCGCTATGGATCGAAGTCGATACCATAGCGACTCCTTTTTTTGTTTCTAGTGCCAAGAGTCAGGGGGCAGGTGCGGCTGTTGTGACTTTTGACTATATGGATAGTGAGAAGAAGGCGGCTCTGGTCGTTGGGGGCGATGTCTTTTTGAAGAGTGTTGTTCGGGAGCGTGAGCGTGCTGGTGATTGGGGCGAGCTTTTGGGTTATACCTTTGAGGATGTTACATCTGGTATGAGAGGGGTTATTCGTGAGATTGTGGATAATTCGCTGAATCCTTTGATGCTTGTAGGTTTTGAGGGCTCTAGAGAGGTCTTTGTGCCACTCTCTGAGGACTTGATTGTTGGCTTTGACGCTAAGGATAAGGTTGTCTCTTTTGAGCTTGTGGAGGGCTTTTTCTCGCATCAGTGGTAGGGGCGGTTGCCTTGTTGGCTTGTAGGTCATCGGTGGGGGGTGATAGGGTGTTTTCTTGTGTGGGGGTTAGGGATTTTGGGGGCTTCGGCTCTTTTTTTGTCTCTGAGGGAAGTGTGGCTTGAAGTTTGGAGGATGAAAAAAAGTATAAATTTTTTTTGTTTTATTTATTTTTTTTGTAATTTTGTCCCACAGCCTCTCTTTAAGGGGGGGCAAAAGAGTATAATTTAACCTTATAAAAACGTTGTTGCCATTTGATTCAAAATTCTACGCTTTAATATAAATTATGGGGGTTTGCTTTTAGACGGGCTTCTATGATAACTGTCCTTGCCTTGTGGCTATATATCTTGAGATATTATGTATTGCCAAAGAGGGGGAGTCGCTTTTATGATAATTGAGAACTTTTTTTTGAGAGAAGTTTAGCTTTAGAGTTATAGAGGGGGTGTTTGGGGGTAGTTTGAAGTAGGGGAGGGAAGTTGGAGCTAATTCTCAACAAAACACTACAAGTAGGATGGAAAAAAGAATCAATGTAAAGATCTTCTCAGATGGAGAGCTTGTACAAAATTATCTTAGCGGTGACAAATCAGCAGTAGAGACATTAATTCAGAGGCATAGTGCACGATTGTACAATTACATTGCGGGGATGGTCGCTGACCGTTCGTCTGCCGATGATATAATGCAGGAGACGTTTTTGAAGGCGGTGGCCTCGATAGAGCGTGGGAAGTATAATGATGATGGGCGTTTTGTCTCTTGGCTTATGCGTATTGCGCATAATCAGGTGATAGACTATTTTAGGGTTAATAAGCGTCGTCGAGAGGTGGCTTCGGAGGATTCAGTAATGGAGATTGCTTCGGTGCGTTCGATGGGGTATGACACTGGTGCTGAGGGTAAGATTATACGTGAGCAGACGGCAGCACAGTTGCAGAAACTCGTCGATAGCTTGCCAAAGGAACAGCGTGAGGTTGTAGTTATGCGTCACTTTATGAACCTTAGTTTTAAGGAGATTGCAGAGCAGACGGGAGTTAGCATTAACACAGCTCTAGGACGTATGCGATATGCACTAAAGAATTTGCGTAAGGAGGTTGACACCCTGGGGTTGGAACTTGCCTAAGCGTCAGATACAGAAGGGAAGTTATTAGAATTTCCCATAAAATAAAATCGGAGCTTATTTCTTTTTGGGTTTGGAAATAAGCCTTGACCCTCTCTACTTGAGCGATCTGCTCGTGGGAGGGTCTTTTTTTAGTGATCACTAATCATTAATTTCGTGTCGCTGTAAGAGTTGGGCGGCTGCTTGGAATGGTGATAGCTCGTTGTTTATGACTCGTTGGCGCATCGCTGCGAGTGCAGACTTTATATCGCTGCTGCCATAGAAGCCCGTTAATAGTGCCTCGTTTATCGTCTCCTCCATCCAATAGGTTGACTGACGTGAACGATTGCCCTCAAAATTCTGTGTAGTCTGCAAATACTCCATTATAGCTGCCCACAACTCCTCTAAGCCATAACCCTCAGTGGAAGATATAGTAAAGACTTGTGGTCGTAATCCACTCTCTGGCATAGGAAATAACTGCAAAGCATTTTTAATCTGTACCTTAGTTAAATTAGCCTTGTCGATATTGCTCCCATCAGCCTTTGTGATGGCTATCATATCGGACATCTCCATAATACCACGCTTTATACCCTGTAACTCATCCCCCGCTCCAGATATCTGTAACATCAAAAATATATCGACCATACTGTGAACAGCCGTCTCACTTTGACCTACACCCACCGTTTCAATGAATATAGTGTCAAAACCTGCCGCCTCACAAACAACCATAGTCTCACGTGTCTTACGTGCGACACCCCCCAAAGAATTGCCCGAAGGAGAAGGGCGTATAAATACATTAGGCTCGTGCGCTAAACTCTCCATACGAGTCTTATCCCCAAGTATCGAACCACGAGAACGCTGAGATGATGGGTCAATAGCTAGTACCGCCAACTTGCGACCCTCGCTTACAACCTTTCCGCCAATAGCCTCAATGAAGGTAGACTTACCTGCCCCAGGCACTCCCGTAATGCCCACACGTATAGACTTGCCACTATAAGGTATGCAACGCTCAATTATAGCCTGAGCCATAACCTTGTGCTCAGGAAGTGAACTCTCAATAAGAGTTATCGCCTGACCCAGTACTACAATGCTGCCCGATAAAATGCCCTCCACATACTCGTCGACACTTAACTCCCGACGACGCTTGCGCTTGAAATAAGGATTAACAACTGGTGGCTGCTCTACACCCCCCTGCACGTGAAGCGCACTGTTCTCAAAATTATGGTGGTGGTCGTCTTCAAAATGTTTCATAACTTTTATTAATTATGGATTAAAGGTTGCCCTATATAGTGCAAATTTAACAGTTTTTTTGTACTTTTGTACCCTATTATGGGTTTTAGTGCCCAAATTTGAAGTAAGATAGATTTTGTGGCTTTGTGCTCCACTGCGCAAAGACCTATAAAACAGTTGAGTAATAAAGAAATAATTAATAACGGATTGAGAAAAAAGTGTGCTCAAAACACACCCTCGAAATATCCCCCATAAAACAAATAATAAATGAGCAGCATTGTAGCAATCGTAGGTAGACCAAATGTCGGCAAATCAACACTTTTTAATAGACTAATCGGAGCACGTCAAGCCATTACTGACGCAACCGAAGGTACTACCCGTGATAGACACTACGGTACTACCGACTGGAATGGTAGAACCTTCACCGTAGTAGATACTGGCGGTTTTACCGTTAATTCAGAAGATATCTTCGAAAGAGAAATCGTGAGACAAGTATCTATCGCTATCGAAGAATCGGACGTTATCGTCTTTATGGTAGACGTGGAAACAGGTATCGCAGATATCGACCAAACACTTGCCTCTATTCTTCGTCGCTCCTCTAAACCAGTTATCCTAGCAGTTAACAAAGTGGATAACAGCAAAAGACACTTGGACTCTTATGAGTTCTTTTCGCTAGGTCTGGGTGACCCTATTTCTGTGTCAAGTATGACAGGTGGCGGTACTGGTGATATGCTAGATGCCGTTGTGCTAGCTCTGCCTTCTGAAGAAGAGGAAGAAAAAAGAAATAACGAAGAACTAGATGCAGAAATGGCTGGACTCCCTAAATTCGCTATCGTGGGTAGACCGAACGTAGGTAAATCTTCGCTTACTAACGCTCTGCTGGGCGAAGAACGTAATATCGTTACGAACCTTGCAGGTACAACTCGTGACTCGATTAATAGCCGCTACAATAAATTCGGATATGACTTTATGCTTATCGACACGGCTGGTGTGCGTAAGAAAACAAAGGTTACAGAAGACCTAGAGTTCTACTCTGTACTGCGTGCTATTCGCTCTATTGAACTTTGTGACGTGGCTTATCTAGTTATCGACGCTACGGTAGGGCTGGATGCTCAGGATATGAACATCTTCCAACTAATTGTTAAGAACCGTAAAGGCTGTGTTGTTATCATTAACAAATGGGACAAAATCGAAAATAAAGAAACAAATAGCGCAAGAGACTACGCTAACGAAGTAAAACGTAAACTCGCTCCGTTCAATGATGTGCCTATCCTCTTTACTTCGGCTATCGAAAAGCAAAGAATTATGGATATGGTCAAAAAAGGCGCAGAAGTCTACGAAAACCGCCAAAGACGTATCTCTACTTCGCAGCTAAACGAATTTATTCTCCCTATTATCGAGAATACACCTCCTCCTGCAATCAAAGGTAAGTACATAAAGATTAAATACGCAACGCAACTGCCAACGCAAACACCGCAGTTCGCCTTCTTCGTAAACCTACCGCAGTACGTAAAAGACCACTATCGCAGATTCCTAGAAAACAAAATCCGTGACAACTGGGACTTCACAGGCTGCCCAATCCAAATATACTTCCGCCAAAAATAAGTTCCTTTTAAAAAAGATTATGAATTATATAGGCTCAAAAGTAACACTCCTGCCCTTTATTGCTCAGACAATAGGGGAGGTTGTGGGTAAGACACCTGACAGCTTTGCAGATATCTTTGCAGGGACTGGCTCGGTTGGTTCTTATTATAGGGCTTTGGGAGCAGAGGTTATAGCTAATGATTTGCAGTATTATAGCTATGTGCTCAATAAACATATAATCGAGGGGGGGAATAGTTGTAGCTTTGATAAATTGCTAAGCAGTAAAGAGAGTGTGGATTTGGCTGCTGGTGACCTGTTTTCGGATAGCCTTTCAATAGTGCAGAACTACATCAATAGTATGCAGGGGGTCGAGGGATTTGTTTATAAAAATTATTCGAAAGGAGGAACTCAGAGCGATGAAATTACTAGAATGTATTTTACAGATAGTAACGCTAAGAAATGCGATGCGATAAGGCTCTATATTGAGCAGCTATATTCTAGTGCAAAGATAAGTGATGAGGAGTATTTTTATCTCCTTTCAAGTCTATTGTATAGCGTAGATAAGGTAGCTAATACAGCGTCGGTCTATGGTGCGTTTCTTAAAAACTTTAAGAAGAGTGCGCAAAAGGAATTCGAATATAGGCTCACTAAACTCGGTGCAGGTATGCCTAAAGGTAGGGCTTACAATATGGATGCAAATTCTCTAATCAAGGATATTGAGGGCGAGGTTTTATATCTAGACCCACCGTATAATCATAGGCAGTATGCGGCTAATTACCACATGCTCGAAACGATTGCTAAATATGATAATCCAGAGATTAGAGGGGTGAGCGGACTTAGGGATTATAGCGAGCAGAAATCAAGCTATTGTTCGAAAAATGAAGCGGTGGAAAGTTTTGCTGAACTGATTGAAAATGCCAAATTTAAGTATATTTTTATGTCGTATAATAACGAAGGGATAATTTCTTTGGAGGATATAGAAAAAATTATGGGCTCAAAAGGTGATTACTTTCGAGTGACAAAGGAATATCAAAGATATAAGGCTGATAATAATAGAGATTATAAGGATAATAAAACTCTAGAGTATATACATATTTTAAAAGTTAAATAATGAAAAAGATATTGTGTAGCGTTTTGCTCGGTTTGTTTTGTGGGGGTGCGGTGGCGCAGATTGCAGGTGTGGTCGCTCCTAGCGGAAATGGTGCTTCGGCTAGGGGAGCTGGAGTCGGTGAGGCGTGGAATATGGCTGATGTTGTGGCTGTGGGGAAAGAAGAACCTAGAGCTATTTTTATGAGCTATGGCAATAGGGATATTGCTCGGGATAATGACTACTCGCTCTCGGAGTGGTACTTGCCGCTTAATGGTATGTGGAATTTTAATTACTACGAGGACTACCGTAATGCGCCTGTGGATGAGTTCTACAAAAATGGATTCGATAAGTCGCAGTGGAGCGAAATATTGGTGCCAGGCAACTGGGAAAGACAAGGATACGGTACGCCTATCTATACAAATATACCCTATGAATTTGCGCCAGTAAACCCTACACCTCCTGCACTGCCTGAGGCTATACCTGTGGGGCTATACTCTCGTGAATTTACTGTGCCGCTTGTCCTAAGGGATAGAGATGTGTTTCTTTGCTTCGAGGGTATTAAAGGCGCTACAACGGTCTACGTTAATGGTATAGAGATTGGCTATACAGAAGATAGCAAAACTAGAGCTGAGTTCCTAATTAATGACTGCATAGTCGAAGGGGTCAATAATCTATCGGTTGAGGTTATGAGATGGGGAACGGGGAACTATCTCGAATGTCAAGACTTCTGGAGAATTTCGGGCTTTGAACGTGATGTGTTTATTTGGAGTCAGCCCAAGGCTCGTATCGACGACTTTACCGTTGCGGCAACGCTAGATTCGACCTACACCAAAGGACAGTTCAATCTGGAAATCGCCCTCAAAAATACCTTTATTCGCCCTACTGGCACAATGCAGGTGTGGTATGAACTAGAGGACGAGAATAAAAATATAATAGATTATAACTATCGGGAAATCGAAATCGAGGGTAACTCTGTCGATACGCTTAGATTCTTTAGAGAACTAGAGAATGTAAAGCACTGGAGCGCAGAGAACCCTAACCTCTACTCCCTTGTTCTGAAAATTAAAAAAGACGGCAGATTTATAGAATACACAAGTTCGAAAATTGGCTTTAGAACTACAGAAGTGAAGGGCAGAGACTATCTGGTTAACGGCAAGCGTGTCCTTATAAAAGGGGTGAACTATCACGAGCACGACGAAATAACTGGGCACTACCTAAGCGAAGAGACCATTAAAAAGGATATGGAACTTATGAAAAAGGCAAACGTCAACGCCATAAGAACTAGCCATTATCCGCAAAGTAAGATGTTCTATGAGCTAGCAGATAAATATGGTTTCTACATTGTCTGTGAAGTAAATATCGAAAGTCACGGTATGGGTTATGACCTAAAGAAAGGCGGTACGTTAGCTAACGACCCTCTATGGCTTAACGCACATCTGGAGCGTACGGTTAATATGTACGAGAGATATAAGAACTTCCCTTCGGTTGTGATATGGTCATTAGGTAACGAGGCAGGTAATGGATATAACTTCTATAAGACATACAGCTACCTTAAAGGTGTGGACTCGCTTCGCCCTGTGCAGTACGAGAGAGCAGAGCTGGAATGGAATACTGATATTTTCTGCCCTATGTATCCACGTATCGCAAACATACGTCAGTGGGCTAAGAGCGAGGAGACTGACCGTCCATATATCTTCTGTGAATATACACACGCTATGGGTAACTCTAATGGCGATATAGAGGACACTTGGAAAGAAATTTATGACTCTAAAACATTGCAGGGCGGCTTTGTGTGGGACTGGGTTGACCAAGGTTTCTTGGAGTACAACGCAGATACGACAGACGTGACGTGGTTCTATGGTGGCGACTATGTGGGCGAAGGAGGAAAGGTTGTGCCATCGGACGGTAACTTCCTTATCAATGGGCTAGTAAGCTCGGATAGAACTCCACACCCTGCACTTACAAGCCAAATCAAAAAGACCTATCAGAATATCCACTTTAGGTCTACTGACCTTGAAGCAGGAGAATTTGAGATGATAAACTACTTTAACTTTACCCCTAGCTCTGAGTTTAAAATTGAATGGAAGATTAAACAAGGGGCTAAGACTCTGACGAGTGGCGTTATAAAGGATGTGGCAGAGTCAGATGATAGGATTAAGCTAAATATTGCAGCGGTGAAAACTCAGCCTAAAAACGGCGAGGAGAGATTCCTAGAGTTCTCTGTGAGGACAACTTCGGCTACTGACCTTGTGCCAAAGGGCTTTGAGATAGCATCAGAACAGTTCGTGCTGTCTGCTACTAAAGAAAAGACTCAGTACACAAGTAAAACAAAAATAAGTACACAAAGCGACGAGGAAACCATTATGGTGAGTAGCTCGTACTTTAGTCTGGCGATTGACAGAAAGACTGGCTTCTTGTGTTCGTACAATATTAATGGTGAACAGCTTATTGCTGACGAGTTGGGGCTTAGACCTCTATTCTGGCGTGCTGCAACTGATAATGACTATGGCGCAGGGCTGCCTGTTAAGATGGCTATGTGGAGAGAACCTTCTATGAACTTGACGGCTAGTAGTATTGAGGTAACGGAGGGCGAAAGTGGTACGGTTCAGATTACTTCTGAGTATGCTCTACCTGAGGCTACCTCTATGAAGGTTGTCTATACGATTTATGGCAGTGGGGCAGTGCACGTTGGGTGTAGCTTCGAGGGTAATAGTGGTTCGGATAAGCAAATTCCAAGGCTGGGTATGAGAATGCGTCTGCCTGAGAATTATAATATGCTAGAGTATCTAGGTAGAGGTCCAGAGGAAAACTATGTGGACAGAAAGAGTGGAACGAATATCGGACTCTACACTACACTAGCCGATACCGAAGCCTTTGATTATGCTCGTCCGCAGGAGACAGGACACCACACTGATACACGTTACCTATCGCTTACTAAAAATGGACGTGTGGGCGTGGCTGTGGTGGCTGACAAGGTTATAGAGTTTAGCGCACTTAGAAATTCGGTTGAGGATTTCGATGGCGAGGGAGATATAGCTCAGAAGTCGGACTATCAGTGGAATAACTACAACGATAATAGAGGAGAGAACCCTTATGGCAGACTTAAACGTCAAACTCATACGTGGGATATCGAGGCACAGCCCTATGTCGAGCTATGCGTCGATTATAGACAGATGGGTGTGGCAGGTGAGAACTCGTGGGGAGCTGTCGCAGAGGATAAATACCTGATAAAGGCTAGCGAGAGTGCAGAGTGGGGCTTTACCCTTGTGCCAGTGCGCAGTAAGGGCGATGCTGCTAAATATTCGGGATATAAATTTTAGAATCCAGTATTTATAATTTTAGAAATTTTTTAGAAGAAGTATAGACAAAAAAACATTATGGCACTTACACTATTACTACAAGCTAAGACAGTGGGCTTAGGTTCGCTTATACTCGCAGGGGGCTGGCTAATGATTCCTTTATTTGCCCTTTCGGCTATTTCGATTTTTATCTTTTTCGAAAGAGCTTCGATTATTCGAAAGGCTACGGAGAGGGATAATAAATTCTTAAGTAAAGTCGGCTCGCTGTTGCAAAAGGGTCAGTATGACAATGCTATTTTGCTTTGTCGTCAGAAGAAAAGCCCTATGGGTCGTATGATTGAGAAGGGTATTACGATGATTGGTCGTCCTACTTCTGAGATACACGCTGCTATCGAGAATGTGGGTAACCTTGAGGTTTCTCGGTTGGAGAAGGGTCTTCCTTTTTTGGCTACTGTTTCGGGTGGTGCTCCGATGATTGGTTTTTTGGGTACTGTTATCGGTATGGTGCAGGCTTTTATGAATCTTAGCGAGGCGGGCGGTGGCTCGGTGGATATGCAGCTTCTTTCTAGCGGTATCTATACGGCTATGATTACTACTGTTGCGGGTCTTGTGGTGGGTATTCCTGCTTATTTTGGGTATAACTTCCTTGTGGCTCGAATCGAGAAGATTGTTTTTGAGATGGAGGCTAACTCTATGGCGTTTATAGATATGATTAACACACAATTTGGCGAAGATTATGGCAATTAAGCGAGGTTCAAAGGTGGAGATTGGCAGTTCGTCGGCTTCGATGACGGACTTGATGTTTTTGCTGCTTATATTTTTGATGATAGCCACTACTCTTATCAATAGCAATGCTTTGAAGCTTACTTTGCCTAAGAGCACAGCTCCTAGCAAGGATAAGGTTGCTTTGAGTGTTTCGCTTACTGGCGATAGGAAAGTGTATGTGGGTGATAAGGAGGTTAGTTTTGAGACTTTGGGGGGTGAGATTAAGGCTGTTTTGCAGGGGAGTGATAATCGTCAGATTTCTCTTCGTGGGGATAAGACGGCTGCTTATGAGGATATTGTTCGGGTAATGAATGTTGTTCGGGATATGAATAAGGAGGTTAAGGGGGAGAATAAGTATAGGCTTGATTTGGCAACGAACCCAGAATAATTGTGAATGGGGTTATAGCCTAGTGAGAACACGAATATGAATAAGAGTTACAGTAGAACAGCACTAGGCTAGGGGCACTGCACCCAAGTCCTGGGAAGGACCGCCCGCCCGGCGTTAGGGCGATGGCAGGCGGCTCGCAGACGGATTAGAAACTGCTGAGTAGAACTGAGTAGCTACTGAGTAACACTGAGTAACGGCATCGAAACGGATGTTAGGCTGTGTAGAGCTGGCGGGGGGTTGGTGTCAGAATGACACCAAAAAAGGAATCGAAGATTCCGCAGACACCAACCCCCAAATTCGAGGTGTTAGGTGTTAGGGATTAGGGGGGTAGGGAACGGATAATATAGAGAAATATTCAATTGGAATTTAAGATAAAAATATAATAGAAAATAAAAGAGATATGATGACACCAGAAATGACAGCCAAGAGTTTTTGCGATGCCGCTGTGAAGAAATTGTATGGGGCTGAGGGCGTAGAACTTTCGGTTAGTAAAACTAGAAAAGAATTTGAAGGAGACTTTACCCTTGTGACCTTTCCTCTACTAAAGATTTCTCGTAAAAATCCAGAGGCTACAGCTAACGAGATTGGCGAGTTTGTACTTGAAAATTGGGGCGAAGTTATCGAGAGTTTTAATGTGATAAAGGGCTTTTTGAATTTGAAGTTTAAGGCTAGCTTTTGGAATGCTATCGCTCAGGAGATTGCCGCTACTGAAGGCTTCGGCTATGGCGAGAAAAATGGCAAAACTGTCCTTGTGGAGTACTCCTCTCCTAATACAAATAAACCGCTTCACTTGGGGCACGTCAGAAATAACCTGCTGGGTTATTCGGTGGCTCGTATTCTGGAGGCGGCAGGCAGCACCGTTTATAAAGTGAACCTCGTAAACGATAGAGGTATTCATATCTGTAAGTCAATGGTGGCGTGGAAGAACTTTGGCGGTGGCGAAACCCCAGAGTCTTCAAATATGAAGGGCGACCACTTGGTGGGTAAATACTACGTGGAATTTGATAAAGCCTATAAGGCACAAATCAAAGAACTTACAGAGGGCGGAATGAGCGAAGATGAAGCCAAAAAAGAAGCCCCTATTATGAAAGAAGCTTCGGCTATGCTCCTTAAATGGGAGAAGGGCGATAGCGAAGTCGTGGAGCTATGGAAGACTATGAACGAGTGGGTGTATGCAGGCTTCGATAAGACATATAAAGAAATGGGCGTGAGCTTCGATAAGACATACTACGAGTCACAAACCTACCTTCTGGGTAAGAGGCTTGTTGAAGATGGACTCTCTAGAGGGGTATTCTATCGCAGAGACGATAACTCAGTGTGGATTGACCTCACAGAAGACGGACTAGACGAAAAACTACTGCTCAGAGGTGACGGCACTAGCGTCTATATGACACAAGATTTGGGTACGGCTCTAGAACGTCAAAAAGAATATAACTTCGACGATATGACTTATGTCGTGGGAAATGAACAAAACTACCACTTCGACGTGCTGAAACTTATCCTAAGAAAGCTAGGCTACGAGTGGAGCGATGCTATATATCACCTCTCGTATGGTATGGTGGAGCTGCCTGCTGGTAAGATGAAATCGAGAGAGGGAACAGTGGTCGATGCCGACGATTTGATGGCTGCAATGGTTAGCGATGCTAGGGCTATGAGTGCCGAACTAGGCAAACTCGACGGACTTAGCGAGGAGGAAAGCCACACAATCTCTAGGCTTATCGGTCTGGGAGCACTCAAATACTTCATCCTAAAGGTTGACCCTAAAAAGACAATGCTCTTTAACCCTGCCGAAAGTATTGATTTTAACGGTAATACAGCTCCGTTTATTCAGTACACCTTTGCTAGGATTTGTTCGCTGGGTCGTCGTGCAGAAGCAGGTGGCATCTCAGGCAGCCTTACAGGGCATAGCCTTATCGCTAAAGAGGAGGAACTAGTGAAACTTCTCTCTGAATTCCCAACTGTGCTCCAAGAGGCAGCAGCTCAGCACTCGCCTTCGGTTATTGCAGCATATTGCTATGAACTTGCCAAAGAGTATAACCAGTACTATCACGACAACCCAATCCTCAAAGAGGGCGTTGAGATGGAGGCTAAGCAGTTCCGTTTGGCTCTATCGCTCGAAGTCGCAAAGATGCTCGAAAAAGCTATGGCACTCCTAGGTATTGAACTGCCAGAGAGAATGTAATTATAACTTTAGGGGAGTCCTAATAACTCCTTAAAATAATTATTCAACAATTTCACTGCTTCTTTGAAATTCCAAATAAGCAGTAAACTTATTAAAAATTAAAATCAAGGAGTTTTAGAACTCCTCTTTAAAAGAATATGAAAGATTGTAAGCCATTTGTAAAATGGGTAGGTGGAAAGACTCAATTGTTAAAGAACATAGAAAATTCACTACCATCCGATTTTGCAAAACAAAAGAACATCTCCTACATTGAACCATTTGTGGGTGGTGGAGCTGTGCTTTTTTGGATGCTGCAAAATTTTCCAAATATTCACAGAGCTGTAATTAATGATATTAATCCTGATTTGACAGGTGCCTATCTAACTATAAAACAATCACCTCGTGAATTGATTGAAATATTAGCATACAAAGAAGCAAAGTATTTTGAATTAATGCTAGAGGATGAAAGGAAAGAATTTTTCTTGGAGCAGAGAACATTGTATAATGAAAGCTGTATAAATTTGATAGAAAGAACAGCACTATTTATTTTCTTAAATAGAACGTGCTTTAATGGTCTATATAGAGTTAATAAAAAAGGAAAGTTTAATGTTCCTTTTGGAAGGTATGCAAACCCTAAGATATGTGATAGTCAAACTATTTTAGCCGATAGTGAATTGCTTCAAAGGGTTGAAATATTAACTGGAGATTTTTCGCGGACATTGAACTATGCTTCGCAAGATAGTTTCTTTTATTTTGATCCTCCATATAAGCCTATTAGTAAAACTTCAAGTTTTACGACATATAGCAAAGAAGATTTTGGAGATGCCGATCAAATTAGATTGGGGGATTTTTGTAAAGAAATTGCACGCGGGGGCAGTAAATTTATGTTGAGCAATTCCGATACTAGCAATTCAGAGTTGCATAAGACTTTTTTTGATGACTTATATTCTATGTTTAAAATAGAGAGAGTTCAAGCTAAAAGAATGATTAATTCTAATGCAGCAAAGAGAGGAAACGTATCTGAATTATTAATTTCAAATATAAACGTAGCAGTATTATGATAAGTAGTAAAGTTATAAAAGTATTGTCACCGCTTTTTGATATTATCACTAATGCTAGGGGAAAAACAATTCGAGAGATAAAAAGCGAATTGAATATATTGAATACAAGAATGGTGAAAGGCGCGTCAGCATTGATCGTTGAAAACCTACTTGGAATTGAAAATAATAATCGTGCTGAAGCAGATATATCAGAGATAGGATGTGAAGTAAAAGTGTTACCTTTGCAGAAAAACCGAGATGGCTCATTTATAGCTAAAGAGCCAACAGCTATACAAATGATAAACTATTTTGAGGTGGCTGGTGAAACGTGGGAAACAGCGAAACTTAGAAAGAAAATTACTTTGACTTTTTGGATAGTTTATCTTGCAAAAGAAAATAGTAGAGCACTTCCGCAAGATGATTATGTAATAGTAGATTACTTTTTAGATCATCCAAGTCCGAGTGACAATGCGATTTTCAGAAAAGATTGGGAACTTATACAGAACTATATTATTGAGGGCAGAGCAGATAGTTTATCTTGTAGTATGGGAGAGTATATTGAACCTAAAACTAAAGGAGCAAATAATCAAGACTTGACTGATGCACCAGATGGAAAAGGTGGCACTACACGAGTAAGAAGAAGAGCTTTTTATTACAATAAGAACTATACGAACAACAATATTGTTGCAGAAATTGATACTTCTTTTATTGAAGATGAACTATTTGAAAATAAATAATACTATATAAAAACAAAAAGATGTTTGAAAATTTAACGGACAAACTCGAAAGGAGTTTTAAGATACTTAAAGGACAGGGCAGTATCACAGAAATTAATATTGCCGAAAGTTTGAAAGAAGTACGTCGTGCGCTGATTGATGCCGACGTTAACTACAAAGTCGCTAAAAGCTTTACAGACGATGTGAAGAAGCAGGCTATCGGTACTGAGGTCATTAAATCGGTTAACCCTTCGCAGATGATTGTTAAAATCGTGCGTGACGAACTAGCTGTCCTAATGGGAGGTAAAGCCGAGGAGATAAACCTTAAGGAAAACCCTTCTATTATTTTGATATCGGGTCTTCAAGGCTCTGGTAAGACTACATTCTCGGGTAAGCTCTCGCTGATGCTTAAGAAAAAGGGTCGTGGCGTTGTCCTTATCGCAGGGGATATCTATCGTCCAGCGGCGGTCGACCAGTTGAAAGTCTTGGGTGAGCAAATCGGTGTGGAGGTTTATAGCGAGGAGAACCCAGGGGGCGATGCAGTAGGCTTGGTTGAGCGTGGCGTTAAGTGGGCTAAGGCTAAGGGCGTTAATACAATCATTGTCGATACGGCAGGTCGTTTGGCTATTGACGAGGCGATGATGAACGAGATAACGGCTATTAAGGCGGCTATCAAACCTTCGGAAACGCTATTTGTTGTCGACTCTATGACAGGTCAGGATGCCGTGAATACCGCTAAGGAGTTCAATAGCAGACTCGATTTTGACGGTGTGGTTCTTACAAAGTTGGATGGCGACACTCGTGGTGGTGCAGCTATCTCTATCCGTTCGGTTGTAGACAAGCCGTTGAAGTTTGTCTCTAGGGGCGAGAAGATGGAGGATTTGGATGTCTTCCACCCAGAACGTATGGCAGATAGAATCCTTGGTATGGGCGATATCGTGTCGCTTGTCGAAAAGGCTCAGGAACAATTCGATGATGCCGAAGCTGCACGTCTACAAAAGAAATTCCGTCGTAACGAATTTAACTTCGAGGACTTCTTGAAGCAAATCTCTCAGATTAAGAAGATGGGTAACATCAAGGATTTGGCATCTATGATTCCAGGTGTGGGTAAAGCCCTGCGTAATGTGGATATGGATAACTCAGTCTTTAAACAAACAGAGGCTATTATCCATTCGATGACCCCTTATGAGCGTCAGAATCCAGATGTAATGAACCCTTCACGTAAACAGCGTATCGCTAAGGGTTCGGGCTGTGAGGTGGCAGATGTAAACCGCCTGCTAAAACAGTTCGAGCAAATGCGCACAATGATGAAAGGCGCACTAAGCGGCAAAATGCCTAAAGGCGCAGGTCGCCGCAGATAGTTTATGGGAATAGTTTCGTTATTTTCAGGCGCAGGAGGTTTGGATCTAGGCTTTAAAAAGGCTGGGTTCCATACTGTGTGGGCTAATGAATATGATAAAAAAATTTGGGCGACATTTAAGCATAATTTTCCCGAAACAATATTGGATATACGAAGTATTGTTAATGTAGAGGAAGATTGTGTGCCTGACTGCGAGGGTCTGATTGGAGGGCCGCCTTGCCAAAGCTGGAGCGAGGCAGGCGCAGGAAGAGGTATTAAAGATAGTAGAGGACAATTATTTTTGGATTATATAAGAATATTGAAATCAAAAAAGCCAAAGTTTTTTGTGGCTGAGAATGTGGCAGGTATTCTACACAAAAAGCATTGTGAAGCCTTTAACTCATTTGTGAATGAATTCTCGCAGTGTGGATATAATGTTTCAGTGAACTTGGTAGATGCCAATGATTATAATGTGCCTCAGACACGCCTACGGGTTATAATAGTTGGATACCGAAAAGACTTAAATTTGACTTTTCAAATGCCAATGCCTCAAATATATAGACCAGTTTTACGAGATGCTATCTGGGATTTGAGAGAAGCCAAGGCTGCAAAACCTCAGAACAAAACAAATGGAGGTATTCTAAAAGCGGATAATCACGAATATATGATTGGTGGATTCTCTACCATCTTTATGTCACGAAATAGAGTGCGTGAATGGGATGAGCCATCATTTACTATTCAAGCAGGGGGAAGGCACGCACCTTTGCATCCTAAAGCACCAAAAATGCAATTTGTATCTCAGAATAAACGTATTTTTGTTCCAGGCTATGAAGACGAATATAGGAGACTTACAGTTAGAGAGTGTGCAAGGATTCAAACCTTTCCTGATGATTTTAAGTTTATATATGAGGATGTAGCAGACGGATATAAAATGATTGGAAATGCTGTGCCTGTTAATTTGGCATACGCAATCGCAATGCAAATAAAGAAAGATATTCAATTGTAAACCTACAGTATAATAACTCTATAATACTAAAAAATTATGAAAAATAATAGTTCGTCACTCAAAGGGAAAGCTTATGAATATGCTTGTCTAATGGCTCTTTATGTCGAGATTTCAAGATACAGAGATGTTGAAATTTTGGAGAACAGTAGCTTTGTGATATCTAAGAATCATTATTTGAATGATATTTCTTCTGATGAGCGTAGAGATATGCAACTCTCCGCAAAGGTTGGAGTTGAGGCTATTATCCAAATGGAGCCCAAAACTATAGAGAAGGGTTGTGATGTATTGGAACTCTCTATTCAGCCTGATAATGTAGCTCGAAAATTTGGAGATATAAGAGATGTTCTTGTGATTAGAAGCGGAATAAGTTGGCAAATAGGAGTGTCTGTTAAGCATAACCACTCGGCACTAAAGCACTCTCGACTCTCTACTAGTCTCGATTTTGGTGCAGCGTGGTTAGAAAAGCCTTGCTCGAAGTCTTATTTCAGTGAAATAAAACCTATTTTTGATGAACTTGAAAAGTTAAAGGCTTCAAAAGTAAAGTGGAGTCAAGTGCCCGATAAGATGTCAAAGGTTTATGTGCCGACTCTAGATGCCTTTAAGAAAGAGTTTTTACGTTTAGTCGATGATAACCAGTCGGTAGAGAAATTAATGAGTTATCTCATTGCTAGTAATGGACAAGATTATTATAAGATGATTCATAATAATAACCATACAACAGCAGTTCTGCCTTTTAATGTATATGGAACATTGAATAAGAGTGCAGGAGTTGATAAACCGCTTATAGCAGTGCCAAAAATCAGTTTGCCAACACGTATTATAGAAATGGAATATAAGGAAAAGTCTCAAACAACTTTGATACTTACGATGAATGGAGGCTGGTCGATTTCCTTTAGATTGCATAGTGCCAGTACTATTGTTGAAAAGAGTCTCAAGTTTGATATTCAGTTACAGAGTAAGCCAGAGGATATATTATATATTAATCGCACTTGGTAGGGCAAATGACAGTCGGGTGTAATGCTTAAATAAAATTAAATTTACTTAAAAGAACTTAAAAAGATTATGCAGTTAATAGATGGTAAGGCAGTTGCTGCCGAGGTTAAGGGTAAAATTAAAAGTGAAGTGGAGGCTATGAGGGAGCGTGGTGAGCGTGCTCCTGGTTTGGTGGCTATACTTGTGGGGGATGACGGTGCTAGCCGTACTTATGTGGCGGCTAAAGAGAAGGCTTGTGAGGCTCTTGGGTTTTATAGCGAGGTTCTTAGACTTCCTGCTTCGACTACTCAGGAGGAGCTGCTCTGTGAGGTGGCTCGCTTGAATGGCGACGATAGAGTCGATGGCTTTATTGTGCAGATGCCGCTTCCTCGTCACATAGACGAGCAGAAGATTATCGAAGCTATTGACCCTCGTAAGGATGTCGATGGATTCCACCCTGTTAATGTAGGGAAGGTTTCTTTGGGGCTTCGTCCTGCATTTGTTAGTGCTACGCCTGCTGGTGTTATGGAGCTCTTGAAGCACTATAATATCGAAACTAGCGGTAAGAGTTGTGTGGTTATAGGTCGTAGCAATATCGTGGGTCGCCCTATGTCTATTCTTATGAGTGAAAAGGGTGTGGACTGTACCGTTACTTTGGTGCATAGCCGTACGGTGGGTATCGAGAAGATTTGTCGTGAGGCGGATATTATCATTGCGGCACTTGGTATAGCTGAGTTCCTTAAGGGCGATATGGTCAAAGAAGGAGCAGTGGTTATCGACGTGGGTATTACACGTGTTGAGGATGCCTCTAAAAAGAACGGCTTTAGACTCCTTGGCGATGTGAATTGGGCAGAGGTAAGTCCTAAGTGTTCGTATATTACACCTGTGCCAGGGGGCGTTGGTCCTATGACTATTGTGTCGCTTATGCTCAATACGCTGCTCGCTCGTCAGTTGAATAAATAAGGGGAGTTTCGTTGAACTTCTCGTAATCAAAAGAGAAAAAATATTAGTGGGAAAATATAAGGTATATACACTTGGTTGTAAACTAAATTATGCGGAGAGCTCTTCGATTTCTCGTTCTCTGGAGGGTAAGAACCTTGAGAGGGCAGAGAAAGGGGAGGTTGCCGATGTTGTGGTAATAAATTCTTGTGCCGTGACTGCGCAGAGCGAGAAGAAGACTCGTGAGCTGATACGTAGGGCAGTGAGGGGGAATAACGGTGCGGAGGTTATCGTTACGGGGTGTTATGCAAAGTTGCGTAGTGAGGAGATACTTTCGATTGAAGGGGTCTCGGCTGTTCAAAAGACTAAGGAGCTTACGGCTTTTAGCCTTGGAGAGCGCACACGTTCGTTTTTGAAGGTGCAGGATGGGTGTGACTACCACTGTACTTACTGTACGGTGTGGAGGGCTAGAGGAGAGTCTCGTAATGCTCCTATCGAGGAGATTGTGGCTCAGGGTGAGCGCATAGCTGCGGCAGGTGTTCGTGAGATAGTCTTGACGGGTGTGAATATAGGCGATTTTGGGCGTTCTACGGGCAATAGACTCTATGAGCTGCTTGTGGCATTGGAGAGGATAGAGGGTATCTCTAGATATCGTATCTCTTCGATTGAGCCTAATTTGTTGACAGATGAGATTATCGAGTTTTGTGCAGATAGCAAAAAGTTTATGCCACATTTTCATATACCTTTGCAGAGCGGGTGTGATTCGGTTCTCAGACGTATGGGTCGTCGTTATACTTCGGAGCGTTTCAGAGAAAAGGTTGAGGCTGTTCGGGCTTTGATGCCTAGTGCCTTTATTGGCGTGGATGTGATAGTGGGTTTCCCAGGGGAAAGCGACGAGGATTTTGAGGTTACTTATTCTTTCTTGGAGAATTTAGCCCCTTCGTTTTTGCATATTTTCCCTTATTCTGTGCGCCCTAATACTGTTGCAGCTGATATGGATGACCACGTGGCAGAGCCTAAGAAGAAGGAGCGTGTGGCTCGACTCTCTGAGCTTAGCGATAGGCTACTGGTTTCTTTCCGTGAGAAGCATTTGTCTGAAAAGGAATTAGTGCTTGTGGAGGGCAGGGGTTCTAATGGGCTGCTGTTTGGTCATACGGAGCATTATCTTAGGGTCGAGTTCGAGGGTGAGGACACTTTGATTGGAGATATGACCTTTGTTTCTCGTGCAGATATTATAGGCTAGCTTTTCGTGGGTAGCTGTGGCAGGGAAGGGAGTCTGTGATGGCTCGTAATTGTTCCATTAATGACCTGTGAGATGTTTCTGAGGGGGTGTTGTAATAATAACGCAATTTTAAGTTTGTCATTAGGGGAGTTCTAAAAATTCCCTAAAATACTTTTCGAAAATTTCTCACCCTCTTCCGACTTTCCCAAAAAGTCAAGTAGGAGCCACTACGAGCCATTTTGGAAAAGTCGAAAGAAGATAAAAACTTTTTAAAAATTAAAAATAGGGAATTATTAGAACTCCCCATTAGAATTTTTTTCGGTACATTTGATATTGTAAATAACTGAAATTTAAATAAAAATTAAAACTCAAAAAACTTAAAAAAATGAAAAAAATGAAAAAAATCTTATTCCTATTGTCGGCTTTAGTGCTCGGTGCGTGTTCTTCAAGTTATGACTCGAACAAATATCTAGGCGAATTGCCGTATGTTTACTACCAGCGTACGCAAGCGATGGAAGAACTTGCTCTAAGTGTGCAGTCACGTAAAATTGACTTAGAGGATGCAATGAAGAAAGAGGAAGAAATCAGAAAAACCTATACAGAGGATGCACAAAAGGCGTTTGAAGCTGTTAAAGGTCAAGATGTATTCTTGAATTGGGCAGATGGCTTTGAGGGCAGGAATGTAGAGATTGCAAGTGCAAAGATTACGAATATAAGCCCAGAGTCGGGAGCTCTTACAGTCAATGTTATGTTCAAAGCTACGAAGGATCACGTGGTTGGCAAGGATAAGTTTAGATATATCCCAGCTAATAAAGACGGACAAGCTAGACCTGACCAACAGTTTAGCCCTTATGCTAACTCAGCCCTTATGACAGGCAAGTCAATACCTTACGGCAAAGAAATTAAAGCAGGCGAATACACTTGCGAAGAGGGAACAAACCTAATGTTGTATCTAGACTCTTACGATTATAGAGACTTCATTATGATTATGCTAGTGAACAGAGACTAAGCAAATTCTCCCGAATAATAGCAGAGTTCTTAAAACTCTCTTTAAAGGGAATTATTGGAAGTCCCCAAAATAAAATCAGGCTCGCACTTCAAAATGCGAGCCTGATTTTATTTTGTTATAGGGGAAGTTTTAGAAGTTCCTAAAGTTCGGGATTGTGTCTTTATTATAGTGTTTGGGAGAAGTTTTGTAGGCTTTGCATTAGCTGTGCGGTGGGTAACCCCACTACGCTGTGATATGAGCCGTGTATCTCCGTTATGGCTCTTAATCCTATCCACTCTTGTATGCCGTAAGCGCCTGCCTTGTCATAGGGTGCATAGGTGTCTACGTAATATTCTATCTCCTCTCGGGTGATTGCTCTGAAATATACCTCTGTGGCTACTGTGCAGGTCTCTACTTGTTCTTTGCCAGTCGAGTCTATGGCTCGTAAGCTATAAGCTGTATAGACATAGTGGCTGCGTCCGCTTAGCTCCTCTAGCATAGCTATGGCTTCATCCCTGCTTTTAGGTTTGCCCAGGACACGACCCCCGCACACAACAACTGTATCGGCTGTAACTAGAACCTCGTCGCTCTCTATCGTGCTACTATAACCCCTGCTCTTAAGCTCCGAAAGATAGCCTGCTACATCGCTAGGCTCTAGGTCGCTTGGGTAGCTCTCATCTATCTCGCAGCTCTCGCCAATGCGATAACTCAGCCCGAGTTCCTCTATCATAGCCCTGCGACGTGGGGAATTGCTGAAAAGTATAATGCGTTTTTTCATAGTTACTTCTTATTCTCTACCATAAGATAGAGCTTGTCGCCCCTGCGTACCAGCGATTCCGTAGCAATAGAGCATAGCGAACCCTTTACTGCACACTCTACTGGCTTTAACTCCACTCGTACCTCTTTTAGGGTCATCTCCATAGCACCCGTTGTAGCCCCAATGAACAGTATCTCGTCTCCAATACGTATATCGCTAGCCTCTAATAATATCTCCGCTACATCGATATTGCCGAAGTAGTTTGTAACCTTCCCTGCATAAACCTTCCTGTGAGTTGCCGAACTGCCATAGCTCTCTGTCCACTGCCCAAGCTTATGCCCCAAATAATAGCCGCCCCAGAAATCCCTATTAAAGACCCTGCGCAAAGTCTCCTTTAGCTCCCTTGCATATTCTTCGCTATACTCTCCATCGCAGTATGCTCGTACAGCCTCGCCATAGGCAGAAGCCACTGTGCTGACATACTCCGCTCCTCGTGCCCTGCCCTCGACCTTTAGTACTCGTACACCTGAATCTAGAACTCTGTCCAGAAAGTCGATAGTGCACAAATCTTTTGGCGACATTATATACTGGTTATCGACCGTAAGCTCTGCCCCTGTCTCAACGTCCTTAACGTCATACTTCCTGCGGCATATCTGGCGACACTCGCCCCTATTTGCCGATTTCCAAGCCTCGTGCAGGCTAAGGTAGCACTTGCCGCTAACTGCCATACACAACGCTCCGTGGCAGAACATCTCGATTTTTATAAGCTCTCCTCGTGGGCCACGCACGTCACGGCGGATAATCTCGTCATAGATATAGCGTACCTTATCCATAGAAAGCTCACGTGCAAGAACCACAACGTCGGCATAGTGTGAATAGAACTCTACCGCCTCGATATTCGAGATATTGAGCTGAGTAGAGAGGTGAATCTCTACACCCCTGCGGTGCGCCTCCATCATTGCCGCCTGGTCAGAGACAATAACTGCCGAGACACCGCTGCGGCTAGCTGCATCCACAACCTCACGCATATACTCTAAATCTTCGTCATAGAGCACAGTGTTTATCGTAAGGTAACTCTTAACGGAGTTCTCCTTACAGATTGTCACAATCTTTTCTAAGTCGTCGAGCGAAAAATTCACGCTCGAAGCCGAACGCATATTCAACCCCTGAACTCCAAAATATATGGCATCAGCTCCGCCGCTGATGGCAGCAGAGAGCGACTCCCAACTGCCCACTGGCAGCATTAGTTCTATATCTTTGCGATTTGTCATATTTCTTAAAATATATGGAGGGCTATTTTACCTCCTCTCTTTCTCTTTCTCTTTCTCTTTCTCTTTCTTATAATATCTCTATCTTCTCGACTCTTAGCTGGTGTCTGCCACCCTCATACTGAGTCTCTAAGAAAGCATCGACAACTTTAGCGCACTCTACCTCGTCGATAAAGCGACCTGGAATCGAGCATACATTTGCATCGTTGTGCTCTCGTGCTAGCTTTGCAATCTCCTCTTTCCAGCATATTGCAGCCCTCACACCCTTATGACGATTAATGCTCATAGATATCCCATTTGCAGAACCGCAGAAGGCAAAACCTAGCGAAAACTCGCCACTCTCAATACCGCTAGCCAGAGCGTGCCCGAAGTCAGGGTAATTTACAGACTCCTGGTTATAACACCCCAAATCCTTTATGGCATAGCCCAGAGAGAGAAGATACCCTGCTACAAATTCCTTCATACTGTATCCGCCGTGGTCAGAGGCTAGCCCTATAAGTTTAGTTTCGTTGTTCATAGATTTATGTATATGTATTATTTTAAAAAGTTGTTTTCTAGTCTCTGTTCGGGAAGTTTTTAGATTTCCCCCCTTTTTTAATCTTCCCCCTTTTAGTATATCCGCATATCTTCATAGAAGCGGATATCGTTTGTGCCGTCTGCAAGTATATTTATAGCCACTAGAGATATGGATATCTCCCCTACGTGTGACACATCTTGCATATAGCCGTTAATCGCCGATAGTAGACGCTTGTATTTCGTTTTGGTAAAGCCTGCCTCAGGGGCGAAGTCGCCTACCTCGCCAACGGCATTCTCTCGACTCTTTACCTCGATAAAGCTCAAATCTCCACGGCTGTTGAGTGCGATGATATCTATCTCGCCAGTGCACCGTGCTCCCTTGCCGTGGCTCCAGTTGCGCTCTATAATTTGGTAGCCCTGTTTTAAAAGGTACTCTATTGCTAGCTCCTCGCCTCGATTGCCTATCTCTTTATTTCTGTATTCTTTCACCTTTTTATATGCGGTTATAGCTGTTTCTAAAAATTGCGGTCACTTTTCGTTTCTACAAAAAGTGACCGCTTTTTTTACTGCCTATAAAGAGGGTAGTGTCTTATAGGTTCTCCTCAAGGAATTTAATAAGCTCTTCGCCACGAAGGTTTTTAGCTGTGATTATACCCTCTGGGCTGATAAGCACATTTGAAGGGATGCTATTGATACCATAAGCTTGTGAAGGTGCAGAACCCCAAGCGTTAAGGTCTGAAAGGTTAGTCCAGTTAAGACCGTCCTTTTCGATAGCCTCTTTCCAGTCTTCGTCAACTGCGTCAAGCGAGAAGCCTACAATTGTGAAACCTTTTGGTGAGAAGGTGTTGAATGCCTCTACTACGTTTGGATTCTCTGCTCTACAAGGACCACACCACGAAGCCCAGAAGTCTAGTAGTACCCACTTGCCTTGACCTGCGATTGAGCTAAGAGCAACACTATTACCCTCTGTGTCAGTCGAAGTGAAGTCGATGAACTCTTTGCCAATTTCCGATGCTTCGATGAGTTCTACACGCTCTTCAAGAGCCTTCACGTATGGAGAAGCTGCAATTGAAGGGTCAAAACCTGCGATATAACCCTTAAGTTCTTCTGCGCTTAGGTTATTTAGAAGTGCGTTAATTGTCAAGAAAGGAGCTACTACACTCTTAGGATTGCTTTTGATAAAGCCCTCGATAGCTGCGTAGAATTCTTCTTCTGACTCTATGGTTTGAAGACTTTCGCCAAATGAATCGTAAAGTGTTTGTGATGCGCTACCAGTGATTGAAAGTGGAGCTTCGCCGTTTAGTGAACCGCTAATTTTAATATCGCTATTTTCGATGAAGAATAGAGCGATACCGCCGCCATCCTCTAGGGTGATAAGCGCTGCAATAGGAAGTTCTACTGCGCCAGTGAAAGTAAATTTGCCGTCAACAACGTCGCAAGAGTCGATAATTGTAGGCTCAGCAAAGTCCTCAACAAGTTTTAGATAAACCTTTGACTCTACTCCTTGGATGTCGCCCGATACGGTGAATCCGCCTTTTGTTCCACAAGCAACTGCTGCTATTGCGACTGCTGCCATTAAAAGTACTTTTTTCATAGCTTTGTGTTTTTTTGTATTTTTATAAGTTTAAAGTATGTCTGCAAAGTTAATTATAAATATTCACTTCTCAAACTTTTGTTTTGCGAGGAGTTTTAGTAGCTCCCGTATTGTTTGTTTTTTGTTGTGCCTCGACTATTGCCTTAAAGCCTTTGGAGCGTTGCTTCTTGGGGATTGGAGAGGTGGCTTCGAAGAAGTGACACATAGCGACTGCAAGAGCGTCGGTGGCATCTAGTTTCTCGAAATTCTCCTCAATCTCTAGCAGGCGACAAATCATATCGGCAACCTGTTCTTTGCTAGCTCTGCCTCGCCCCGAAATAGCTTGTTTCACTTCGGTGGGGGCATATTCAAAGACATCTATCGAACGGCTTAGGGCTGCTGCCATTGCAACGCCTTGCGCCCTGCCTAGCTTTAGCATACTCTGGGGGTTGACTCCATAGAAGGGGGCTTCAAGAGCTATCTCGTCGGGACGAAACTCCTCTATGATTACGCCCACTTGCACAAAGATAGCCTTTAGCTTTTCGTAGGGGTCACTCGTAGCGTTTAGCTTGATTGTGCCGTAGGTTATGAGTGAGGCTTTGCCCTTTTCGATTTTTATAACTCCATAGCCCATAAAATTCGTGCCAGGGTCTATACCCATAATCGTCATTCCCTCGACTTTGCAGCCAAGTGATGCGCTTGCAGGGGTTCTACCTTTGCCGAAATTTCGTTGAATTGCCATAGAGTTTTGCTTTGAACCAGCTATAAAAAGAGGGGAGAGCTTGTCTCTGGGGAAGTTTCCTATAAAGTATGACCCTTTCCCTTTTGTGTAGTGCTACTCCCCTCTTTTGTGGTGAAATATTATCTGTCTTTCTTTTTGTAGTTTTGGCTCAGTAGGTTTGTCACCTCACGAGGCGTTAGGTGTCTCCAGTGACTACGACGAAGACCCATCTTCGAGAAACCTGCGAAGTAAACACGGTCTAGCTTCTCGACCCTGTAGCCTAGGTGTTCGAACATACGGCGCACGATTCTGTTTCTGCCGCTGTGTAGCTCGATACCTATCTCCTTTTTATTGCCCTCAACGTACGATATCTCGTCGGCGTGAATCTCTCCATCCTCTAGCTCGATACCATTTGCTAGAGCCTCTAAATCCCACGTGTTACAAGGCTTATCCAAAAATACGTGATATATCTTCTTGTGCTCGTAGCTTGGGTGTGTAAGTTCTTTTGTCAAGTCGCCATCGTTTGTAAGCAGTAGAACGCCAGTTGTCTCTTTGTCAAGTCTGCCAACAGGATATACCCTTTGAGGAACTTTTGTGCCCAGCAGGTCGATTACAACTTTGTCGTTGTGAGGGTCGTCTACCGATGTTACAAAGCCCTTAGGTTTGTTCATAATGATGTAGACTTTCTTTTCGCCTGATAGCTTTTTACCGTTATATTCGACTGTGTCAATAGCTGGGTTGACTTTGCTGCCAAATTCTGTTACCACTTCGCCATTGACAGTCACTAGCCCCTGTTCGATAAGAAGGTCAGCGTCACGACGAGAGCATACGCCACTTTGCGCTACGAAGCGGTTTAGACGCATCTCTTTGTCTATTGGCTTCTCTCTTCTAGAGATTCTGTTTTCGGTGTTTTCTCTTTTTTGCTCAGAGTCTTTGCCGCTTAGAATTCTGTCTACCTCTTCGCCTAGCTCTTTGATATCTCTTGAACCGTTAGCTTCCCTTTGTGCGATACGGAACTTTTCGGCAGCTGCTTCTTTGCGTTTTGCTATTTCTACCTTCTCTGCTCTTTGCTCTGGTGTAAGCTCTACGAACTCTCTCTTTGGAGCGAAGCCTCTGCGGTCATCTCTGCGCTCATCTCTTGCAGCGAAACCGCCTCTATCTTCTCTTGGCTTGAATCCGTCACGGTCACCTCTTGGCTTGAATCCGTCACGATCGCCTCTTGGCTTGAATCCGTCACGGTCACCTCTTGGCTTGAATCCGTCACGGTCAC
>JAWXTN010000022.1:0-37035 GCA_044433515.1 Rikenellaceae bacterium | reverse complement strand
GAGATATTTTGCGAAGCAGCTAGAGCATCGCCACCAAAGTACGACTCATATTCGTAATCTTTCCACACACCATAAAGGTAGTTACCCACCTCCTCAGAAGGGGTAGCCTGCACAAATAAGTTATCCGAGAGAACCTGTGTCACCTCTATATCAATAGTTCCCACAAGGTCGATATGCTCTGTTGTAGCCACAACCGTAGCGACATTTGTAAGGATATTTCCATCGTCGTCAATACCGAATGCTCCAATGATATATTCCTTGTCTGGGACTAGGAAGTTACCGTCTCTAAGCGACACATCGGTATTATAGTAGTACACCCATCTGTTGTCTACATTACCGAGGTTTGTGTGATAATATATCTCAAGAGCGATAAAATACTCAGCAAGAGTTTCAGGGGTATAGCCATTAGAATCGTATAGCGATTTCTCCATCATACTCACGTAGTAATTTCCTTCATAGCTACCCTTATCTACCGTTACGACGATATCGCTCGTGCCTACCTCTTTAAGAACAGCGGTAAAATCGTCAGTTGCATCTGGCAGTGGGTCAGCCTCAGCTGTTGTAGCTTCGACAGTAGCGATTTCGCTAGTGATATTACCGTCCTCGTCCACACCAAAGACAAATACCATATAAGTAGTTGCCGCCGATAGTTCCCACAAGTTACCACAGTCAAAGGTCTTAGTGCCACTAAGCACTGACCAGCCGTTAGCCGTCGAGAAGTCAACGCCCGAATTCCAAAGTGCCGTAACAATATCCTCCACTACAAGAGTCTTATCGCTCGAATATGAACTCTCAAACTCCGAAGTCGAGAGGGGCCCATAAATATAGTTTCCCACATCTTCGCTAGGAGTTGCCGTAACAGAAATTCCTTCGCTCGACACAGAGTTAACCACAAGGTCAATAGTTCCCGAAACCACAATAGGAGGAGTAGTAACCTCGATAAGTGGCACATTTGTCATAACATTACCCTCACTGTCTATACCAAACGCCACAACGATATACTCTGAATCAGGAGAGAAGTTCCAGCCCGCATCCATCGACACGTCGCCAGGTTCGTAAAAGACCCAAATATCGTCTACAATCGAGAGGTCAGTTCCATAAGTATTAATCTCAGCATCCATAAGCTCAGCTGCGAATGCTTCTGGCGTACCAGGGTATTTGCTCACGTCACATAGACCCAAGTAGTAGTTCCCGTCGTACGAGCCCTTGCCCACTGTCACAATAATATCAGTAGCCGTAGCAGATTTAAGAGCTAGAGTCATTTCGTCACTCTCAGGCTCGTCACCTGGTTCGCTAAACCAGTCGTCATCCTCCCAGTCATTAATTGCAGCGTCGATTTGCTCCACGGTAACCTCTCCTACCTCCACATCAATAGTAAAGAGGTGAGTATATCTCCAACCCGAAAGCAGCTCCACATCTTTGTCAAAGTAAGCCGTATAGACTTCACCGTCATATTCAATCTCTGCAAAGTCATTTCCCTGAGCAATAGTTTGAGGGGCAACGATAAGTTTCATACTGCCCTCAGCGTAGGTCATAGGCGAAAACATCGTAGTTTCTTCGTTGTCGATTGCCGCATAGGTATCTGCCACTAAATCACACTGAGCCGTAGCCTTTGCAAGAATTTTGACATCGCTAGGCACTATTTGCGTACCGTCCGAGAGTTGGAACGCCATCATAAGGCACGACATCTTGTGTTTAAAGGTCAGTAGAGGCTGCATCTCAGCGGTAGCATCTGTGCTCGCCACTAGTAGGTCGCTAAGCTCATATCCCTCAGCCGTTGTTTGGTCTGCGAGAGCCGAAAAGCTAAACTCACTGGCATAACTCTCTGCACTTGGGTAGAAGCTCACAAAAGAGAGCTGGCTACCCTCCTCATCCTTAACAATTGGCTCATCGCTCGTAAATAGAGAGCCGCTGTAAGAGTATATGCCTTCGCCCACCATATCCTCGCTGCTATCGAACGCCGCCACGGTAATTTCGTCACCTGCTTCGAAGAGGTTATCAGCCACACGTGTTGCACTAAAAATTTCACTTGTAAACGAGATTTCGCTACCAGTCACCTCGGGGTCGACACCAGTAGACGTTTCTTTACACGCACTTAGCGCACAGAGGAACAAAGAAGCTAGAAGTAATAATTTTTTCATCATTTTTTTCTGTAAAAAAGGGGGCATAAAGCCCCCAAGCATATATTTTAATCTTTCTCTATTTACGAATCACAGGAGCGAGTTCAAGTTTCGCAGCACTCTTTTGAGTTATCTGCTGAGGTATTTGAACACTCTCTCGTCTACAACCCAGAGCGGTATTAGCTCCAGCAGGGTCAATCACGCTGAGCACTGGCACGAAGTTCGTTCTCTCGATAAAGCTAGCAGGTGCGCTAGAGCCAGTAGCTAGAGTCGTCACTTCGATAGTTGTCACATCGGAGTTAACCGTTGGTGTAGTGTTAATACCAAATGCCATAACAGTGTACTGAGTATCCGCATCCACTTGCCAGAAACCTCCCACGTCAATAGTATATTCTCCTTGTAGGATATAGTAACCATTAGCATACATCATCTGGTATCCTGCATAGTACAGCTGGTCTACCATTTCTTGAGCAGCGGCTTGTGCATCGTCAGAATAGTATGTCGTAAGGTCTGCAGTTGGAATACATCCGTACATATAGTTTCCAATCTCTTCACTAGGCTTACAGTTAATCACAATACTTTCAGTACCTACCGATTGCAGTGTAACGTCGATAGAACCGCCGTAGAAGAATTCAGAAGTACGCACAACTTCGTTAGCGATATTTGTGTAGATATTACCGTCGTCGTCAATACCGAACGCCACAACCATATAGTATGTGTAAGGATTAATAATCCAAGCGATATTCATCGAAACCCTCGCATTGTTTTCAAATACGATAACGTTATCTACATAGCCCATATCGTTTTGGAAGAAGTTCAACTGTGTGTCCATCAAATCAGCCGCAACATCCTCTGCACTTAGATAAACCTTATCCGATAGCCCCACGAAGTAGTTACCGTTAAACGAGCCTTTATCCACATCTACCATAATATCAGCATCGCTAATGCTCACAACCTCAAGTGACATATCGTCAGTGTAAAGAAGCGGTTCAGCAGGGAGAGTTGTAGCGGTAGCCATAGCGATATTAGTTGTAACAAGCCCTTGCCCGTTAACACCAAAGACAAAGAGCGTATATTCAGTTTCGGCTTTGATACTCCATCTGGTATCGAAGTCAAATGTAGTAACGCCACTAAGCACGTCCACACCGTCAGGATCTTCTAGGTCACAACCGATTCCCTCGATAGTATTGATAACTGCATTAGCCACAGCCATTTCGTCACCATAGAAATTTTCCTCAAATCTTTCAGTTGTAACAGCACCATATAGGTATGAGCCAACCTCAGCACTAGGCGTTGCCGTAGCAATGATACTTTCGTCACCCACTTCGTCAACAGTAAATTCAATAGAGCCAGTAATTTCGCCACCAGGCGTTGTAACATCTAGCATCGCCACATTTGTAGTGATATCACCGTTATCGTCAATACCACACGCCACTATAGCATATTGAGTCGAAGGATTAATAGTCCATCCGCCACTTAGTGAAATATAGCCACTGTTATAGAATATGTAGTAGTTATCAGGCGAAGTAAAGTCAGTACCGTACCAGTAATCTTCGTAGTAAAGTAGTGTTTCAGCAAATTCAACAGCATCACCTGGATATTCGTGCATAGTCGCCAAACCTACGTAAAAGAGTCCTTCCCACGAGCCTTTATCGACGTATATTCTAATATTACTATAGTCCGAAGAGACAAACGTAGCTGTTAGAGGAGTATCAAATTCGTCAGTTTCCCAGTCATTAACCGAAGCGTCGATTTGTTCGATAGTAACGGTTTTCGTAACAGCGTCAATAGTCACTTCATAAGAGTATCTCCAACCCGATTCTAGTTCAACGTCCTTACCGAAGTTCACTTCAAACTCCTCAGAGTCGTAAGTTAGATACATAAAGATATCATCAGCTGCGATAGTTTGAGGGGCAACGATAACTTTCTTACCCATTTCACCGTTCTGTGCAGGTGTAATAAGAGCTGGCGCAGACTGAGCGATATAGTTATCCACCTCAGTGTTACAATCCACCTCAGTTTGAGCATTAACAAAAACCTCAGACGGCAAAACCGACACGCCATCGAGAAGTTTAAATGTAAACTGGAGGCTAGAGAGTTTATGTTTAAATAGCAGTGTAGGCTGCATTTCCGATGTAGCAGTTGTTTGAGCTACAAGCAGGTCGCTGAGTTCATAATTTCCCTCTTTACTTTGGTCACCCTGCACATAGAATAGGAAGTCAGAGATTCCAAAATCGTTGTCTTGAGCAGGATATACAGCGGTATAAGAGAGTTCTACATCCGACTGGCTTTTAACAATAGGGCTAGTGCTAGTAAATGTACTGCCACCATATATATAGTCAGTAATATCATACTCTACATTGTTTTGATATGCAGCAACCGATATTACATCCCCAGTTTCAAACATATTATCTGCTACTCTAGAGGCAGCAGAAATCTGACTTTTAAACGAGACCTCGTCCGTATTAATCTCTGGCGTAAGCTCTGTCTGTTGGCAGGCAAATAGCGTAAGGAGTACGCTCAGGGCAAGAAGTAGTTTTTGTTTCATTGTTTTTTGTAGGATTTACTTAACTAGTCATTGTTAACATTGTCTATTGTCTGAAATCTCTAGCCATAAATATAATAGCAATCACATTTAGCTAGCTCCACCACACACAATACACAAGACAAAGGTAATAATTATTTTTTAAAACAGCATCACCGCTCCATCATTTTTTAAATTCACCTATATCATAAATCACCCGAGAGTCCCTAACAGAGTTCAAAACATATAAACTAAACAAAAAAAAAGCCTACTACTCTATAAGATTCGCTCTCTTGTAGAGTAATAGACCCCCGGGTTTTTGGGTTGGATTTAAAGTTCTTTGTACTTCACCTTATAAGAGTACACAAATTCTTATAAAAAATAAAGCTAAAGAACTAAAAAGACTTATTTTCATTTTTCTCCAGCAAACATACGTGATTTCGTCACAAACATACGCCACGACAAAATCTAACATATATCCCTAGAGAGAAAATCTCTATCTTCAAAAACACTTAGCTCCGAAGAGCTCGTTACACTAACCACACTACAAATGTAAAGATTATTTCTAAAAAAACGAAAGAAAACTCATCTAATTTCAAATTTGCATAAAACAAGAACTAAAATCACAGCCACAAACAACTCATTATCTGTGGGTTTACACTTCATAAAAAAAATACATATAGCCATAGACTATAAAAAGCAAAACTTTTTTCACCTAGAAAATCTTAGACTAAAGCCCTTCCAATAATCCATTGCAAAACACTCATCACGAACGAAATACTATACAGACTTAGCAAACCCACCGTTTCAACACCTCACACCCCCTCTGCAACATAACAATACAGAATACAAAACTGCATATAAAATAACATAGAACATCCTAAAAAGTTTTATCTTCATTATTCTTTTATTATTTGCCAAATTTTATATATCTTTGTTATCCAAACACTAATATAGAAATTACAAACATTTAAAAACAATCATAGTTCAAGACAATGAAAACAACAGCTTTTACAAAATTTCACATTGAAGGGGGCGCAAAAATGGCAGAATTCGCAGGTTACAATATGCCAATCGAGTTCAGCGGCATCGCACACGAGCACAACACAGTACGTGAGAATATGGGTGTATTCGATGTAAGCCATATGGGCGAGATTTGGGTCAAAGGACCGAACGCTCTTAGATTCCTCCAACGAGTAACATCGAACGACGTGTCGGCACTTTGGGATGGCAAGGTTCAATACTCGTGTTTCCCTAACGGCAAGGGCGGTATCGTTGACGACCTACTAGTTTATCGCATAGACGCTGAAACATACCTACTGGTTGTAAACGCTAGCAATATTGCAAAGGACTGGGATTTCCTATGCAGCCACGCACCAGAGTTCGACCTTACAGTAGGCAAAGAGCTTTATAATGCCTCTGACGAAATTGCACAGCTAGCAATCCAAGGCCCTAACGCTATGAAACTCGTTCAGAAACTTTGCCCAGAGCCAGTAGAGGATATGGAATACTACACCTTCAAAAAGACCGAGATAGCAGGCATTCAAAACGCTATTCTATCTATCACAGGCTACACTGGCAGCGGTGGGTGTGAAATTTATATCGCCAACGAAGATGCCGACAAACTATGGGAAGCAATGTGGGCAGTAGGCAAGGAGATGGGTCTAGAGAACATCGGTCTTGGCGCACGTGACACACTACGCCTAGAGATGGGCTTCTGCCTATATGGCAACGATATCGACGACACTACTTCACCTATCGAGGCAGGTCTAGGCTGGATTACGAAGTTCGCAGAGGGCAAAGATTTTATTGACAGAGAATATATGGAACGCCTAAAAGCCGAAGGCATCAGCCGCAAGCTAGTAGGTCTAGAGATGATTGACAGAGGTATCGCACGCCACGGCTACGACATCAAAGACGCAGAGGGCAATGTAATAGGTGTTGTAACATCAGGCACACAAGCCCCAGCCGTTAAGAAGGCTATCGCAATGGCTTATGTACCGAAGGCATACTCGAAAGCAGGCAGCGAAGTCTTTGTAGACATCAGAGGTCGTCAGCTCCGTGCCGTAGTGGTAAAGACTCCGTTCTACAAAGCGTAACCTATTAGAAGCCCCATATAGACAACTATGCAAAAGCTACAGTTTTTCCCCACGGGCGTATGCTCTCGTCAGATAGATATCGAGACAGAGGGAGACACAATTAAGCATATACAATTCACAGGCGGCTGTCACGGCAATTTACAAGGCATCTGCCGCCTAGTGGAGGGAATGACCATAAGCGAAACCATATCAAAGCTAGAGGGCATTGACTGCAAAGGAAGGGGCACATCCTGCCCCGACCAGCTAGCCAAAGCCCTAAGTGAGCTACAAGCCACTACCCTCTAGCTCCTTCTCGATTTCTTCGATTGAAGGCAGAGCATTCTCTATTTCCTTTGGATATATCTCACTCAATTGATATTCTGAGACACCAATGGGTTGAGAGGTCGATTCGAGTGTATATTTCGCTATAATCTCACTTTTGGATTTACATATAAGCAGCCCGATAGTCGGTCTATCCTCTGGCATTTTAAGCTGATGATTAACAGCTGAAACATAGAATCCTAATTTACTAACATATTCTGGCTGGAACTCATCTACTTTGAGTTCCACCACAATATAGCTCCTTAGTTTGAGGTGATAAAAGAGCAGGTCAATAAAGAACTCCCTGCCATCTACCTCGACCTTATGCTGCCTGCCGACGTATGCAAAGCCACTGCCAAGAGTCAACAGGAAGTTTGTTATGTTTGTCGTAAGGGCATCCTCTAGCTCTCTCTCGTTATACTTGCCTCGCAATCCTAGAAAGTCAAAATTATAGGGGTCTTTTAGAATCTGCTCCGCCAAGTCGCTCTGCGGCGATGGAAGCTGAGCCTCGAAGTTTGTAATCGCTTTGCCCTTTGTCTCAAAGAGCTTAGTCTCCACAACATTCATAAGCACACTTCTACTCCACCCATTTTCGATTGTCTGCTCCACATAAAAGAGAGCCTCTTCGACTGATTTACATTTAGCAAACAACTGCACGTGATGTCCCCAGGGGATTGAAAAGATAGGGCACTCCAATTGTGCAACAACTTGTTGCACAATTATATCTGACTGACTATAAAGCGAATAAAAAATTTTACAATACCGCAAATTCCGAGGAGACAGCCCTGTCACATCTGGAAACTCTCGCATCAAGTCCCCACTCAGCTGATTAAAGAACCCACTCCCCCAAGAGCTTTCAAGCCTCTTTGTCACAATATCCTCACCCAGTCCCCAATAAAACATCAAGAGTTCTTGATTAACCTTAACCGATGCCTTAATTTGGCTTTGTTTCAATTGAAGTTTCACCTCCGACAGCCACTCCCTATAATTAAAACTCACATTTGTCATACATCTATTGGGTCAAGCGATAATTATAGTGGAACAAGTATCTGTTATTATTTGTTCTGTTTCTATATTTTTCTAGGCTTTTCGGCACTGCAACCGTGTCTCGGGAGAGACCGCCAGCCCGGCGTTAGGGCGATGGCAGGCGGCTTTCACACGGATGAGAAACGGATGAGAGGCTGTGTAGAGCTAGCGGGGGGTTGGTGTCAGAATGACACCAAAAAAGGAATCGAAGATTCCGCAGACACCAACCCCCAAAAACCGAACCTCAAAATCCGAACCTAAAACAAACATAATTTTAACGCTCCACCACAATTATCGCTTGACCCCATCTATTCTTTTATATTAAAACCCCAATAATCAGCAAAAGAGAGGGAACGCCCCAAAGACTTTTCCCCCTCTCCTTTCTTTATTTTTTATGCTTCAAGGAGCAATAGCTACTCCCCTTAAACTTCGTTATTGAACTACATTAACAGTACCCTCTGAGATATCGTTACCATCGCCTGAATAAGTGCAATTATTTTCCATTCCTATCAGTCCGCCAACAGCTGTGCCGTTAACCGTACCTGTAAAGCTACAGTTTTCGATAACCGAGCCACTAATTGAAAGCCATCCAGCAATACCTCCTGCAACAGTACCCAGAGTCTGTCTAGAGTCGTGATTAATAGTACCGCTAAACGAGCAGCCAGAAATCGTACCACCTGCAAGCTTACCCGCGAAACCGCCTAGATAAACCTTAGCAGAAGCATTATAGAAGGTCATCGTTGCATCAGACGAACAATTAATAATTTTACCTGCCGAACCCACAGCACCTGCGAACGATCCAATACTAACTATCGTTGAATAACTATCCGATATAGAAACTAGTGCAGTTTCAAGATTAAGATTTTGAACAGTACCATTAATATCCGAGAATAACCCTTCTGTTGTCGACTTCAAATATGAAGATATATAACTAAAGTTTTTAATAGTATGACCATTTCCTTCAAAGACAGCCCCTGCATTCACATCAATATTATAGAAGCTATAACCAGTAAGATCAATATCATTTTGAAGGCTATAATAACCGCTGAGAGAAGAATTAGACAAAGAAGCAAACTCATAACCTCCCTTAATCAAATAAGGGTCATCTGACGTGCCTGAACCTGCTATATCAATAGCTTTAACGAGTCTCACGTCGCTGCCACCAACAAGCACCTCAGTACCGTCAGTCGTAACAACCGTACCATTATCATCAAATTCAATCAGATACGCTGAATAAGAAACACCTTCTGCAACCTCGTCAATAAGTGTAGAGCCATTGATTATATTAATCGTATTGCCAGTATTAGCAGTTTTTCTAACCTGTATAAGCCACTGATCACAAAGAGCACTGCGATACGATTTAATAGTTGAGTTATCAATTGTCAAGTCAATATCTGTACATCCAGAATCTGAACTTCCGTCATAAGTAAATACAATTGTACCAAAGTCACTTGAAGAAGAATAGTAATTACGTCCAGTAATTGTAGAGTTCACAATATCGAAAGTACCCTTATCGCCACGAATCATAAGACCATAGCCAGAAATCTCAGAATCTATGATATCAAAGTCGAAGTTTGTCGGGTGGTAGTACTGATAACCTATAATACCGTAATAAACGTTTCTAATCTCCGAACCGTTAATCATTTCAAAAGTAAAGCCGTCAACCTTACCAATCGAAAGACCTGAGGTATAGGTTGCATTATTAGGGTCATCTGTTGTAGCATAGATAAGCGTATTATCAAGAACAAGGCTAGAGCCATATTGCTGAACCTGAGAAGCAAACGACACACCACACTGATAAGTACTATTAAGGTTTATTGTTGAGTTAACTATCTCTACTGCCACATTATCGACACCCGTAGATGGGTCAACAATTATCACACCAGAAGTATAAGGCGAAGTACCTTTTGGAGAGTAGTCAATCGTACAGTTCTCCACCACAAGGTTAACGTCCGCAGCGGCAACATTAATAACTCCCGCATTTGCAGCAGAAGCAGCCTCAATATTGAAGTTCACCAAATTTAATGAGCCATAACAGAGAATTTGCCCCTCAGAGGCAACAGTCATAGTAGCTCCCATACCGTCGATTGTAATAGCACCACTTGCCTCATCATCGGCTCTTGTAGCTGCCGCAACACCCATAACAGAAGCCGCACTAGAAACTACCACTTGAGAAGATATAACAATATCATTTGCCACTACAATATAAGTTTCGCCAGCTGCGATAGCCGCTTCAAGTTCCACCTGTGTTCCAACTTGTTTACCGATTTCGCCTTCCCAAGTTGGATCAACAGTAACGGTGATATCGCCTACTTTTGTAAGAAGATTACCAGAGATGTTTGTTTGATAATTTCTCTTATAAGGGATGCTTGAGAATGTGTAGCTTGTAACATCTGCACCATCTGCTGTGTAGTATGCAGTAAATTCTGCTACACCACCTTCTGTTGGTGCGAATACATAGTCAGCCGATAGTTCGCCTTCGCTGTCGATAACTGCTGTAATGGCAGTTGTAAGGCCTATAACGCCATCGTCAGCCACCTCGCCTACTAGAACATTATAGGCTGTGTAAAGAGTTTCTGTGTACTCTAGCTTAACGTGAGTTGGGCGAAGACCTGAGCCTTCAGGGATATCAGCGATATCATTCGTTTTAACGTTAATACGAGCAAATGGACGAGTGATTTCAAATGTGATAGTCGAGTTTTCTGTGATAGTCACAGTTTCAGTACCAGCAAATGCGTCACGGTCAGTTGTGTTAATCGCAGGATAAGCAGTAGCCACGTCCACAATCGTTACATTTGTAAGGTCATCTGTGTTGTAATATCCTTTATCGTGGTCAGCCCACGCTACAAGGATGTACTCTTGACCTGTAATAAGGCGAGTAGAGAATTGACCATCTGCGCTAGTGCCTAGGTCAAGGTAAAGCACTCCATCTTTGTAGACTTCAAGGTAGTACATAAGGCTTTCAGAAGAGTAGTCAGCAAGTGCTGCCTTAGACTCAACACTAGAAAGTGCCTTAGCATTAATCGTAAGGGTAGCATAATCGCCAGCTTCGATCTCAGAGTCCAATACAGACTCTTGACAAGCAGTCGTAGCAACTATTGCTAACGCTGCAAGAGAGTAAAGTAATCTTTTCATTTAGGTTTTATTTATTAATTGTTTGAAGTTTTAAGTCACTTTTAGGCGTATCGAGCTCTTTTTGGCAAGCAAATAACCGACACCTTACACATTCTCCCCCCTACAAAATTACAAACTAACTTCTAAAAAACCAAAGATTTATTAATAATTATTACAAGAATGTAACATATAGCTCTGGATCTTCCATATCGGCATCTAGCGGATAGATCGGTCTTTGAACTCTTTTAAATGGGAGCTTTTCTAGCTCTTGATCTACACCGCCACGAGTGTGCGCCATCATCCAGTCGCCACGCATATCATATAGCTCCTCGGTTAGGTAGCCTAGCTTCACTACGATTATATCTGCACTGCGAGGCTCTAGAGAGAGTCTATCGAAGTCACGCTCGTAGTGGAATGGCTTACGGGTCTCTGTAACGATAACACGCATAGAGCCGACACGTATAACTACCTGCGGATTTGCGGCATCTTCATAGAAGGACTCCACTACACCCGTTAGCTCAACTGGTGGAGCATACCTAGAGTCCACCACTGCGCCAACCTTGCCAGTGACAGTTGCCCCTATACCTGCATCAATAGCCCTCTGCACATAGTCACCCCCTGGTATCGAAGCATAAATTAAGCGTTTCCCCTCTGGCAACTGAAATTCCTTACGCTCCAGAAGCTGCGTAAGAGTCCACGTCACATCGCCTGCGCCCCCTGCCGTAGGGTTATCCCCCATATCACTTATAAAGTATGGCTTCTTATCGCTCTTTAGGGCATTTTCGAGCACTTCGTCAAGTGTAGCCGTTGGAGCGACAAACTCAAACTTATCGTGAGCATCCCAGAACATCTGAGCGAGTGTCATAGCACCAGCCTCAACCTCGCCCTTATCGTCACCCGTAACGACCACTACGCCGTGGTTACGTGGCTCATCAGCCCACGGATAAGACATCCATATAGCAGCATCTATAACCCCCTCCTGCGCCTCGATAGGCTCGATAGCCTTATAAAGCGACATACCTGGCTCAACCCTTGTGCTAGTCTTTTCGCCAGGCAACAGAATAGGCACACGTACCCACGCCTTATACTTAGGTTTACCCTCGCCACTCTCTAGCCTATCCAAGAGGTTATCAATAGCTCTATGGCGGCTAATATACCTGTCGGTATGCGGACTCATCCTATACGAAGTGAGCATATCTATACCCTTTGCCAAATCCTCAGAGACACAGCCGTGCGGATCCATCGAAGCAGAGATAAGAGCATCATCGCCCACAAGCTCCCTAATCCTAGCCACATAGTGAGCCTCAGGGTCGTCCAACCCCACAACACTCATAGCTCCGTGGATATCCAGAAAGATACCGTCATAAGGCATCCCCTCTTCTAGGAGTCTAAGCGAGCGGCTAAGCAGCGAGTCATAACACTCCCTCTCAACAATACCCCCAGGCGTAGCCCACGCCACAATAGTAGGCACCCACTCTGCCCTATCCCTCAGCGTAGAATCTTCGCTAAAGAATGGATAATTCTTTATTATATCCTCGCCATACCAAGGGCGAAAGTCCTCCAATTTTGTCACAGCAGGCGAGAAGGTACTACATTCGATACCCACCCCTACAATAGCGACACGGGGTTTACTTTTTTCTGATTTAGCATTGCAGCTCACCGCCACAAAGGCAGCAACCGCTAAAAGCACAAGACTGAGATTTTTCATAATCTTTTTTAAGAATAAATTTTTTGTAAAAAATTAACACTACACTACTACAAATGTACTAAATAAAATTTAACTTTGCTATTGAATTAGAAACCAGCCTAAAAAAAGATATGAAACTTATAACACTAGAGGTATGCGCAAATTCGGCACAGAGCTGCATAGAGGCTCAGAGAGGCGGCGCACACAGAGTAGAGCTATGCGCAGGGATACCCGAAGGGGGAACAACGCCTAGCTATGCCGAGATAAAGACTGCACGAAAAGCCGTAGACATAGAGTTAAACGTAATTATCCGCCCACGAGGAGGGGATTTTCTGTACTCCCCCCTAGAGGTTGAGACTATGGCAGAGGACATACGTATAGCCAAGAGTCTTGGGGCAGATGGCGTAGTCTTCGGCTGCCTACGCCCAGACGGCACGATAGACACCTCGCTATGCGAAAGACTACTAAAAGGGTGCGACGGACTATCTACCACATTCCACAGAGCCTTCGATGTATGCCACAACCCCCTCACAGCCCTCGAAGAAATAATATCACTGGGCTTTGACAGAATCCTTACCTCAGGGGCTAAACCCACCGCTCTAGAGGGTAAAGAGCTAATAAGAACACTCACCGAAAGGGCAGAGGGTCGCATAAAAATAATGGCAGGTAGCGGCGTAAACCCCACAAACATACGAGAGCTATACGACTACACAGCCACTCGTGAGTTCCATTCATCTGCACGCCACGAAATCCCTTCGGCTATGCAGTACCAGAACCCAGAGCTAACTTTCGGAGATAGCCTTATGGTGTGCTCGCCCGATATAGTCAGAGAGCTAATATCTAAAATCACGATATAAAAGCCCCCCTAAAAATAAGACCTAAAAAGTTTTAGCTCAGAAAAAATTTCACTTTCGTTTTATTTTATTTAATTTTGCACCTCAGAACCTTAATAGCAGCAAAAGAACAATGTATTCCTTCCTCATATCCCTAGCCATTCTAATTGTTGGCTACTTCACCTATGGACTCTTTATCGAGAAGCTAATCAAACCAAACCCCAAGGCTAAGACCGTCGCTATGGAAAAATGTGATGGCGTGGACTATGTGCCTATGCCAGCGTGGAAAATCTTTTTCATACAGTTTTTGAACATTGCAGGTATCGGCCCAATCTTCGGTGCAATAATGGGGGCGAAGTATGGAGTGGCAGCCTATCCGTGGATTGTCTTTGGGACACTTCTAGCAGGGGCAATGCACGACTATGTAGCAGGTATGATATCGCTAAGGAACTCTGGCGAGTCTCTCCCCGAAAGTATCGGCAGATACCTAGGCACAACCACACGAAACGTAATGGCAGTCATCACCCTTGTGCTCCTCATCCTTGTAGGGGTAATCTTCGTTTCTAGCCCTGCGGGACTCCTAGCAAACCTAAGCCAAGACACCGCCGAGTGGATGAGCACGAACTTTTGGGCGTGTATAATTTTTCTCTATTACTTTATAGTGACCCTCGTGCCTATCGACAAGATTATCGGTAAGGTCTACCCTATTTTCGCCATAGGTCTAATACTTATGGTCGTAGCGGTTTTCATAATGCTATTTATACATGGATGGAGTTTACCTGAGTTCACAGACCCAATACCTGACCATCCCGACGGCACGCCTATATTCCCGATGATGTTTATCTCCATTGCGTGTGGGGCTATTTCGGGCTTCCACTCCACACAGTCTCCGATGATGGCACGCTGTATGAAGAACGAGAAGCTAGGCCGCCCTATCTTCTATGGAGCAATGGTATTAGAAGGAATTGTAGCACTTGTATGGGCAGCAGCAGCGATATGGTTCTTCTCAGAGAACGGCACAGATGAGAGCAACGCTGCAATCGTCGTAAACACCATAACAACCGACTGGCTAGGCACACTAGGGGCAGTGCTCGCTATGGTAGCCGTAGTCTTTGCACCTATCACGACTGGTGACACGGCACTACGCTCGGCACGCCTTATTGTAGGAGATATGTTCAAGATTTCACAGAAGAAATTACGCAATAGAGTACTGGTTTCGGTAGCGATATTTTTGGTAACAATCGGACTGCTTCTTATATCTGTCAATAACCCTAAGGGCTTTGATATAGTGTGGCGATATTTCAGCTGGTGCAATCAGCTCATAGCCCTCTTTACCCTTTGGATGTTGACGGTTTATTTTGTAAAGCAGCAGAAGAATTATTTCGTTGCCCTTATCCCTGCACTCTTTATGTGCTGCGTTATTGTGAGCTACCTTGTAGTTGCCCCAGAGGCGCTATCGCTTAGCCAAGAGTGGGGTTATATCATAGGGGGCAGCGCATCTGCCATAGCCCTAATTCTATTTATCGTATGGCTCAGAGGGGGGGGGCGCACCTCACGCCATATCAGATAAGAAGACCATAGACTCCGCTGCTTCTAAAAAATAAGACATAATTTTGTTCGGTTATAATTTTTTAACTAAATTTGTAAATGTGTAAGAATTTTAAACTTTTGTAGCCAACTCTTGACTACAACATACAACCATAGAAGAAGAACAATGAACGAAGTAACAGTTATAGGTGTAGCAGGCGGTACAGGCTCAGGCAAGAGTACCCTTGTGAACAAGCTCCAGGAGGCATTCGACGAAGTAGATGTAGTGACTCTTTGCCACGATTATTATTATAAATCTCACAGCGATTTAAGTTTCGAGGAGCGTATAAAGTTAAATTACGACCATCCGCAATCATTCGACACCGATATGATGATAGAGGACATCAAGCGTCTAAAGGCAGGCATTAAGATTGACCGCCCTGTCTATTCGTTTGTGGAGCATTTGCGCAAGGACGAGACCGTCAGTGTTACACCTGCCCGTGTGGTTATTATCGACGGAATTTTGGTTTTCGAAAATGAGGAGCTTCGCAACACAATGGACATAAAGGTCTTTGTAGACACAGATGCCGATGTACGTTTTGCACGTCGTTTAGTGCGAGATGTAAAGGAGCGTGGCAGAACTATGGAGTCAGTTGTGAACCAATACCTAGGCACAGTCAAGGTAATGCACGAGGAGTTTGTAGAGCCATCAAAGCGTTATGCCGATGTAATCATTCCCGAGGGAGGTTTCAACTCAGTAGCTGTAAAGATGCTAATCGAGAGCATAAACGCCCTCATTATGGAGCGAGGCACAAACATATAGTCCCCAGCACAAACAGCACACTATCAAATAAGCAAAAATAAAATAGCTCTGCCCCAAAAGGCAGAGCTATTTTATTGCCTTTTGAGGCACCCACAAGTAGATGGAGATAAGTAAGGAGGCTATCCCACTGCCACACTCGTGCGACATAGGGACAGCCTCCTAAAATATTTATGATTTAAGGGGAGTGTAATTTCTCCCCTTAATTATTTACAAGAGCTTACCACTCTAGAATCTTCATAAAGTCATATTCTTCTGGGTTATCAACAAATTTCGATGCACCCTTATAGTCCTGTGGCGTAATGTAATGTAGGTTATTTAGAGCGATAAGTTTGAACTTTTCGGTCTCAACATCTACAAGACGTGGCTTAATCTTGCCCTTTTCGTCAGCTACGCTATCCATAAATAATGGCTCGATAGAACCGTCTCTGCCAACGGTAACCATACAGCCAGTATGCGCCTTAGTAAAGAGTTCATAGACACCTAGACCCAAGCGAGTAGCATAAGAAAGGTCATAAGCGATAGGACGGCAACAACGAAGTTCATAGCCCATTTCGTTAGGACGACTCTTGACCTTAATTCTCAAATCCTTCAAACGCTCCTGAACCATCATATTGAAGATATGCGATTTACTTACGTTACCTAGCTCAGGGTGACCGTGCTCGTCATAAGTAAAGTTCACACCAGTACCGATAACATCGTCATCGGTCATAAAGTGGAACACACCTTCGGAAATGATAGCCACACCATAAGGAATACCCATCAAACGACGCTTAACCATAGAAGAGATAACAAGACGTGCAATCTTATCAAAGGTCATCTGTGTCTTATTAAACATCTCAGGAATAACAATCATCGGATAGTGACAAGCCGAACCGATACCGAATGCCAAGTGACCAGCCTCACGACCCATAGCCGAAACTACGAACCAGTTACCACTAGTGCGTGCATCTTCATACAAAGTTGTAGCAAGTTTAACACCCTCCTCCTTAGCTGAGTTGTAACCAAACGTTGGATAACCAGCAGGTAGTGGCAAGTCATTATCAATAGTCTTAGGCACGTGAATACTCTTAACGTCAAGATTCTTCTCAGCCAACCATTTACTTAGGCGGTTAGCAGTAGAAGCAGTGTCGTCTCCACCGATTGTCACCAAACATTTAACATTGTAGCGTTCGAAGAAGTCAGATTTAAACTCTTTATCCTTTGGTTTGTAGCGGCTCATAACAAGTGCCGAACCTCCACGAGAGTAGATAGTATCTGCAAATTCGAAATCCAAATAAGTAAAATCTGGCTCGTCTGCAAAGAGACTCTTATAACCGCCGTTTAGACCAATGACTTGATAGCCGTTTTGAGAAAAGATTTTGGTAACCGAACCGATTACGGTGTTAATTCCTGGCGCAGGACCTCCTGCACACAGAATAGCAACTGATTGTTTCATTGTGTTTTTTAGTTGGGTATTTTTTCGAGGAAAAGAAGACAGCATTTTTTCAAGGGGAGTTCTAATAACTGGCTTTTTTTGATTTTAAAAAGCATTAAAGTCCAGTTTTTATAAGTTCCCTTAACTCTCTCCCCCAAAAAGGTTGTGTTATTATGTTTTATGTACGAGAAAAGGAGAAACATAGCCCTTTAATTCATCACAATAGCGAATTAAAAAAATAGTTTCTCCTTTTTTCTTTTTATCTGTTTTTTAGAATTAAAGAACGTCGATACAGTTCAAATCTTCGAATGATTGTTTTAGGCGAACAACGATTGATTCTTCACCTTTACGCAACCACACGCGTGGGTCGTAGAATTTCTTATTTGGTTTTTCGGCACCTTCTGGGTTGCCAAGTTGGCTTTGAAGGTAAGCTTCGTTCTTTAAATAGAATTCTCTGATACCATTCCAGAATGCCCACTGCATATCTGTGTCAAGGTTCATTTTGATAACGCCATATCCGATAGACTCTCTGATTTCCTCTTGAGTAGAACCAGAACCGCCGTGGAATACGAAGTTAACAGGTTTTTCAACGCCTCCAAGTTTCTCAGCAATATATTTTTGAGAAGCATCAAGAATCTTAGGGTTAAGCACTACGTTACCTGGTTTGTACACACCGTGAACATTACCGAACGATGCAGCGATAGTGAAGTTTTTGCTAACTTTTGAAAGTTCTTCGTAAGCATAGCACACTTCTTCTGGCTGAGTGTAAAGTTTCGATTGGTCAACGTGAGAGTTGTCAACGCCATCTTCCTCACCACCTGTGATACCAAGTTCGATTTCAAGGGTCATACCCATTTTATCCATACGAGCTAGATAAGTCTTACAGATTTCGATATTTTCTTCTAGCGACTCTTCAGAAAGGTCAAGCATATGCGAGCTAAATAGAGGAGAGCCAGTTTCAGCGAAGTTCTTTTCAGAAGCATCCAAAAGACCGTCGATCCAAGGAAGAAGCTTTTTAGCTGCGTGGTCAGTGTGAAGAATAACTGGGATACCGTAAGCTGATGCAACTGCATTGATGTGTTTTGCAGCAGCGATACCGCCTAGGATAGCTGCGCCTTGACCCTCTAGTTTAACACCTTTACCAGCGTAGAACGCTGCACCACCGTTCGAAAGTTGAACGATAACAGGAGAGTTAACAGCTGCTGCTGTTTCTAGAACTGCGTTAACTGTGTCCGAACCAGTTACGTTTACAGCAGGGATAGCAAACCCTTTTTCCTTAGCATAAGCGAATAGTTCAGCTACTTTGTCGCCAGTGATAACACCAGCAGGAAATCTTTTTTCCATAGTTTTTAAATATTTTTAAATTAGTTGTTTTTAAAATCTTTTTGTAAAGTTAATAAAATATTTTATAATTTACCAAGAAATTTTTCTCTTTCTACGATAAATCTTTGGTGGGTGCCACAGCCTATCTCTCCCTTCGAGTCGGAGGCTATTACTTTAAAGGTCAATTTTCTGCCCTCTTGTGCCACAAGTTCAGCCACAGCCGACACTTCATCGCCTAGGGGTGTAGCACGATTGTGCGCCACATTTATCATAATCCCGACAGTTGTCATACCCTCATCGCAAAGTTTTGCGGCTTCGTTCATAGCGGCATTTTCCATTAGTGCCACCATACACGGAGTAGCAAAGACCTCCATATCGCCCGAGCCCATCTCTAGGGCTGTGTGTTTTTTCTCTACCCTCATAAAAATTATGAATTATGAATTATAAATTACGAATCTTCGCTGCCATACCTTCGGCAATAGCGTCGCACGCCTCTAGTTTCTCAGGCGTTGGCGCACCGAATAGATCTGCCGCAGGGGCAACCATTTCCCAGCCTATATTCTCTGCAAAGGCATTTAGGTTACGTACACCGCCACCATTCCAGCTATAGCTTCCGAAAAGTCCCAAATATTTGTTCTTAACCCCCATATGTTGAAGCTCACGGGTTAGGTACTCCATCATCGGGAACATCTCGCTATTATAGGCACACGAGCCTAGGATAACGCCCTGATATTTCCATATATCTGAGATAAGGTATGAGATATGTGTTTTACTAACGTCGTGCACCTTAATCTTCCTAACGCCCTGTTCTGCCAATTTTCTAGCGATATAATCCGCCACTTCGGCAGTATTACCATACATCGAAGCATAGATAATCACTACTCCATCTCTTGCAATGTATTTACTCCAGCGGTCATATAATTCTACGACCTTGCCTGGGTTTGTTCTCCACACTGGCCCGTGCAGTGGGCAAATCATTTTAATCTCTACACCTTCGAGTTTCTTGAATGCTTTTTGAACCATATTCGAGTACTTACCCACGATATTTGAATAATATCTGCGCATCTCCTCACGGTAGCTTTCAAAATCTATTTCGTCGTCGAAGATTGTGCCGTCAAGTGTACCGAATGTACCGAAGGCATCAGCCGAGAAGAGTACCTTTTCTTCTGTGCAGTAGGTCATCATAGTTTCTGGCCAGTGCACCCACGGAGTGAAGACGAACTTAAGGTTGTGATGTCCTAGATTTAGCTCATCGCCATCCTTAACCTCACGAAGGTTGTCTTTAATACCGTAATATGCCTCTAGAATTTTAAAGGTCTTCGAGTTCCCGATAATCTCGACATTAGGCCAACGGCGCACCACGGCAGCGATTTCGCCCGAGTGGTCAAGCTCCATATGGTTTATGATTAAATAATCTAGATTTTTACCCTCTAGCGACTCCTCTATCATAGCGAGGAAGTTCTCGCCACTAGCTCCTGCCTCGACAGTATCTAGAAGGGCTGTCTTTTCGTCACAGATAAGGTAAGAGTTATAGCACACGCCATTTGGTAGTGGCCATAGGTTCTCGAAGAGTTCTTTTCTTCGGTCATTGACACCTATATAATGTATAGTGTCCGTTACTTTTATTTTCATTGCACATCTTGTTTTTTAAAGTGAACCTACAAAGATACATATTATATTCCAAATTACTGTAAAACTGCACATAATTTAACACCTATAAAATATCTATAAAAAAATCGTATCTTTGTGAAAGTAACAAATCTTTTAGACATTAAAGTATGACGACACTTTTCAGCAATGCAGTAGTACTTCCTATGACACGTAGCGTGGAGGAGGGAGTAACCTTTAGGGGCAGTGTAGGAGTTATAGATAACACCATCGCTTTGGTAAGCGACGATATGGATAAAATAGAGGCTTTTCGCAGAGAGAATCCTTCACTTCGGGAGATAGACCTTGGCGGCAAGGTTCTTATGCCTGGGCTTATAAATGCGCATTGTCATATACCTATGACTCTTTTAAGGGGGTATAGCGACGATGTAGGGCTTATGGTATGGCTCAATGACCACGTGTGGCCATTCGAGGGCAAACTTACACCTGACGATATAGAGATAGGGGCACGACTAGGCATTGTCGAGATGCTACTAGGCGGCACGACCTCTGTTGTGGATATGTATTGGAGTGAGGAGAGAGTGGCACGAGCAGCCAAGGAGCTAGGTCTTCGGGGTATTTTCGGGTGCACACTTCTTGACCATAACACCGAGTCAATCGAAGGGGATATACTAAGGGCACTGAAAGAGGCTGAGGATTCATCCCTCATAGACATCGCTATTGCGCCACACGCTCCGTATAGTTGTTCTAAGGAGACTCTGGAGCTTGCTGTTGAGCTGGCTAAGAAGTACGACCTTCCTATCATCAGCCACCTGGCGGAGACTCTAGATGAGGAGAAGATTGTCAAGGAACAATTTGGAAAGACTCCTATGGAGTTGTACAGCGAGCTAGGACTTTTAAATGACCGCACGATTGCTGCCCATTGTATATACCTCAGCGACAGCGACATTTCTCTTATGGCTAGCAGCGGTGCAGCGGCGGCACATAATCCTCAGAGCAATCTAAAGATATCGAGCGGCATCGCTGAGATAACAAAGCTAGAGAAGGGGGGAGTACTGTGCACGATAGGCACGGATGGGGCTTGTTCTAACAACGATTTAGATATGTGGGAGGAGATGCGCACTACTACATTTTTACAGAAGTCTATAACCTCTGACCCTCATTCCCTGCCAGCCTACGAGACCCTAAAGCTAGCCACTGTCAATGGAGCTAGAGCAATAGGCAAAGAGGGCAAACTCGGCATCATATCCGAGGGGGCGATAGCCGACCTTATCGTAATAGACATATTCAAACCACACCTACAACCAGTCCACAACATCGAAGCAAATCTTGTCTATTCAGCAAAGTCCTCAGATGTAGAGCTAGTAATGATTGACGGCAAAATCCTAGTAGAAGACTCTAAGGTATTAGGCATAGATTTAGCTGCCTTATACTCTAGTGTCAACAACACAATAGAGCGTGTAAAGAGAGAGCTTGTTTTTTAATGTTTAATGATTAAAAAGAACCTCCTGGGGCAACGTCTAAAGAGGAGAACTCTCCCTTCTGAGCCTTATAATAAGCTGTTATAGCTATCATAGCAGCGTTGTCAGTAGTCAAGAAACGCTCAGGTATATAAGTCTTCCAGCCACGCTTATCGCCAAGCTCTTGTAGAGCATTTCTAAGACCCGAATTAGCAGACACTCCACCAGCTATCGCTACCCTAGGAATGTTATACTTCTTCACTGCCTTCTCGACCCTCTTCAAAAGTATAGAAATAATTGTATGCTGCAATGACGCACACAAATCCGCCAAATTCTCCTCCACAAAGTTCGGATTTAATGCCACCTCGTCACGCACCTTATAAAGGAACGAAGTCTTTAGCCCCGAAAAACTAAAATCTAGCTCACCCACATTAGGACGTGCAAAGGCAAAACGCTTAGTGTCGCCCTCAGCTGCCAACCTATCGACGTGAGGTCCTCCTGGATATGGCAATCCCATAACCTTAGCACACTTATCAAATGCCTCACCTGCCGCATCGTCAATGGTAGAGCCCACAATCTGCATATCCAAATAATCTCGCATAAGAACAATCTGTGTATGACCCCCCGATACTAAAAGACACAAGAACGGAAACTGTGGCGGAGTGTACGGCTTGTCGGGAAGTTCCAAAAAATGTGACAATATATGCCCCTGCAAATGGTTAACCTCCACAAGAGGCTTACCAGTAGAGAGCGATAACCCCTTAGCAAAAGAGACTCCCACAAGCAGCGAACCTAAAAGACCTGGCCCACGTGTAAAACCTATCGTGTCGATATCCCCAATAGTCAAACCAGCATCGCTAAGAGCCTTATCGACAGTTGGGACAATATTTGCTTGATGTGCCCTAGAGGCAAGCTCAGGCACAACCCCTCCCCACTTCTCGTGCACAGCCTGAGAAGATATAACAGAAGACAATAATTTTGTACCACAAATAACCGATGCAGATGTATCGTCACAAGAAGACTCAATGGCAAGTATATTCATATTTTTCTAAAAAAAGGCAGGCAATAATACTCCCTCCCTCACTAAATGTTTAAATTTCTAAAAGTCGGGAAAATCACTAAAACTCCTCCGAACAACAAATCTCTGCAAAAATAATATAAAATCGGCAATTTTTAGTATTTTTGTACTCTATAAAGCTATGAAAAAAGCGATTAAAATCATACTTCGAACAATATGCGGGCTAATTATTTTCTTAATTATGCTCCCTATCGTCGTGAGTATAGTCCTGCAAATAGGCTTTGTACAAAAATACGCAGTGGAGAAAACCACTGAAATTCTGTCAGATATAGCCAGCACAAAAATATCTATCGGCTCTGTCGCCCTAGACTTCTTTACCTCGGCTCGCTTCGGCGAAGTCTACATAGAGGATTACAGCGGTGACACCCTCATCTACGTCGATAGGCTAACTGTCGATATAAGAGGCATAAACTTCCTCAACGGAAAAATAACTCTCGGAAAGGTCGAACTTAAGGACAACAAAATAAACCTCTACAAAGACTCAACAGGGATTATGAATGTTTCGGCTGTCTTCAAAAACTTCGCTAGAAAAGAAAAAAATCCGAACCCTCCGAACTTCCAACTCACAGCCGCCGAACTGCAACTAAACAACACCCACTTCACTATGAGCGAAGATGGCATAGAGCACTACGAAGATAGAGTCAACTTCAAAGACCTAGACCTAGATATCGACAACATAACTGCCAAAACGATATCTGTCTACAACTACAACGTATGGCTGAGTATGGAAAACATCTCGCTAAAAGACAAAAGCGGACTAGATATTGAACACTTCAGCTCTCCACGCTGCGGTGTCGACAGCAGCGGTATGTACTACGCCGATGCCAAGCTACTAAGCCAAGGCAGCACCATAAATCTCCCGAAGCTAAACTTCACCACACGCAACACCACGTGGTGGGACTGGAATACCTTTGTCCAAAATATGATTCTAGAGGCTGAGATAAAAAACTCACAGCTCTCTAGCCAAACCCTAAGCCTAATAACAGGTGTAGAGTTCTACAAAAACACCACAATAGAAATTCCACACGCAACCCTCATAGGCGCAGTCGAAGATATCAAAGGAGAAATACACGACCTCTCGCTTAAAGGCACTTCCCTTGACGCAAAATACCACATCTCTGGACTCCCCGCAACAAAGAACGCTCTATTCGATATAGAAATATCAAAACTAAAGACCACAGAAGAAAAGATAGAAAAGCTATCGCAACTCTTTACACCCAGCAACATCGAACGCAGCAACCGCCAAATTCTAACGAACCTAGGGGAAATAGAAATATCTCTGAAAACAAAGGGAACTCTAAACTCTATAAAATCAGACATAACCGTACAATCTAGCTCCTCGGGGACGATTAAAGCTCTATGCCAAATCGCACAAAGCCCCAAAGGCGCAACACTTATTGACGGCACTCTAAGCGCAACAAACTACAACGTAGGACACACAACTGGCGTATCAAACCTAGGACACGGCTCCCTACAAGGAACATACGACATAGACTTTAACGGCAAAGGCGACCTAGTCTTTGACGCAAATATAACCATAGACTCTATCCTCTACAACACTTACGCTTATAAAGACATAACCGTAGACGGAGACTTTAGCTCAGGGAAATTCAACGGACTTATAGAGTTCAGAGATCCAAACCTAAATATGGAAATAAACGGACACTTTGATTACAGCGATACTATACCCCGTTATAGCGTCGTTGCCGATTTGCGTGAAGCCGACCTATCAGCCATACACCTAAACAAACGAGATAGCATATCAATCCTCTCGGCCAAGGCAGAGGCAAGCGGTAGCGGAACATCTCTCGACGACTTTAATGGCGAAGGGATTATAGATAAAATCTACTACATAAACCACACCGATACCGTCAAGACCTCAGCCATTAGCATTGTCTCTATCGCTGAGCCAGACTTCAAAGAGATAACTCTCTCGGCAAGGTTCCTCGACATCAAACTTCGAGGCAGAAACTCCTTTAACCAAATATTTAGATACTTTTCGAACTCTCTAGAAAGATTCCTACCCTCATTCCCCGAGGTCTCATCGCTCGTGGAACAAAACTCCGACCAGCGAACGAGAAACACCGCACAAAATAAAATCAATAAAGAAGAAGCTTCATTCCCATACTCTGACGGCTACTATCTCCTAACCCTTCAGGTCAAAGAGGCGAATAACGTATCCTCTATCTTCTATCCTTCGCTAGAGATTTCACAGGGAAGTTCCATAAACTTCTTCTTTAATCCATATCTAGACCAGTTCACTCTTAGAGCTAAGAGCGACTACATAACCTCAAACGATTTCCTTATAAACGACCTAAACATTGACTCTAGGAATATCGCCGACTCACTGTCTCTGTACACTACAATCGACAACCTAGCCATAGGAGAGGTCTACTTCCCTAACTTCTCAGTAGTAGGAGGCATACGTTCAAACGTCATAACCCTAGGGGCAAAGTACAACAATCCCGAAACGCACAGCTCAGCACTTATCAATACCACAACACGCTTCGCAAGGCTAAAGGACAGCACAGCGCAAATGCAGGTATTTATACACCCAACTGCAATTGTCTTTGACTCCATACAGTGGAGACTATCGGCTGCCAACATACTTATGAGCGGTGCAAAGGTAGAGATTAAAGACTTTAATTTCTACACCACTGGGCAACGCTTTAGAGTGAACGGTATAATAGGCAACAGCGATCTGGACACTCTAAATGTTCATCTCGAAAAGGGCAATATCGCCCCTCTAAGCCTCTTTGTCGAAGATATAGGCTACTCTATCAAAGGGTACGCCGATGGCGAAGTGAGGCTCATAAACGTCCTAGACGACCCAAAGATGTTCGCCTCTGTCGACCTACTCGATATAGATATTAGCGACCATAAACTAGGCAACGCAAAGCTACAAAGTATTATAGATAAAGAAAACAAACAAATCCTTTTCTCACTAGGCAAAGGCGACGGAAGTCAGCCCCCTATCCTAGGGAGCTACAACATAGCCTCTCGTATCTTTAATGCAGGTATAGAGTTACCAGAAGTCCCCCTTTCGCTACTCGACCCTATGCTCGAAGGTATAATATCTAACAGCTCAGGAAATGCAGCAACCGACTTAACCCTGCGGACAGAAAATGGCGAGATATCTCTAGACGGAACAATCTCTTTCGAAGAGTTCGCCACAACAATAGACTACACCAAAGCTAGATACACCCTCAAAGATGGCACAATAGAAGTTAAAAACAGCTGTTTTCATCTTCCTCAGACCTCACTTGTGGACTCCAACGAAGGCGTGGGGCAGATAACCGCTACACTCAAAACCGAAAGTTTTAAGAACCTAGCCTACAACTTCTCAATCGAATTTAACGACCTTCTGGCACTAAACACAACACTCGAAGACAATAGCAGCTTCTTCGGCAAGGCGTACGCTAGTGGTAGAGCCGAAATAAAGGGAAGTAACAGCTACACTTCTATGTCGATTGTGGCTAGCAGCGCACTAAACTCATCCGTTACGATGCCTATGTCAGGGGCAGCAAACATAGAGGAGGCAGAGTTCATTCGCTTTGTAACACCAAAGGCAGACTCCATTCGCCAAGAAAATATCCTAAGAAAATACCGTCAAAACAATCAGAAAAAAAGAGAAAGAGACAGCTCCACGGAGATAGATATAAACCTAGACATAACCGTCACAAACAACACTCTGGCTCAAATCGAGCTAGACCCTAAAGTCGGCGATATTATCAAAGGACGTGGCGAGGGACGGCTTCTTATGCACATAAACCCGACCCTCGATATCTTCGAAATGACAGGACCAGTGCAGCTAACCGAAGGCGATTACCTCTTCACCCTTCAAACGATAATAAACAAGAAGTTTATCATTAATCCAGGGGGGCAAATCATTTGGACGGGCGACCCTACAAACCCTGAGCTAAACCTTACGGCTGTCTATAAGCTTAAGACCTCCGTAGCTACACTTACGGGCGATGTGAGCAGCAGCTCAAAGACGAATATAGACTGTGGGATTATACTTACCGAGAATATGCTCACCCCTAAAATCGACTTTACAATCACTGCACCTTCGGCAGATGCCGAAACCCAAAATGCACTGAGCAATTCTCTCAATACGGATGAGAGTCTCTCTATGCAGTTCCTATCGCTAATGCTTGCCAATAGCTTTATGCCAGACACGGGCACTTCCTCAATCGGGACAATGGGAACGAATATGGCGGAGGTCACAGGGCTAGAGTTCCTATCGAATCAGCTCTCAAACCTAATCTCTAGTGACAAGCTAGATATTCGTGTAGGATATACCCCTATGAGCGAAACAACCTCTGACGAGTTCTCGGCAGGAGTCGGGGCTGACCTTATCGAAAATGTCCTATCGCTCGAAGTGGACGGAAACTATAATGCACAGAACAATGTATCGGTTAGCGAGAACCCATTCTCTGTCGATGCCTACCTCACGTGGATTATAAACCCTAGCGGAACACTAAAGCTCAAAGGCTTCACCAGAACAATCGACCGCTTCGACGAAACACAAGGTATGCAAGAGAGTGGCGTGGGTGTCTACTTCACCCAAGACTTCAATAACTTCGAAGACCTAAAGAAACGCCTCGAAAAATCCTTCAAAACCGACAGCGCAAACGTCGCAAAGAAAAAGGCACAACGCCTAGAAAAAAAAGCCGAACGAAAAGAAAAAAAGGAACAAAAAAAGATAGCTAAACAAGAAAAGAAAGAACAACAAAAAAGAGACAAGCAAAACTCCCCAATCGAAAAGGAGGACAACAACGAAGCTCTTATTAAAGACGATAACGACGCACCCGAAATATGAAAATACAAGAACTGATTAAAGCCATAGAGAAGAGTGCTCCTTACAGGGAATTCCAAAGTCTGAGTTCCACAGAAAAAACAGTTATCCTCTCTTCTACCAGCGGTTCTCTCTATTCGATTATTCTAGCGGCACAGTGGCTCGAAAAGGGCGGCTATACCATCGCTATTATGGAGGATAGGGATTCTGCTTCGTATCTATATAACGACCTATACAATATACTAGAGGGCTATGGCAGAGAGGATAGCGTTATGCTCCTACCGACAGCCTATCGCCGTGCTATTACAACCGATAGAGAAGACCCTAGCGGTATTGTGCAGCGCACAGCTGTCCTCACCGCAATAGAAAAGGGCGAAGAAAAGATAATCTGCACCTGGGGCGATGCCCTTAGCGAAAAGGTAGCCTCAAACGAAGAGCTAGCCGACAACAGGCTTACAATTAAAGTCGGAGAGTCTATGCCAATGGCGAGCCTCGAACAGACACTAGAGGGCTATAAGTTCAAAAGAGTAGAGTTCGTAACTCTACCAGGAGAGTATGCCCTTAGAGGGGGGATTCTCGATATCTTTTCATACTCCACTAGTAAGCCCTATCGCCTCGACTTCCTTGGCGACGAGGTAGACTCTATTAGAACCTTTCTTCCCTCTACACAGCTAAGTGACGAGAGCCAAGAGAGCATAACAATTGTCGGTAACCTAAAACAAAAGGAGAGAAAAGACGAGCGAATTTCATTTGCGAAATTCCTCAATAGCGCAACAAAGGACAACGCTAAGATAAGGGCGTGGCTAGGCAATGGTTCACAGACCATAAAAGGAATGGACAGCCTAAGAGAAAAGGCAACCACTCAAGGAGTAGGCTTAGAGGTATGCACCTCTTCGGAGTTCATAGCAGGGAGCAAAAACTGGAGCTATATCTATCGCTCTACTGACACAACTCAGCGCACAACAAAAACAAGGATAGATTTTGGAGCATCGGCTCAGCCTTCCTTCTCTCGAAACTTTGAACTCTTTGCCCGTGAGGTCGAGACGAACTACTATAACGGCATTGCCTCGTACCTTCTCACCGCAAATGTAGACCAGGCAGAGAGGGTGGATAAGATTTTTAAAGAGATAAAGTTCACAGATACTCGCCCTCCAATACATAATATCCCGATAACGCTTCACAGCGGCTTTATAATGCCCTCTATTCGCCTAGCTCTCTATACAGACCACCAGCTTTTCGAGCGTTATCTACGTTATAGAGTTCGTGGCGAGATAGACAAAGCCACAGGTATGACAATGGCGGAGTTCTCAGCTCTAAGGGTTGGCGACTATGTAGTACATATCGACCACGGTATCGGCAAGTTTTCGGGACTAGTGCGCCAGAAGGACAGCGACACAGGAGCTATTAAAGAGTTTATAAAGCTCACCTATCGGGATGGTGACGCACTCTTTGTACGAGTGCAAAACCTCCATAGAATAAGTAAGTACAAATCAGGCGACGGACTCTCAGCCCCTCCCGTTCTCCAGAAGCTAGGCAGCAATGCGTGGGCTAAGCTCAAACAGACAACCAAGAGGAAGGTCAAAGACATTGCTAGAGAGCTTATACGTCTATACGCCAAGCGTAAGCTAAGCGAGGGCTTCGCCTTCTCGCCCGATAGTTACCTGCAAAGGGAGCTAGAGGCATCGTTTATATATGAAGATACAGCCGACCAGCGTTTCACAACTGACGCTATCAAAAGCGATATGGAGAGCCGTGAGCCGATGGATAGGCTCGTATGTGGCGACGTAGGCTTCGGCAAGACAGAGATAGCCATCAGAGCAGCCTTTAAGGCAGCGACCGACGGCAAGCAAGTGGCAGTACTAGTTCCCACTACTGTACTTTCACTGCAACATTATAGAACCTTTAGCAGACGACTTAAGGACTTCCCCGTGAGAATCGAGAATTTTTCTAGAGCCAATAGCCCAAAGAAAACCAAAGAAATCCTCGCAGACCTCGAAGCAGGCAGGATAGACATACTTATAGGCACTCACAAGCTACTGGGCAAGACTGTAAAGTACAAAGACCTAGGGCTACTTATCATAGACGAGGAGCAGAAATTTGGCGTGGCTGTCAAGGAGAAGCTACGTGAGCTAAAGAGTTCAATAGACACCCTTACACTCACCGCTACCCCTATCCCTCGCACACTGCAATTCTCGCTTATGGGCGCACGAGATATGAGCATAATAAATACACCTCCGCCCAACCGTCAGCCAGTTTCGACAGAGGTGCATACCTTTGGAGACGAGATTATCCGTGAGGCAGTGGAGTATGAACTGTCACGTGGAGGGCAGGTATTTTTCCTACACAACAGGGTGCAGAGTATTGGGCGTGTAGCCGCTATGATAGAGAACCTTGTGCCAGGAGCAAAGGTAGCAGTAGGTCACGGACAGATGAGCCCAAAAGAACTAGAGGCTGTAATGCTCGACTTTATTTATGGCGAGTACAACGTTCTGGTGGCTACAACTATTATAGAGAGCGGTATAGACATTCCAAATGCCAATACAATTATTATAAACCAGGCGCAAATGTTTGGACTATCGGATTTGCATCAGCTGCGTGGGCGAGTGGGTAGAACAAACCGCAAAGCGTTCTGTTATCTCCTTGTACCCTCTATGGAGGCTATTTCCACCGATGCGGAGCGACGACTACGAGCTATTGAGGAGTTTGCCGATCTAGGGAGTGGCTTTAATATAGCAATGCAGGATTTGGATATTCGAGGGGCAGGCAATATTTTGGGTGCAGAGCAGAGCGGTTTTATGGCAGACATAGGCTATGAAACTTATCAGAGAATTGTTGCCGAGGCAATGAGTGAGCTATATGTGGAGATGGCAGATGAGCTAGGCGAAGATTTCAAAGCTAAAGCCCCCGATTCTCTATCCACAATAGACTGTTCTGTCGAGATAGATACCTCAGCACATCTTCCTGATAGTTATATAGGTTCTACCTCCGAAAAGCTTAAGCTATATCGTGAGCTAGAAAATATCACGGAGGAGAGCGCACTTGAAAGTTTTATATTAAAACTCACTGACCGCTTCGGTAAGCCTCCAAAAGAGGCATACGAGCTTTTTGAGGTTGTACTCCTTCGCAGCGATGCAGCAAAGTTAGGCTTCGATAAGGTAGTCATTAAGAAGGGTGTAGCAATGCTCTATTTTGCCCACTCGGCACAGAGTCCATATTTTAGCAGCGATACATTCCAAAGGATTCTAAACCACGTGATGGCACACCCTCGTAGTTTTAGCTTTAAGGAGGGGGGCAAGCTCTCGCTAATTGCCACAGGGGTAAAATCCGCCAAAGAGCTAAGAGAGCGAATAAAGATATAAGACTTTAGATTTTTAAGAAAAAAACTCGTAACTTTACACGAATATACTCCTCCAAGGGACACTCCTCCAAGGGACACTCCTCCAAGGGACACTCCTCCAAGGGACACTCCTCCAAAGGGATTTTCACAGAGGAGAACACATAAAAAGACATAAGAAAAATTATTTATAAATACAATGCACAAGATTTTAGAAAAAACACTGCTAGCCCCCCAAATCTACTCGATGAAGGTAGAAGCCCCAAAGATGGCTAGCTCAGCTAAACCAGGGCAATTCCTCATAGTTATAGCAGACGAGAAGGGCGAGAGAATTCCCCTTACAATCTGCGACTACGACACAGAGCAGGGAACTATAACAATAGTGATTCAAGCAATCGGAGAGTCGACAATAAAGCTCAATTCATTTGAAGTGGGGGACTCGTTCTATTCATTTGTAGGGCCTCTGGGATACCCTTCCGAATTTATAGAGATGAGCGACGAAGAACTAAAGGACAAAAGGTTTGTCTTTGTAGCAGGCGGACTAGGCGCAGCACCTGTATATCCACAAGTCAAATGGCTATGCGAAAAGGGTCTAGAACCACACGTAATAATCGGAGCGAAGTCCTCTGAGTACGTAATTCTAGAGGAGGAGTTCCGTGCTATAACTCCAAACGTACATATCGCCACAGACGACGGTTCACAGGGCTTTCACGGACTTGTAACTGCACTACTGGAGAAGATTGTCGCAAAAGGCGAGAAGTTCGATACAGCCGTAGCCATAGGACCTATGATTATGATGAAGTTCGTGTGCCTTACGACAAAGAAGCTAGAGATTCCTACAATCGTCAGCCTCAACACGATTATGGTCGATGGCACAGGTATGTGTGGAGCGTGTAGGGTAACGGTCGACGGCAAGGTTCGTTTTGCGTGTGTAGAGGGTCCAGAGTTCGACGGTCACAAAGTCGACTTCGACGAAGCCCTACGCCGTGGCAATATGTACCGTGCGGTAGACAAAAAGACTCACAAGTGTAACCTTAGAACAGAAAAGAAAGATGGCAATAAATAAAGTAAGAGTACCAGTGAGCTCACAAGACCCAAAGGTAAGAGCTACAAACTTCGAAGAGGTATGCTATGGTTATAGCCTAGAAGAGGCAGCAGCAGAGGCTTCTCGTTGTATAAATTGTAAAAGACCACGCTGTCAGAGTGCCTGCCCAGTGGGAGTACAGATTCCTAGATTTTTGGGAGCTTTAAAGGTCGGGGATTTATCTTCGGCAGCCGCTGTTATAAGCGAGGACAATCTACTGCCAAGTATCTGCGGTAGGGTGTGTCCACAGGAGCATCAGTGCGAAGGCAGCTGCATTCTAGGGGTCAAGGGCGAGAGTGTCGCTATCGGTCAGCTCGAACGCTTCGTAGGCGACTGGAAGATTAAAAACCCAGAGACACCTACACCGATAGAGCCAAATGGCAAACGTGTAGCAATAGTGGGTAGCGGTCCTTCGGGGCTGGCTTGCGCAGCCGACTTGGCGAAGATGGGCTACGGTGTAACAATATTTGAGGTTCTGCACAAAGCAGGTGGCGTTTTACAGTACGGCATCCCTGAGTTTAGACTTCCAAAAAAGAAGATTGTAGAGAAGGAAATCGAGAGTGTAAAGGCTCTAGGCGTTGAGATAATAACAGATATGGTTATAGGTCGTACACTTACCGTTGAGGAGCTTATGGAGAAGGAGGGTTATAGCGCAGTGTTTATCGGTTCGGGGGCAGGTCTCCCTAAGTTTATGAGTATCGAAGGCGAGTCACTCAACGGAGTGGTTTCTGCCAATGAGTTTTTGACACGCTCTAATTTGATGGGGGCTTATGACAATGATTATGCGACTCCAATATTCACTGGCGACCACGTAGTAGTAGTCGGTGGGGGCAATGTAGCGATGGACGCAGTGCGCACGGCTAAACGTCTAGGGGCACGAGCTTCGATTGTATATAGGCGTTCAGAGGCGGAGCTACCAGCACGTCTTGAAGAGGTACACCACGCCAAAGAGGAGGGTATCGAGTTCTTTATGCTTACGAACCCTACATCTATTCTGGGCGACGAGGATGGCTGGGTCAGAGGCATACGCTGCGTGCGTATGGAGCTTGGCGAACCAGACTCTAGCGGCAGACGTTCGCCACGTGTAGTCGAGGGCTCAGAGTTCGATATGGAGTGTAGCTCAGTTGTGATGGCACTCGGCACATCTCCGAATCCTCTAATAGCGAACACGACAAAGGGTCTAGAGACAAACCGTTGGGGCTGTATCGAAGCCGAAGAGGACGGCAGCACATCTCTTAACGGCATCTTCGCAGGAGGCGACACCGTAACAGGCGCAGCCACCGTAATCCTAGCAATGGGCGCAGGTCGCACAGCCGCCACAGCCATTGACGCATATATCAAAGCCAAACGCTAAAAGACAAAAGCTAAAAAACTAACAAATAAACTGAAGAAAAAAATGAAGAAAAGATTATTGACGGCAGCAGTGCTGCTGCTGAGTGTTACGGCATTTGCCTCACCGCCTAAGACGGTTGACTGGGAAAACGAGTATATGTATGAGGAGAACAAGCTTCCTGCACGTGTGCCTTCTTATTCGTACGAGAGTGAAGCGGATGCGCTGAGCTGCAATAGAGAGCTATCTCGTATGAAGAGCCTTAACGGCACGTGGAAGTTCAACTATGTAGGCAGTACAGAGGAGCGTCCGCTTGACTTTATGGCAAGTGACTTTAAGGGAGACGCAAAAAATTGGCACGATATCGAAGTGCCATCTTCGTGGGAGCTTAAGGGTTTTGGACAGCCTATCTATACGAATTACGACTATCCTTTTGCGCCACACGTACTCGATAAATCTACGTGGGACGAAGTGGGCCCAGAAATTCCGATGCCTCCGTATATCTACCGTGAAAATCCTGTGGGCAGCTACTATCGTGACTTCACAGTGCCAGAGGAGTGGGACGGCAGCTCTATTATTATGCACTTCGGGGGGGTGACCTCTGCCTTCTATCTGTGGGTTAACGGAGAAATGGTAGGCTATAGCCAAGGCAGCCGCCTAGCCTCTGAGTTCGATATTACAGAATATGTACGTTCGGGCAATAACAGAGTAGCAGTTCAGGCATTCCGTTGGAGCGACGGCAGCTATCTAGAGTGTCAGGATATGTGGCGAGTGAGCGGTATTCACCGTGAGGTTATGCTTCTTAGCCAACCGAAGATATCGCTTCGTGACTTTCATATCCGCACAAAGCTAGACGACCTATACAGAGATGGCACACTAGAGATTCGTCCAAAAATCTGGATGAAGAAATCTCTCTATGATCTTGACGGCTGGAGCGTAAAAGCTATGGTATATGACAGAGAGGGCAAAGCAGTACTCGACAGCACACTTATCTCAGACCTTAAGGGAATATATGACGAACGTTTCCCTCCTCGTGACATCCCTAAGTTCGCTTTTATGGAGAGCGGCATAAAGTCAGTACACAAGTGGTCGGCAGAAGACCCATACCTTTACACTATTGTTCTAAGTGTCGAGAACCCAGAGGGCGAAGTTGTAGAGGCACGCAGCCAAAAGATAGGCTTCCGCTCGATAGAGTTTAGCGACAAACACGAGCTACTTATCAATGGCAAGAGTGTCGAGCTTATGGGAGTGAACCGCCACGACCATAGCCATATCAATGGCAAGGCACTTACACGTGACGAAATTCGTAGTGATGTAGAGATTCTAAAACAATTTAACTTTAACGCTGTGCGCACGTCGCACTATCCAAACGACCCATACTTCATTGAGCTATGCGACGAGTATGGACTATACGTTATGGACGAAGCGAATGTCGAGAGTCACCAAATCGGTGGCTATATCGCCAATACTCCGTCGTGGGCTGGTGCGCTTCTAAGCCGTATCACTCGTATGGTTGAGCGTGACAAGAACAATGCTAGTGTTATCTCGTGGTCACTAGGCAACGAGTCGGGCACAGGTCCAATCTTCGCAGCTGCGGCAGCTTGGATTCACGACTTCGATTTCGACCGTTTTGTTCACTACGAGGGAGCGCAGGGAGACCCACGCAACAAATACTACATCGAAGGAGTTAAGGGCAATGTACGTGCCCCTGAGCACGCCAATCCAGACGACCTACCGTTTGTAGATGTTGTAAGCCGTATGTATTCTGACCTCTATCAGCTGGTGAACCTCTCTGAGAGTCCACATATCAATCGTCCAATTATGCTTTGCGAGTATATGCACGCAATGGGTAACTCTATCGGGGGGATTAAGGACTATTGGGATGAGATACGCTCACGTCCAAATCTTATCGGTGGCTTTATCTGGGATATGAAAGACCAGGGTCTAAGCCAAACTACACCAGAGGGTGAGCATTACTATGCTTATGGCGGCGATTTCGGTGACCAACCCAATAATGAGAACTTCTGCCTTAACGGTGTTTTCGCTTCTGACGGCACACCTAACCCACACGCTTGGGAGGTTAAATATACCTATCAGCCAGCAGAGTTCACTCTTGTAGACTCTACTGCTTGCACAGTGAGAGTCCTTAACCGTCTTTCTCACACTTCGCTTAGTCAGTACGACTGCAAGTGGGAGCTGTTCGAAGACGGCAAGAGCATTCAGAGCGGTACGCTTAGCCCACTAGATATTTTCGCAGGCGAGAGCTCACTTGTGACAATCCCTCTAAAGAGTGTTAAGTATAACGACGAAAAGGAGTATTGGATTAGAGTAAGCCTTCACGAGTTAGAGGACAGACTTTGGTGCGAGAAGGGTTTCGAAGTAGCCAAAGAGCGTATGCTTCTTCGTGGACGAGTAGCAGGAAAGAAGGCTTATACTTCTACCGCTAAATCGACACTTACACTTAGCGAAGACGAGTTAGGCTATACTGTATCGAACAAGAATTTCTCTGTAAAGATTTCTAGCGACAAGGGTTTTATGACCTCGTATAATGTCGGGGGTAGAGAACTTCTTAGCTCTCCACTGATGCCTAGCTTCACACGCCCAACTGTCGATAACGACGAGCGCAGCGATAACGCTCCATTTATGGAGGAGCAGCGTGCATTTTGGCTACCAGTCGTAAAGAACCTAACAGTTAGCGAGTTCAAGGTATCAGAGAGCGAGGACAATACCTGCGTAACAATTGAGGCGAAGTACGACCATATCGAAGGCATTAAGTTCCTCACTTGTCACTACTCTATTTTCAGTGACGGCTTTGTGGAGGTATCTCTTAGCACAGACTTAGAGGAGAGTGTGCCTGACCTTGTACGTTTCGGTATGACTATGGGTATTCCTTATGATTTCAGTAGCACTACATATTACGGCTATGGACCTTATGAGAATTATAGCGATAGAGTTTCTGGCTCAGAGGTATCGGAGTATAGCCTTGCGACGGATGAATTGTTCTTCAATTATCCGCAGCCACAGGAGACAGGTAACCACACGGGTGTTCGCTGGGTTCGTTTCTCTGAGGGCAAGCGTGGAGCTATGAATTTCATTGGATGTGACGAGTTGTCATTCTCAGCTTGGAGATACACAGAGGAGAATATCCAGGAGGCACGCCACACCTACGACCTAGAGGATGCAGGATTCTACACCGTTAATATAGACCTAGCACAAGCTCCACTAGGGGGCACTCTTACACGCATACAGCCGTGGTACGAGCTAAACGCAGGGGCATATTCTTATACCTTTAGATTTGGCTACACGAAGTAAGAGGAAACTCTAGAAATTTGCACTTTAAAGAAGGGGAGTCCTAAAAATTCCTGAAAGAGTACACAGCGAGGCGACTTGTTGTGTACTCTTGTTTTAGAGGGTCTTTAAGAAGCCTCCAAGACACTGATAGCAATACGCATACCCCCCCTGCCCCATAGCTCAGACCTAAAGCCCTGACCCAAAGCCCTGACCCAAAGCCCTGACCCAAAAACTCTGACCCAAAACCCTGACCCAAAGCCCT
>JAWXTN010000021.1:0-39073 GCA_044433515.1 Rikenellaceae bacterium | reverse complement strand
TGAGTGGTTTTAGCCTTAAAGATAGTAAAAATCAGGGACATAAGCAAGAAAAATCACATTTATTTTATTGAAAATCAGATGGTTAAATTAAAATTTAACGGAGTATTGAATCATTAACAAAAGTTAACCATTAATTTCTTACAGTATCAGCATCGCATCCCCATAAGTACCAAAGCGATACCCCTGTTCCTTAGCATACTCATACAACTCCATAGTCTCATTATACCCAGCAAAAGCAGACACCATCATCATCTGCGTAGTAAGAGGCATATGAAAATTAGTAACCATACAGTTAGCAATCGAAAAATCATAAGGAGGGAAAATAAACTTATTCGTCCACTTATCATAAGGCTTCAACAAACGCTCACTAGAAACCGAAGTCTCTATCGCACGCATAACAGTAGTCCCTACCGCACACACCCGACGACCACGCTCCTTAGTGGCATTAACTAAATCACAAGCCTCCTGTGTGATAACTATCTTTTCGGACTCCATCTTGTGCTTCGTCAAGTCCTCTACATCAACCGAACGGAACGAACCCAGCCCAATATGCAAAGTTATCTCAGCAACATTAACACCCTTAATCTCCATACGCTTCAACAAATGAGGAGAAAAGTGCAACCCAGCAGTAGGCGCAGCAACTGCCCCCTCCTCCTTAGCATATATCGTCTGATAACGCTCATTGTCTATCTCCTCAGGCTTAGGACGTATCCACGTAGGAAGTGGCATCTCCCCAAGCTTATAAAGTGCCGCACGGAACTCCTCATAAGTCCCATCAAAAAGAAACCTAAGCGTACGTCCCCTAGATGTAGTATTGTCAATAACCTCCGCCACCATATCGTCATCCTCGCCAAAGTACAACTTGTTGCCAATACGTATCTTACGAGCAGGCTCAACAAGCACATCCCAAAGGCGCATATCCGCATTTAACTCCCTAAGCAAAAAGACCTCTATCTCCGCCCCAGTCTTCTCCTTATTTCCATACAAACGAGCAGGAAAAACCTTAGTGTTGTTCAATATCAAAGTATCGCCATCTTTGAAATAGGTGACAAGGTCACTAAAAATCTTGTTCTCCACCTTTTTAGTCTTTCTGTCAAAAACCAAAAGACGTGAATCATCACGATTATCTGTCGGATACTTAGCCAAAAATTCAGTTGGCAAATCATACTTGTACTGAGATAGTTTCATAAATAATTATCTATTGTGTGTATTAAAATTGTTTCTTCGCTACTATACGCCCACTTCGAACTAACCGAAAGTTAGCCAAACAAGCTAGCTCTATATATACGCAAAAAAGGTACAATTTGTTTCACCAAATCATACCTTTCTTTACAAAAAGCCACAGTAGCCTAGATATTTAGCACCTCTGCAACCGCCACAGCTCTCCCTAAGACCTATCCCTAAGACCTCGCCCTAAGACCTATCCCTAAGACCTCGCCCTAAGACTCTTTTCTGTGAACCCTACTGCTCCGCATTCTCAGAGTCTAGTACCGCAGCCCTATGGGCGATTAAAGTCTCAATAGCCTCCTCAACCGACACACTCCTCTCTGCACTATAACCCCCACTACGCAAACGCCTAAGAGATGTCAAATATCCACCACTCCCCAAAGCCTCACCCAAATCTCGTGCAATGCTCCGAACATAAGTTCCCTTGCTACACTCAACCCTAAGGGTCACATAGGGCATCTCAATACTCACAACCTCCACCTCATAGATCTCAATAGCAGCCGAACGAACCTCAACATCCATCTGCCCACTACGAGCCAACTCATAAGCCCTCTGCCCATCAATACGCTTAGCCGAATACAAAGGCGGAACCTGCATCTGCTCACCCCTGAACTTCTCAGCCTCTGCCCTAATCATCTCCTCTGTGATATGCTCCACCGCAAAACGCTCCGACACAGGATGCTCCATATCAAACGACACAGTAGTGGCCCCCAGCTCCACAGTAAAGAGATACTCCTTCCTCTCTGCCTGCAACTCATTAACACGCTTCGTGTCCTTCTCCGTACAAACAAGTAGCACCCCCGTAGCAAGAGGGTCAAGCGTACCTGCGTGCCCTACCTTAACTCTCTTAGGATATCCATTTCTTACCATAGCACTACGAACCTTGCGCACAACATCGGTCGAAGTCCAGCCATAAGGCTTATCAATATTTATAATCATACTTTTATAATCTCTTCAAAAAAAGGGGATTCACTCCTCCCCCCCAGTTATATCTCTCTAGCCTACCACACCACAGCCAGAAGCCCTACCACAAAACAGTAAATAGCAAAGTAATACAGTTTACCACGGCTAACAATAGCAATCATAACCTTACAAGCCAACAGTCCGCTAAGATAAGCCGCCACAAAGCCCACAAGGAGAGGCAATCCCTCCGAATCAAAACTCAAAGCCCCATCCATAATCTGCAAAAACGCCTCGCCAATAATCGGCACAAGAACCATCAGAAAAGAGAACTTCGCCAAATTTTCCTTCCTCTCGCCAAGAGCCAACCCCGTAGCAATAGTACTACCCGAGCGTGAGATACCTGGTATAACAGCAAAAGACTGCGCCAGACCCACCAGAAAAGCATTACGATAGCTAATTTCACTCTGTGCACGAGGTCTGCGATACTTCGAAATCAGATACGAAAGGGTAAGTATAAGAGCCGTCACAATAAGCATAAGCCCAATAAACGACACCGACGCACTAAACAGCGACTCCACATAGTCCTTAAAAAAGAGCCCAACCACTAGAATCGGAATCATAGAAACCCCAATTTTAAGAAGATAACGAGTCTCGTCATTATAGCGGAACTTCAACGCTCCGCCCAGAAGCCTAAAAATCTCACGTCCAAAAACCGTAATAGTAGCGAGCACCGTAGCGAAGTGAACCATAACCTCAAAGGTAGTACCGCCACCATCGCTCTGGATACCAAGCAAATGTTCGCACAAGACCAAATGCCCCGAAGAGCTAACAGGTAAAAACTCTGTAAAGCCCTGAATCAAGCCCAAAATAAGGGCATCTATTATTCCCATAGTTATATCTATTTCTCCTCGTTTTTAAATCTCTTAAATATAGCCACGCCAGCCAGCACAAAGGCTGCCACAAGAACTATTGGGGCAATCCACAGCCTGCGAACAGAATATATCTCATACGAGAATTCCTCCACAGGATTCTCTGCGCCACCGCCAGCGAGCAGGATAAAACCTAGGACAATCAGCAGAATCGAAATAAGTATAAGAATGTAATTTTTTTTATGAAATGTCATTTTCTTAAAAGTTTATGTTTTTTTATAATTTTATTTTCATCATATAAACGGCACTCTCCCCCTATATATTTGTCATTAAGCAAACAAATAAAAAGAACCTCGCTACTTCCGTGCCATCAAAAGTGCCACAAAGGTAAACAGCAGCGAACAAAGAGTAGAGGCAACAACTCCACAAGCCGCCACAAACGGTATAACTTCTGTCGAGAACTCAAGCCCTGGCAACTTTATACGAGCATATTCCACAACAAGATACAACAAACCCACTGCCAAAGCCGAACACACAACCCCTCTAATCCACGCCGTGCGATATGCAGAGCGAGCCAGCTCTTTATACTGTTTTGCGCTATGCGCATTAAACTCCGCACCAATCGAGAGCCTAATACCCAGAAAGACTATTACAAGCGAACAGAGAGCCACAACCATAGCCGCATAGAGGGCATACTCCCTTAGCATCAAGATATTCTCCTCAATTCTTTGGGGCACTTCTCTTTCGTAATAGACATCTGCGACCCACTCATTTTCTTTGATTTCCGCTCTTAGAGACTCCATATCTTCGACCTGCCTACTGCTAGGAGCAATTGTAAGAACAAAGGTATTAGGAAGAACATATTCACCCATAAACTCCCTTATATCCACCCCCACACTCTTAGAGAATCGCTCGTGCGCCTCCTCAGAGCCGATAAACTGAACACTCTCTACACCCTCTATCTTTTGCAGTGCAGCCCTATACGAGATAGGTTCTACCCTACTACTATCACGCACCTCCACAGAGACCCTCGCATCACCCAACATCGCCACAACACTATGGCTACCGCCCAGAATAACATAGCTAGAGAGAAAGCACAACAACAAAGCGAATGTCATAACGACACCCGAGGCGACCCTTCCGCCATATACTTTAGCCTTTGATTGTTGCATTTTTCTTAAAAACTTTTTTATTTATTTACATTGTTTTAGAGGGCATTTCGACACACCTCTAAAGAATACTAGTGCCAATAGACACAGAGCTAGCCAAACGATAATAACAATCGTAGAGACCGCTGCCACAGCATAGGTTAACGACTGATTAGGCATAACAAATTTCATTTTAATCTTATGCTCACCCGATGGCACAACCACGCCTCTAAGCAGATAATCCACAGGGAACATCTCCTCCTCTTTGCCGTCAATTGTAACGTGCCAGTCCTTATGATATATTTCAGAGAAGACCACTAGGCTCTCTCTCTGGAGCGAAGCTGTGTACTCAATCTCTCCAATCTTATACTCTGTCATCCCCACACTCTGATACCCAAGTCCACCAGTAGAGTTCATCTCAACGCCACTGAGCGCATCCTTATATTTAGTCGAGAGAATCGCCACACTCTTAGGATCGAACTCATCGCTTCCTATAAGCTTTAGCTCCTCTCTGCTACTTCCTGCCCATATAACACTATCAATAACGACAGCCGAGCCAATAGCCCCAGGGTTGAATTGCACTTCTCCGTTCTGGTCAATAAAGTACTTTGTGTTTAGCATATCATACGCCTGAGGTGTCATCTTCAAGAGGTGAGCATCTATAAGGTTCTGATAGTTCTGCATTTTAGCAGCGTGATACCCCCCCACTGAGCGGTGGAAGTACGAAGCCCTAGAGGACGAGAATGGGTTGCCAGCCGCAAAGTCAGCAACTCTAAAGTCCGATTTATCCCTTAGTATCTCGTCGTCGGCAGGTAGTTTCTGCACAGAGAGAGCCTCGCTACGAGGCACGAAGTTTTCAGGTTCGATATACCTACGGTCAACGCCAAAGAGGTCAAAGGCAACCAAAGCGACCATAACAGTCGCAAGGACTACAACGTTTTTAATCTTTCCTTTGAGATATAGCCAAATAGCCGCAGCCCCCAGAAGTACGAACAACAGCGAGCGTAGCGCATCCGAGCGCAATAAGTCAGCCCTCTCAGCCCTTATAGCCGTCATAACATCTTCGGGCAAGAATCCGCTCATAGAGCCGTCCGCAGCTGCCGTAAAATTCATCATAGAAGGCAGTGTAAGAGCCGCAATCAGCGCAAAGCCACCAGTGATTGCAGTACTTATCATAAGAGCGTCCTGAGTCGATATTTTCGGTGTATAAGTTATCGGTAGACCGCTGTGCATTTTATAGAGTTTGCATAGCCCTAGCGAAGCGAGCAGCGGCAATCCCCACTCTACAACCACAAGCATCATCGAAGGGACTCTAAATTTAGAGTACATCGGCACGTAGTCAATAAAGAAGTCCGTAAACCACCCGAAATTATGCCCCCACGCCAAAATTATAGAGAGGATAACGGGAGCAAGAATCCACCACTTATACCCCGCAGGGATAAGAAACAGGGCGAAAATTGCCAAAAAGACAATAAGCGCACCGATATAGACAGGACCTTCGGTAAAGGGTTGAGCACCGTGATACGACGATATATTTTTGTAGTAGTCCTTTGGCACTTGGTATTTAGAGAGTGCTTTTTGGACTTCACCGCCCTCTTTGAAGTCACGACCTCCGCCCATAAAGTTAGGGATAAAGAGGTTAAAGGTTTCGGCTTTGCCGTAGCTCCAGGCAGTGATATAGTCACGGTCTAGCCCTGAGGTTTTGTTATTATCATTTTTTTGCGCCTCTAGAGTCTCCTCGCTCTTAGCTCCACGAGTCGACACCTCAGCATAATCAGCCGTATAGTATAACCCCACAACGTTACTTCCCACGCCTATACCTCCTGCAAAGAGCAGCACAGCCGAAGTAACGAAGAAGCCTTTAAGAACCTTGTCCTTATATGCCATAATCCCTTGCCCAATAACGAGTGCTAGTATAACAAAGAGGAAATAGTATGTAATTTGATGGTGAGACGACCCCACCAAAAGAGCGGTAAAGAAAGCCGCTAGTGCGCCCCCTGCGACCCTATTCTCCCGATAGGCATACCAGATAGCCCCGATGAGAGGTGGAGCCCATTGAAGTGCCCACATCTTAACGATATGCCCTGCCGAGATAATTATCGGAAAGTATGTCGAGAGTCCATAGCCAACAGCCCCGACCATAGCCATATATGGGTTAACCCTCATAAGCAGAAGCATCAGATAGAAGCCAGTCATTGCCAGGAATATCATAAGTGCAGAGTTACTAGCATCGTGCAGGTGCACCATCGAGAAGAGCTGCACGCCTCCGTCAATAAGAAGTGTATATGCAGGCATACCTCCAAACATTGCACCGAGCCAGTTAGGATTTTCGCCGCCCTGAGCGGTATAATCCATAATATCTTTGGTCATTCCCTCGTGGTTCACGGCATCTCCTTGTCGCAGTGCTTTACCTTGAAGTTCAGGGTAGAAAAGCACAGTAGAGAGCACAAAGAATAGAGCAAGAGCTATTGCGTGAGGAATTAACTTTTTAAGAACTTTCTGCATTTTTTTGATTTTTAAGAGAGAGGGGGGAGAAATTTTCCTTGTTTTATTATTTGCGTTTCTTTTTCTTGAGTATGAATTTGGAATAGAGCACTGCAAATAGCCATCCATACACAGAGCCGACAACGAGTCCAAAGAAGATATCATAGGGATAGTGCGCAGCTAGGTAAATTCTCGAATAGCATATAAGAGCTACCCAAATCATAAGACCCCACCAGACCCACCTTCGGCCTATAATCGCAGCCACAAGCACCGACACGCCCATAGTATTAGCGGCGTGCGAGCTAAACGTTCCGTATAGTCCACATTTGTATCCTTCGACAGTGTGTATTAGTCCTTGGAGAGGTTCATAACACATCGGTCTAAATTTCGAGAAGTTATTTTTCGCAAGGTTACAGGTTTGGTCGGCTAGTGTTACGATAAGTGCAACAGCAAGAATAAACCACAAGAAGTTTTTCCAGCCCACTTTCCTAAAAACGCCCCATAGCATAAGAGCATAGAGGAAGACCCAAGAGAGTCGTCCTGAGACCCATACCATAATGGCATCCATCACTTCGCCTCCATCGCCGTTAAGGAAGTGGAAAATGGATAAATCTAGAGCAGAGGGTTCAATCATTTTTGTGGAGATTTTTTTGGAGGATTTTTAAAGGGGAGTTCGCCAAAGACCTCTTTAGCTTTCGATTCCCGAAAATCCGCCGATAATAGGTGTTTCAGGGGTACGAGTTTCGATTTTGCCAACCATTTGCTCATATCTCGAAATATTATCTTGGAGAGCTAGCAGCAATCTTTTAGCGTTTTCTGGGGTAACGATTATACGGCTCTTAACCTGCGCTTTAGGTTGCCCTGGCATTAGTCGTGCAAAGTCAAGGACAAATTCGCTAGTTGAGTGCGAGATAATAGTGAGGTTTGAGTAGATACCGTCAGCGTTTTTTTCGTTGATTTCGATATCTAGTTCGTTGTTAATGTCTTTAATTTGTTTGTTCATCAGTTTTAGTTGGCTTTAGGCGTGTTTTCTCTCTAAAGCTTTTATTTTAGGGATTTTTTATGATTATACGAGAGGAGGAGTGCAAGGCTTAATTTAGCTTGACTCCTCATCTCAGTAGTTTTTTATAGTTTCTCAGGCGAGTAGTTAGGAGCTTCACGAGTGATAGCCACGTCGTGAGGGTGTGATTCGTTCATACCGCTTGCAGTGATTCTAATAAACTTCGCATTTTTAAGTGTCTCTAGGTTACCTGCACCGCAGTAGCCCATACCTGCACGTAGACCGCCCACCATTTGGTAGACAACCTCACGAAGTGAGCCTTTGAACGGCACTCTTGCAGCGATACCTTCTGGCACTAGTTTTTTAACGTCGTCTTCGGCATCTTGGAAGTATCTATCTTTCGAGCCTTTTTGCATAGCTTCGAGCGAGCCCATACCTCTGTATGACTTAAACTTACGACCGTTGTATATGATTGTTTCTCCTGGCGATTCTTCTACGCCTGCGAAAAGTCCGCCTGCCATAATAGTGTCAGCACCTGCTGCGAGGGCTTTAACAATATCACCTGAGTATCTAAGTCCACCGTCAGCGATGATAGGCACACCAGTACCTTTCGCAGCTTGAGCGGCATCGTAGATAGCGTTAAGTTGCGGTACGCCGACCCCTGCGATAACACGAGTTGTACAGATAGAGCCTGGGCCTATACCTACTTTCACTCCGTCTGCACCTGCTTCGATAAGCATTTTAGCGGCTTCGCCTGTTGCTACGTTACCCACCACTACGTCTATTTGTGGGAATTTCGCTTTCACTTCTTTAAGTTTTAGAGCTACGCCTTTCGAGTGACCGTGAGCAGTATCTATAACCACTGCATCGACACCTGCCACTACTAGAGCTTCTACTCTATCAATCGTATCGGCAGTAACTCCTACACCTGCTGCAACTCTTAGGCGACCTTTAGCATCTTTAGCGGCGTTTGGGTTATCCTTAACTTTTGTAATATCTTTATATGTAAGCAGACCTACTAGTTTGTTATCAGCGTCTACAACTGGCAGTTTTTCGATTTTGTTTTGCAACAAGATTTCCGAAGCCATATTAAGGTCTGGGTTCATCGTTGTAACTAGACCTTGCGATGTCATAACCTCAGAGATTTGTTTGAGCATATCTCTTTGGAATCTTAGGTCACGGTTAGTAACGATACCTATGAGAGTCATATTATCGTCAACAACTGGAATACCTCCGATTCTGTTTTCTTTCATTAGTGCTAGCGCTTCGCCTACTACCTGGTCAGCTTTGATAGTAATAGGGTCGTATATCATACCGTTTTCTGCACGTTTCACTTTGCGCACTTGAGCTGCTTGAGCTTCGATGCTCATATTCTTGTGAATAACGCCGATACCTCCTTGTCTAGCAAGAGCGATAGCCATATCTGCTTCGGTAACGGTATCCATAGCGGCAGAGACGATAGGGATATTAAGTGTTATATTACGAGAGAAACGTGTAGAGATGTTCACTTCACGAGGAAGGACTTCAGAGTAGGCAGGGACGAGCAGTACGTCGTCGAAAGTAAGCCCCATTGTAGCAATTTTGTCGTCTAGAAAAGCCATAGTTTTTGAAAGTAGAATATTTATAACTCTGTTATTTTTAGTTTTTTACTACATCCCACCGCCACGCCAGCGGCAATTAGTGGGAGGTTTGACATTATATTGCACGCAAAATTACTCTTTTTTTTCGAATTTACCAATCCTCAGCGAGTTTTATTTAGGTGTTAGGTTGTAGGGGTTAGGTTGTAGGGGCTAGGTTGTAGTAGGGGCTAGGTTGTAGGGGCTAGGGGTCGCTTTTAGATGTTCGGTTTTGAGGGGTTGGTGTCTGCGGAATCTTCGATTCCTTTTTTGGTGTCTTTCTGACACCAACCCCCTCCTACTGCTACACAGCCTCTAATACGTTTCTAGCCGTTACTCAGTAATACTCAGTAAGCTCTTATCCGTGTGAAAGCCGCCTGCCATCGTCCTAACGCCGGACGGGCGGTCTCTCCCGAGACACGGTTGCAGTGCTGCTAGCCTAGGGAGTCGACTTATGCTCTCCCCTACAACCTAACACCTAAAACCTAACACCTAAAACCTAACGAAGAAGTTTGCGGAACCTGCGGATATACAAAACAGCCAAAAGAGTCAAAGCCGAAACCAGACCCAGCCAAATACCGCCAGCCCCCATTCCAAAAACAAAGCCACATAAATAAGCCACAGGAATACCCACAACAATATAACTAAAGAACGTATAAGTCATAGTCTTCTTAACATCCAACAACCCACGCAAAGCCCCAAGAGTAACCCCCTGAATACCGTCCGACAACTGAAAAACTGCCGCAAAAATCAATAAATAAGACGCAACCTCCTGTACCGCAACATCTGGACTGAAAAGCGAAGCGATATCCATAGCAAAGACCAAAAACAACACAGCCGTAAGAGCCATAAACACAGTAACAATACGAAGCGAAGCCGACAATATCCGACGAACCTCCGCATATAACCGCATCTCATAATTCCGAGCCACAAGCACCATAGTAGCATTAGCCACCCCCGTAACCACCATAAAAGCAGTAGTAGGCATATTAACTGCAATCTGATGCCCAGCAAGCGACACCGCCCCAAACGTGCCAATAGCAACAGCAATAGCCCCAAACGACCCACACTCAATACCCAACTGCAAAGCAATAGGATACCCCATCCGCCAAAGACGAAGCAGCCTAAATCGAAGAACCCGAACAGCCATAATCCCCTTCAAATATCCCCGATAATCCCTATGAATCCACATAACGAGCACCATAAATATAGTCATCAAAACCCGAGACACAAGGGTAGCCACCCCAACACCTATTGCCCCCATCTCAGGCATACCGCACAGCCCATAGATAAAGACAAAATTTAGCCCCACATTTATAACATTCGAAGAGATAGTGGCGACCATAGCCCAAAACGTATTGCCCAAACCCTCCAAAAATTGACGAATAGTGTACATCCACATATTAGGAAGGATAGAGAGAAGCATAAGCCAAGTATATGGCACAGCTATCTCCAGGACCTCAGGGTCTTGCCCCATATAGGGCATAAGGAAAATTAGCAGAGCCAAAATTGCAACAAACCCGACCCCTAGGAGAGTATTCGCCACAAACGAATTCTTAAACAGCGACCTCACACGCTCATCATTCGAGCGCACAGCCGCCCTACTCACAAGGGGCGTAAGCCCCATAGCGAAGCCCATACCAGCGACGACAAAGGTCATAAAGATAGCATTAGCGAACGACACACCTGCCAGCGGCACAGCACCGAGCTGCCCGACCATAAGTGTATCGACAAGCCCCACGAGGACTTGCCCGACCTGCGAGATAATCACAGGAATAGCTAGTGTAAGAATACTTTTATATATAGAATTTTTCGTGTTCATTTTTTTATGTGCGAGTGGGTAACTTTCATAAGTGGGTAATACAAGGGGGGGGCAATGTCTAAAGGGGGTAAGAAAAAAGCCTCCACTTTGTTAAAAGTAGGAAGCTTTAATCTTTTGTATATTTAGAGTGCCTTTACATCTCTATTTTAAGATATAGAGTTAGGCATTCATTTTTCCGAATTTGTTAAAAATGTAACGGAGTAAGTTTACTCTTCAGTTGCAGGAGCTTCTACTGCTGGAGCTTCGTTAGAGATAACTGCTAGGTTTACTTCAGCTGTTACTTCTTTGTAGACTCTTACAGCGGCAGTATAATTGCCTGTTTCTTTGATAGCTTCAACTTTGATGTTACGTTTGTCAACTTCAACGCCTAGCACAGCGATAGCTTCGGCGATATCGGTAGTAGTAACTGCACCGAAGATTTTGCCGTTAGCGTTACTTTTCACAGTGATAGTAACAGCTAGAGAAGAAAGTTTAGTAGCGATAACTTGCGCATCTTTGACCATTTTTTCTTCTTTGTGAGCACGTTGTTTTAGTACTTCTGCGTGTGCTTTTTTAGCAGATGCAGTAGCGATAGTTGCGTATCCTTGAGGGATAAGGAAGTTGTTAGCGAAGCCAGGCTTAACGTTAACGATTTGATCTTTATAGCCGAGGTTTTCGACGTCTGTTTTTAGTATGATTTCCATCTCTTGTTTCTTTGATTATAAGGTTCCTATTTCATAAGGTCCGTTACGAACGGAAGGATAGCGAGGTGGCGAGCACGTTTCACGGCTTGAGCCACTTTCTTTTGGAACTTTTGCGAAGTACCAGTTAGTCTACGAGGGAGGATTTTGCCTTGCTCGTTAAGGAATTTTTTAAGGAATTCAGGGTCCTTATAGTCAATATATTTGATACCGCTTTTTTTGAATCGGCAGTATTTTTTCTTTTTCACATCCACTTGGATTGGATTAAGATAGCGAACTTCGCCATTTGCTGCGTTTTGTTGTATTGCCATTGTTTTAGTCTCCTATACTCTTAGTTGTTGTTATTAAGTTTTTCACGACGTTTAGCAGCATATTCGATAGCGTGTTTGTCGAGTCTGAATGTAAGGAATCTGATAACACGTTCGTCACGACGGTAAGCAGTTTCTAGTTTTTCGATAATTTTACCATCTTCTGCGTTGAATTGCAAAAGGAAGTAGTAGCCTGACGTGTTTTTGGCAATTGGGTAGGCGAGTTTGCGGAGACCCCAGTTTTCTGAGTGCTCAACAGTTGCGCCGTTCTCAGCCAAAAGGCCTTGGAATTTGCTTGTCAGCTCTTCGAGAGCAGCTTCTGCTAGAAGAGGCGAGGCAATGAAAACGGTTTCGTAAGTGTTCATTTTCTTTGTTGTTTTTGAATTAAAAAATTGTTATCCCTTTTTCACATAAGGGACGACAAAGGTACGAAAAAAAAACGTACCAACAAATTTTTCCACTAAAATCTTAACTTTTAGTTATTAACGATTCTTAATGATTAACGATTAGTGATTAATGATTAATAGCTGCTAGCCCAATTAAGCTAGAATAAACACAGGCTAGCAGCCCTGCAACCGTATCTGACACGGTTGCAGGGTTGCGAGCCTAAGCGCATTTATTGTGGCTCTCCTATAACCTAACACCTAACACCTAACACCTAAAACCTAACACCTAACACCTACAACCTAAAAAAGGGGGCAAAAGCCCCCAAAAAATTAATCATTAATCACTAATAATTAATCATTAATTAAGCATTTGCTCTAAGATAATTTCCTCGAACTCTCCTGCGTCTGGTGCGCCAACTCGGATACAAGGCTCGTCGTCAAGTGGTATGAACAGGAGTGTAGGTATGCTAGTTATCTCCAAATCGCTAGAAGTGACTTTGCACTTATCGACATCCACTTTGTAGAAATTCATCCTATCGCCATACTTCTTAGCCATCGCCTCAAAAGTAGGAGCAAACCTCTGACAAGGTCCACACCAAGAAGCCGTAAAGTCTACGATTGTAGGTCTATCGCCCAAAAATAAATACCGACCCTCGCCAGCATTAGCATAAACAAGCGTGCGGAAAGTAGCATCGGTAAGCTCCACTACCCCCAAATTCTTGCCCGTAGACTTAACCGTAGTCTGAGATTGATTCAAGTTAGACCCCACAGCCTTAGTCTGCTCCTTGCTGCGTGATGCCTCCGCACTAACGACCGCTCCCTGAGAGTATGCCGCTGTACTAATTCCTAATAGGAAAATAAATAAAAGAAATTTTTTCATCTGTTGTGTGCTTAAAGTTTTTAAAATTCTTCGTGTAAAAAAGCCCCCCGAAATATTCCTCACAAAGTTAATACTTTCTTTCAATATTTGTGCCGAGAAGTGCTATAAAATAACACATAAAATCCTTAATCTACGTGTGTATATGCAGCGGTTTCGTCTTTTTTGTTTTGCAATCGAAAAAGATATATGTATATTTGCAAAAATTTATGACAATAATCTAACTTTGAGAGCTTATAATAAAGGGGAGTTCTAATAGCTGGCTTTATTTTGATTTTTGATTATAAGGCTTTAGATTTGGATTTTTTAAAATGCAAGCGTAGGGGTTCCTACGGTGCATTTTCAAAAATTCGAAGATGAAGTCTTAGAATTAAAAAGCATTAAAGTCCAGTTTTTAGAAGTTTCCTAAAGGCTTTCTTAAACACAAAAAAATAGTATAATGGGAAGAGCATTTGAATTTCGTAAAGCACGTAAAATGAAACGTTGGGGTAATATGGCACGTGTATTTACCCGTATTGGTAAAGAAATCGCTATTGCGGTGAAGGCTGGTGGTCCTGATCCTGCGAACAATCCTCGTTTGAGGGTATTGATGCAAAATGCGAAGGCAGAGAATATGCCTAAGGAAAATGTTGATAGAGCTATCAAGCGTGCATCGAGCAAGGATACAGCGGATTATAAGGAGATGACCTATGAGGGATATGGTCCTTATGGTATAGCTATCTTTTTGGATTGCGCCACTGACAATACTAACCGTACGGTAGCTAATGTTCGTTCGTATTTCAACAAGTCGGGTGGGTCATTGGGCACGTCTGGTTGTTTGAGTTTTTTGTTCAATCGTCAGTCGGTATTTAAAATCGCTATCTCTTCGTTGGAGGCTAAGGGTATGAGCATTGAAGATTTTGAGTTGGAGCTTATAGATTTTGAAATCGACGAGGTATTTGAGGAGGAGAACGAGATAATAATTTATGCACCATTTGAGGCTTATGGCAAGATTCAGCATTATCTAGATGACAATAGCATAGAGATTATCAGTGGTGAGTTTGAACGCCTACCTACTGGTGAATTGAAGGAATTGAACGAAGAGCAGAGTGCTGCTATCGAGAAGCTTATCGAGAAGTTTGAGGAGGATGAGGATGTTTCACACGTGTTCCACAACGCCAAACTAGCTTTTAATGATTAATGATTAATGCTTAATATTGGGGGGGGGCTTTTGCCCCCTTTTTTTTAGGTATTAGGTATTAGGGATTAGGTTGTAGGTGTTAGGTTGTAGGGGTTAGGTTGTAGGGATTAGGTTGTAGGGATTAGGTTGTAGGTATAGAAAGAGCGAGAGCTTAACCTTTTTTTGGGTTATGCTCTCGCTTGCTTTTTTTGCTCTAATGAGGCGTTATTCTTGTATTATTCTGCTGCTGGCATAAAGAATACTTGACCTAGAGTGTCGTTGTCGTTCTTGTGGAAGATTACTGACTCTATGTTCTCTTCTGTTTGTTCGTCTACGCCCCAAGTGTTACCTTGTGCAAAAACATCAATCGGAGAGTTGTTATATAGGTCATAAAGTACTCCGCCATTACCGTTATTGCTAAATACATTGCCGCCTGGGTTATAGCTAGTGCTATTCTCGTCCTGACATCCTAGATTAATGCTAGGACCTGTGCCATTAGCTGTATAACCAATAATTGTCATACCCCATAGGTTGCCAGTGATTGTATTGCCTTCAAGATATACGCTTTGACCACCATAGTAGTCTACAAGGCTCATACCGCTACCGCCTGACATAGCATTTTCGTCCCACTTGTTGTCTTGAATAACGTTATCTACAATCTCAACATTCATAGTACCATAAGTAGTCAAACCATAACGGCAGTCTTGAATAGTGTTACCCTCAACACGGATTACACTCTCGCCAGTGAGAGAATAGAAGTTAGAGAATGCCAAACCGCCACAAGTAGTATAGTCGCTAGGTCCAATGATAGTATTGCCGATAATCTCTAGAGTACCGTCACCTGGCACTGTTAGGTTTAGCTGAGGTTTATTGCTACAATCCGCTGAGCTAGAGTTATTGAGCACGTAGTTATTTTTGAACACCAAATTTGTAGCAAAGTTTGCTCCACAAGAAACTGCTGGGAAGCCATTCTCTAGGAAGTCGCAATCCTCTACCGTTACGAGACCTTCGCCGCCAAGGCTAATAGCCGAGTCTGTAAGGATATTTTCGAATGTACAGTTAGTGAAAGTAAGGTCTGCTGCTGCGTAGAAGCGGAACATACAGTTTTCGAAGATAATTCCTGAAATTTCTCCACCGCCCTGGATATCGCTTGAGAAGTAGAATGCTTGTGGTTGTGCGCTAGCATCAACTGGTTCGAATGTAATGGCTCTATCCTCTGACACTAAATCTACCATACCTTTGATAGTTACCTCTACGTCGTCAGCTAGTTTAACGTTTGTAGCGTCTCCGAGTGTTAGCACGTCAGTTTCAGATAGGATAAGGTCTGTTGTAATAGTATAGACAGTACCGTCAGCTTCTACGCCTGAGGTAGGTACTTCTGCTAGGTCGGCAAATGTGTAGACTCTTTCAGTGCTGTCTGTTGTAAAGATTTCTGTAACTTCCATTTCGAAGCCGTAAGAGCATACGCCCATATCAGCGTTGATAACAGATACACCTAGTGCAAGACCTTTAACTGTACCATTTTCGTCGACAGAGATAACAGAAGGGTCGCTACTATCCCATACTAGCTCGTCGCTGATAGGCGCACCTAGAGGTTCAGTTATGATTGTAAGGGTTAGTTCTTGACCTAGAAGGATTTTTCGCTGTGGAGTCTCAATTACCATAGCCGAAGCTACGGTTGGGGCGTATTGCACTACTTCGAAGTCTACTGATGCTGAGCCTGCTTTGATAGTGACGGTTTGGCTTTGGTCGATGTATGCTACTGAGGCATCTGCTATTGCGACTGTGATAGAGTTATCACCTGCCACACCGCTTAGTAGGTCGATAGTGAACCACGAGTCATCTGCTAGCGCTTCGATAGTCCAGTCGGTATTACAGTTGAATGTAAGCGACTGTGAGGCTGCTGTTGCATCTGAAAACATTATTGCGGCAGCTGTGCTTGTGATATTGATTTCATCAGGCGTTGTCGTAGTAGATTCTTCGCAGGATTGGAGGGACAATGTCGCTAGCGAGACTAGTGCTAGGAGCATTAGGGAGTAAAGTTTTTTCATTGTTTTGTATAAATTAGTTAAAAATTATCCAAAGGCTGGATTTCGAAAAATAGGGTCTTAGATTTGTGTTATTTGTACAAAATTCAAGAGCAATGCGCCTTTGTTTACGGAGCAAATTTAGTAATTATTTTTAGAAAAACGCTTTTTTAAGAAATTAAGTGTCAGGTTGTAGGTGTTAGGTTGTAGGCTGTAGGTGTTATTAAAGCCCATTAATCATTATATAAACCTACAATCTAATACCTGTCACCTACCACCTACCACCTACCACCTACCACCTAAAACCTAACACCTAAAAAAGGGGGCAATAAGCCCCCCAAAACATTAATCACTAAAGCCCCATAGGCTAGCAGCCATTAATCATTAATCACTAATCGTTAATCATTAACAATCGTTAATCATTAAAATCCATATTTCTCAGCGAGCTTACCATACCACTCCTGCATAACATAGAACGCCTCTTTACGCTCACCCTTCTCAGATATAACACCCTTACGATTGAACTCATCCTGTACATTGTGAAGCAAACGACGTGGCGAACGGAAATCCTTCAATATCCAAGGAGTAGTACCCGCCAAGCCCTCTATCTGGCTCAACATCTCAATCTGCTCCTCATATACTCTTTTTTGCATATCTTCAGTAAAGCATACATCATCACTATCGTGATAACCATAGCGTGCACCTGCTCCAAACTCGCTAAGGAACACTGGCTTATTCTGTTCAAAGATCCAATTGTGCTTAAAGCAGCGCATATCCTCACCACCATACCAGCTCAAATACTGGTTATAACTCAACAAATCTACATAGTCACTTAACTCGTCATTCACCGTTATAGTCCTTTCATCCAAAACCTCCTTCTCCATAGCCGCCGATACCAATCGCACATCATCCATCTCACGACACTTAGCAATAAGACCCTTCAAGAACTCAAGGCGTGCATCCGAACGTGGAGTCTCATTAGCCACAGACCATATAACAATGTTACAACGATTCTTATCACGTGTAATCATCTCCGCAAGCTGATTCTCAGCATTAGCATAAGTCTCTGGATTCTCCCACTCTAGTAGCCAATAAACTGGTATCTCAGACCACAACAATATACCCATACGCTCAGCCGCCTTAATAGTTTCCTCGCTATGCGTGTAGTGAGCCAAACGTGCAAAATTGCCGTTCATCTCCTTAATCCATCCAAACTGCACCTCTGCGTGCTCACGAGAATAAGCACGTGCGGCAAAGAACGGAGTCTCCTCGTGCATATTTATACCACGGCAAAATATCTCTTTGTCATTAAGAAGTATCTTCTTACCCTCTGTACGGATAGTTCTAAAGCCTATCTCGTCCTCTACACTATCGCTACCGCTAGAAATAGTCACGTCGTACAATTTAGGATTCTCAGGAGACCACAACTCTGGCTTAGCCTTAAAGCTAAACTCCACAAATCCCTCGGCATTAACCGCATACTTCTTATTAATTTTAAGCCCAGGTATAGAAACCGTAACCTCCTCACCGCTTACCGCTCCATCAAGCTGAATCCAGCCCTCGATAAGCTGCTTATTGTTCTTCTCTAGTTGTAGATAATAGTCACGCACAAAGCTATTAGAGGTCTCAACAAGGCGAACAGGACGTGTAATACCGCCATAGTTCCACCAGTCAAGGTTAAGCGTTGGCACACCCTCAGCTCTGCGGATATTGTTCACCATAAGAACAAGTGAATTATCTGTACCAGTAACCAAATCCGTAATCTCGAATTGGAAAGGTGTAAACCCACCGATATGATGCCCGATATGTTCGCCATTAAACCAAACGTCTGCCTCATAATTGACCGCACCGAAATCTACGAAAAGGCGTTGACCCTCCTCCAAAGCATAGTCAAATTTCTTGCGATACCAGATTGTACCTTCGTAATAGTATAGCTTCTCTTTTTGGGTATTCCAATCGCCTGGTACTTCGAGTGTCTCGCAATTATCGAAGTTATACTCTTGAAGCAAAGTAGGGGTATGTTTAGCATCAAAAACATAGTTAGGCTTATAGCCACGGTGATGCGAATAGTAGCCTATCTCCTGCTGGTCGACGATAATACGCCACATACCATCGAGCGAAGTCGTCTGGCGTGCCGAGATATTCGTAATTTGTGGGTAGACCTCAGCCGAGGAAATCACCGTTGAAGCGCAAGCAACAAGCACTAGCGCAAGAAATAGTTTACTAAGTCTTTTCATAGTTGTATTCAAAAAAGTTTAAAATTTGTTAGTTATTACAAAACTACTATTTTTTTAGGACTTTACAAAATGACAAACGCAAAAAACGGTGCACTCCTTTAGTTTATAAAGAAATACACCGTTTTAATATTTTGAAATAGGGGAACTCTAACCCCTACGGCTTAAGGAAGCTGCACCAACTCAATGCGGTTGCCCTGAGTGAATGCTCTCTTGGCAGCCTCTTGAACTGACTCCGTAGTAATTTTATCTAGAACCTTCTTATAGTCCGTGTGGTCGTCTACACCATTGATATACCAGTTGACAAGATTATTTAGCCAAGTGCCATTTTGACGAAGACCATTTGTATAGTTCTTATCGTTTGCAAGGACGATTTTGTGAAGCTCCTCAGCAGTTGGACCATTGATTAGAAGCGAGTCGATACCCTCTTGTACAAGTGGGATAAGCTCCTCTAGTTTGCTAGGCTCTGTAAGGAAGAGACACTGATTTATATACTGCTCCTTAGGGAACTCTACGACCTGCATCATATTTTGAACTACATATACACCACCTGCCTCTTCACGAATTGTACGAGTATAAGTGTTGTCAAGTATCTGACCTGCTACATCAAGGTTTATAGACTCTTCCAAAGAATAGTCTACATCGCCGCTAGCTAGGATAACAACAATTGAACGTTCAGTCTCCTGAGGTGTAGAGAAGTGGTTAACAACTTCGCCCTTCACCATATCTGTGTAGATTGTACCGAACTCAGCCTTTGGAGCTTTCTTCTTTAGAGGAAGTGAACCGATATACTTTTCTACAAGAGGTTTCAAAGTCTCTGTATCAACCGAACCTACGATAAAGAATGTCATATCGTTTACATAGCTGAAACGATTTGCATACTCAGCCTTGAACGCCTCTAGTGAGATATTTTCTAGATACTCCTCACCAATTGGAAGGTTACGAGGGTCATTGTTATAGATTGTAGCCGTCACTGTCTCTTGGAAGATACGCATAGGGTCATTCTTACTTCCTTCGATTTGAGCCTCTATCTTACTTGTCATAACATCCCAGTCAGCTTGTTCTGCACGTGGAGCTGTGGCGTACAAGTAAAGCAGTTGGAACATAGTCTCAAGGTCTTTCTTATTACTATTGCCACGGAAGCCTTCGGTCATCGCACCAATAGTAGGAGCAGCTGAGCACATCTTACCTGTAAGGGCTCTGGTAAGCTCCGTATCTGTGAAGTCGCTCACACCGCTAATAGCGTCGAACGAGCTAAGCAGACTAATAGAATATAGAGTTTCCAAATCAGAGATTGAAGAAGTACCGCCCTTACGAGAAGCATAGAATCTAATCTCATCACTTTGGAAGTCAGTAGGTTTCACAACCACTTGAATACCGTTTTTAAGAGTCCAAACCTCTGAGTCGAATTTGCCCTCTTTCACCTTTTTGACCTTCGAACCTTTAAGCTTAGAAGCGTCAAGTAGTGGACGAGTTACAACCTCTTCGGTATATGGCTCAATCTCCGAGGCATTAACCTTTTCGTAGAGTGCTTGTAGTTCTTCTACCGTAGGGATTTTCGCACCCTCTTTTTCTTGCGAAGCAGAGAATAGAACGACGTTCTCTTCGGTTAGCATCGACGCTATCTGAGCGTTAACCTCTTCGAGTGTTATAGCCTCAACGATTGCTGTGGTATAGGCGTACTCATCCTCAATGCTTGGGAATGGCACATTGTCATAGAAGTTATCGCTGTACTGCTCCACAAACGATTGGTTTCTGCGGTCGTCCTTTCTTTCGAGTTGCGTGTCTAGTATAGCGAGATAGTCAGTCTTTGCACGGTCAAGCTCTGGAATAGCAAAACCGCCACGTATAGCCCTTAGAGCTTCTGTATATACGGCCTCGAATGCTTCAAGTTCTTTGCCTACTGCCGAACCTGCTTGAATCATAAAGCCGTCCATACCTACAAAGAGGTCAGTCTTATAAATCCAACCATTAAGGAACGGTGCACCAGGAGTCTTAGCGATATCAGCGATACGGTCGTTAACCATATCTGCTACCATTTCGTTTAGTATAACTGTTTTAACAGCAATGAAGCGGTTATTGTACTTCGTAGGCATAGAGGGAGTCTTGCACACCAAACGAACATAAGGGCTAGAAAGCTCAGGGTCTGTTAGCACTGCGAAGCGAGGCTCTTTATTACCTGCAAACTGAGCCTTTGGAAGTGGAGTTTTATCTTCGAACTCCTTAATGTTACTCATCGTTTTGATAAGTTTTTGTTCCATAACCTCAGCATCGAAGTCCCCTACAATAACGAATGTCTGCAAGTCTGGGCGATACCACTTGTGATAGAAGTCACGGATATCCTGATACGAGAAGTTTTGAAGATTCTCCACAGGTCCGATTACGTCACGAAGCGTATAGATATTATCATCGCCATAGAGCACACCCATAGATTTTTGGTAAAGTCTACGGTCTGCACTAGCATAAACCATACGTCTTTCCTCTTGGATAACTTGGCGTTCGTCGTCGATATCCTCTTCGTTAAGCGAGATAAAGCCTGCCCAGTCGTGAAGGACAAGAAGCATAGAGTCGATAATACCCTCTCTTACGATAGGCACATCGGTAATCATATAAGTAGTGAACTCTTGGCTAGTGGCAGCATTAAGGTTACGACCGAACTCCACACCAATACTTTGACAGTAGTCAATTAGCCCATTGCCTTGGAAGCTATCGCTACCGTTGAATGCCATATGCTCAAGGAAGTGAGCTAGACCATTCTGGCGGTCTTCTTCTAGAATTGCCCCAACCTTATACATAATATGGAAGTTTGCACGCTCTGGGTCTTTGGTGTTACGGCGGATATAATATTTTGCGCCATTTTCGAGTGTACCTGTGCGAACTTCTGGGTCGTTAGGCACGATACCCATCATATCAATCTCTTGTGCCGATAGGCTTAGAGAAACTATGAGTAGGGATAAGAATAGAAATAATTTTTTCATATTGTTTTTGTTTGTTATTTATGTATGTATTAAATGTGTGGTTCTACATTTTGTGGTTCTACATCTTAGGGGCAGCGAACATCCACGGAGCTGTCGGATAGTCTACCTCGAAGTTCGTAATTTTAATAACTAGCGTACCCTCTGGTGTCGGTGTAGATATTTTCGAAGGCAGGTAAAGTTCTCCGTCGCAGTACTCTTTGTAGTTCAACAGTGATGTTTCAAATTCTTCTGTCTTTCCCTCTGGCGAGGTATAGGCTGACTCCAATTTCACAAGTAGCGAAGTTGTGGTATTAAAGTATAGCTTCGTTTTAGTGTTTGAGTCTATCGCTATGCCCTCTAGAATACAACATTCCTTCTTACCCTTGCCAGTAGTACCGACAAATTTAAGGTCTCTAAAATTATCAATAGTAGGGGCGCAGTCATTTGCAAAGTCCATAAGAGGTATAAGTTGAGCGATAGCTTCTTTACCCTCTATGACTTGTGTTTGCGAGTTAGCCGTAACATAGCCTGTGGTGTCATTAACAATCACAAGGACATTTGTGCCTTGCATCACCATATCGCAGCGGAACTGTCCAGGATACTTTGCAACAACCTTTACTGGCATTGTCACAGGACCCACTACAATTTCCATTTCACACACAGAGCTAGTCTCCTTGTAGTTTGCATTAAAGGTCTCGATTTTTGTTTTCTCCGCAAACTTTGCAAAGATTTCTTCAGGTGTTTGCGCCACAGCACTAAGAACGCATAGCGCTACGACGAGCAGGGTTGATAATTGTTTTTTCATAATTTCGTTTTTCTTTTAGTAGTTTTTAAAGAGTACATAAAATTAATATTTCTTAAACAAAGTCATAACAGTTAAGAGTTACAAATAAGGCGACACATAAAAAAAAGCTATACACTATAACGAAGATTAGCTTTTCTTCACATCCACACCCCACTTGTTTTACACTTAAACAAAAACTATTGTAATAACCACAAAAGTAGAAAAATATTATTAAAGAAAAAAATAGTACTACACTATTTACAGTGCGCCTTTTTAGAAAAGAGGGGATAACCATTAGTTTTTATTTTTTAAGTGTTAGAGTTTTCACACTATATTCTCGCTCAGAAGAGCTTCACACAGCGATTTTTGACACCTTCACAGCTGAGAATCAGAGCGCATCCCAAAAAAAAGTTTTTATTCTTTAAATTTTTATGCTATCTTTACATCAAATGTGCTGTTTTTTACAGACACAGAGCATTTGTCGTAACGACTAATTTCAAGACGTTTAACTAAAATAAAAACAATGGCAAAAGACAAAAAAGTCCTCGAATTGCAAGAGCGCAAAGAGAGAGTCTACCTTGGTGGCGGCACTAAGGCCATCGAAAAGCAGAAGCAAATGGGTAAGCTCACAGCTCGTGAACGTATCAAAACGCTTTTGGACAAAGACACATTTAACGAATACGACATCTTCGTTCAGCACTCAGCTACCGAGTTCGGTATGGCAGAAAAAGAGCTTGCAGGCGATGGGGTTGTTATCGGCACTGGTCGAATCTGCGGATTCCCAGTTGCTATTTATGCACAAGACTTTACAGTGTTTGGCGGCTCGCTAGGGTTTAGCCACGCTCGCAAAATCACTAAAATTATGGACTACGCCCTTAATATGCGTATTCCACTTATCGGTATCAACGACTCGGGCGGTGCTCGTATCCAAGAGGGTGTTAACGCCCTTGCGGGTTATGGCGAGATTTTCTTCCGCAACACACTTGCTTCGGGTGTTATTCCTCAGATTTCGGTTATCCTAGGTCCTTGTGCTGGTGGAGCTGTTTATTCTCCTGCTCTTACGGACTTCGTATTTGTGGTAGACCAAATCTCTAAGATGTTTATCACTGGACCAGAGGTTATCAAGACAGTTCTTGGCGAAGAGATTACTATGGAAGAGCTAGGCGGCGCACGAGTTCATTGCGAAAAGACTGGTAATGCACACTTCTTTGCGCATAGCGAAGATGAGTGTTTCCTTCAAATCCGCAAACTTCTTTCGCTTATTCCTCAGAACAACAGCAACAAGCATAGCGACGAGGAGACAGAAGAGCCTAAGACAGACCTTTTCAAAATTGACGAGATTGTACCAGCTGACCCTACTAAGCCTTATGACGTGCGTAACGTTATCCGTGCTATCACTGACGACAGTGACTTCTTCGAAGTTCAAGAGCTCTTTGCAGCAAATATCGTAGTGGGTTTTGGTCGTATCGAGGGCAAGACAGTAGGTTTTGTAGCTAACCAGCCACTAGTAATGGCAGGTGTGCTTGACTGCGACAGCTCGGATAAGGCGGCACGTTTTGTACGCTATTGTGATAGCTTTAATATTCCACTTGTAACACTTGAAGACCTTCCAGGTTATCTACCAGGTGTACATCAAGAGCACGCAGGTGTGATTCGTCACGGTGCTAAACTTCTTTATGCTTATAGCGAGGCGACTGTGCCAAAGGTTACAGTTATTCTTCGTAAGGCTTATGGCGGTGGCTATATCGCTATGTGTTCACGTCACCTTCGCAGTGACTTTGTATTTGCTTGGCCAGGAGCTGAGATTGCAGTTATGGGCCCAGAGGGAGCAGCAAACATTATCTTCCGCAAGGAGATTGCTGACTCGGCTGATCCAGCGGCTACACGTACCGAGAAGATTGCAGAGTACAAAGAGAAATTTGCTAATCCTTATGTAGCAGCAGCTAAGGGATATGTAGACGCAGTTATCGATCCAAACGAAACTCGTCGAAGCATTATCCACGCTCTCGACGTATCGATTGACAAGACTGTACTTCGTCCAACGAAAAAGCACGGTATTCCTCCATTTTAATCGTTATCTCAAAACAGCGTAGTTTTAGGACTTTTTATTTGCTTAGAGTTTCCTTAAGGATTTTAAGAGAACGGAAGTCTATAAAAGTATAAACAAATTTTGAGACAGGCTAAAAATTAAAAATTAGAAAATGGCTGAAACATTAAAAACAAACACCCCTGAGGCAACTACTGCCGAGGTGCGTGAGTTTGAACAACTACAAACGAAGCACGGTACATTCACTACGATTGTAACGGATGCTTATAAGAATCGTAAACGTTGGGAACGCCCTGACCCTAAGAAGCTGCACGCTTTTATCCCTGGCACTATCACAATGATAGAGGTAAAAATTGGCGATAAGGTTTCAAAAGGCGATGTTCTTTTGCGTTTTAACGCTATGAAAATGGCTAACACTCTATCTGCTCCATTCGACGGCACTATCAAAGCTATCGGCGTACAGGAGGGCGAGATTGTACCAAACGGCAAACTCCTCATTGAGTTCGAATAGTCCTATATTTAGACTTATTTAGAAAATATCTAGCGCACTTCCTTCTTGAGGGGGTGCGCTTTTTTTTAGGTGTTAGGTTGTAGGTGTTAAGGGTTAGAGATTAGGGGACAAGCGATAATTATAGTGGAATAAGTATCTGTTATTATTTGTTCTGTTTCTATATTTTCCTAGGCTTTTCGGCACTGCAACCGTGTCTCGGGAGAGACCGCCAGTCCGGCGTTAGGACGATGGCAGGCGGCTTTCACACGGATGAAAAACGGATGAGAGGCTGTGTAGAGCTAGCGGGGGGTTGGTGTCAGAATGACACCAAAAAAGGAATCGAAGATTCCGCAGACACCAACCCCCAAAAACCGAACCTCAAAATCCAAACCTAAAACAAACATAATTTTAACGCTCCACCCCAATTTCCGCCTGACCCGAGATGGGACAAGCGATAATTATAGTGGAATAAGTATCTGTTATTATTTGTTCTGTTTCTATATTTTCCTAGGCTTTTCGGCACTGCAACCGTGTCTCGGGAGAGACCGCCCGCCCGGCGTTAGGGCGATGACAGGCGGCTTTCACACGGATGAAAAACGGATGAGAGGCTGTGTAGAGCTAGCGGGGGGTTGGTGTCAGAATGACACCAAAAAAGGAATCGAAGATTCCGCAGACACCAACCCCAAAAAACCGAACCTCAAAATCCAAACCTAAAACAAACATATTTTTAACACTCCACCCCAATTTCCGCCTGACCCGCTAGAGGCTAGAGGCTAGAGGCTGGAAACTAGGAGCTAGGCGTACAAAAAAGGGGAACTCTTTCGAGTTCCCCCTTGGGGTGGGCCCAACTGGGCTTGAACCAGTGACCCCCTGCCAATTTATGAACGTAGCGAGTCAGGTGCTACCCTCTGACACTCAAACGCCAAACCACTAGAACAGAACATAAAAAAAAGGGGAACTCAAAAGAGTTCCCCTTGGGGTGGGCCCAACTGGGCTTGAACCAGTGACCCCCTGATTATGAGTCAGGTGCTACTAACCAACTGAGCTATAGGCCCCTTTCACTAATAGTGAATTGCAAAGATAGGCATTATTTGCCAATTTTCAAAGACTATTGCAAAAAAAGTGCTTTTTTTTATATTTTTAGCAGATATTTTATATCTTTGTATCGAGACTCAAAATTCTTTATTCAAGGAATTTTCAGAACTCCCACATAGTTCACATAACGTCCGACAAAGAAACAGATATTTTTTAATAAAATGATTACGAAACTAGATCAACTCATAGAAACCGTTCAAAAAAAGGAACGAAAACGCATAGTCGTAGCTTTTGCAGAGGATGCCCACACACTGCAAGCTGTATCTGCTGCCCACAAACTTGGCATTATCGACCCAATCGTCGTAGGCAATAGAAACAACATTAAACGAACTGCGCAAGAAGTAGGTGTTGACCTATCGGAGTTCATAATCCAAGAGGAACAAACTGACGTAGCAAGTGTACACCGTGCCGTCCAAATGATTCACCACGGCGAAGCTGACATCCTTATGAAAGGGCTTGTCTCTACCGATAAATATATGAGAGGTATCCTAAACAAAGAAAATGGACTAGTACCCCCCAAAGGCACACTCAGCCACGTATCTGTACTCGAAATACCGACATATCATAAACTCCTTACCATTACAGACGTAGCGGTAATAGTGCAGCCGACTCTTGCCCAAAAGATAGAACAAACTAAATTCGTAAGAGACGTAGCACACGCAATAGGCGTAGAAACCCCTAGAATCGCTATGCTATCGGCTACCGAACAAGTCCTTCCAAATATCCCATCGTGTTTCGATGCTTCGATAATCTCGACTATGGGACTACGTGGGCAAATCCCAGGCTGCATAATCGACGGCCCTCTAGCCCTAGATGTAGCCATAGACAAAGAAACAGTACGACTAAAGAAACTAGCCTCACCAGTTGACGGCGAAGCAGACTGCCTCGTCTTCCCATCGTTAGAGGCAGGAAATATCTTCTTCAAATCTGCAACAAAATTTATGCAAGCAAAGGTCGCTGCTATGGTTGTCGGTGCTAAAGCTCCTTGCGTGCTCACTTCACGAGGCGATAGCGAACAGAGTAAACTTTACTCCATAGCCCTAGCTGCTATAACCGCTAAATAGCCCTCCCCTATCCGCTAAACACGAAACGAAAGTCTTATGCGCAAATTATTTTCTAATAGAGTTCTCATAGTTGTAGGGGTAGCATTGTTCCTGGTATGGATTATGTTCTTCGACACCAATAGCCTAGTGAGCCTCCAGAAAGTAAACCGCCAAATCGAAGAGCTAGAGACAGAGCGACAGTTCTACATCGACCGCATCAAAGAGGACTCACTTGTAATCGTCGGGCTAGAAGATAGTGCATACATCGAGGCATTCGCCAGAGAGCATTTCTATATGATAGGCGACAGCGAAGAACTCTATATAGTCAAACCAGAGTAACGCACATAGCGCAGCTAAAAGCTAAAGGGGAGTTTTAATTTCTCCCTAAAAGCCAATATACAAAAGCACAGCACACAAATCCCGTGTACTGTGCTTTCGCTTTTACTGAGGTTTCTTTAGCCTTTTACAAGGACATATCTTCCTCCGAGCCTGCATATTGGCAGTAATAGAGTTTGCACACATCCAGCCCATATTCGTGAACTAGGATATAGAGTATGTTTTGTTCCTCTTGCCAGTCGAACTGAAGAAGAACTGAACCCTCACGGTTAGTCTCATAGCTGCCTACCGCTTCGTCATAGCGGTCGGGAATTAGCTTCGCCCACTTTATAAGTGTCGTGCCGAGCAGCAGCGAATGGTTCTTTATATCTAACCGCACAGCCATAAAGGGTGTTTCGGTAGGCTCTGTCCACCTCTCGACCGTTGTGTTGAGCGATATGGCAGCAGCCTGATAACTACATCCAAATAGTGCCGTCTGGTTCTTAAAGGTGTCATAGAACTTCGTATCTACTTCGTTTTGCGCCTTAGAGACTAGAGACACCAGACATAGAGCTAGGGCGAGGAATAGTCGTTGTTTCATAACTACACTTGTGTTATTGGAGAGTTAAAGGTTTTTATAGCCCTATAATCTTTTTAATTTCGTTGTAATAGCTTTCCGCCTCGCCATTTTGGATGTGCTTTATTACGCCATCGGGGCTGACTAGAATCTTTGTAGGGTATCCCCTGACAGCATATTTTGAACTTACTCCTTTATCATTAAAGAGGTTTGTCCAGTTTAGCTTGTGTTCTTTTACTGCTGCTCGCCAGTCCTGGTCTGTGTCGCCGCAGGCAATACCTATAATCTCGACAGTCTTAGAGTATTTGTCGTAAAATTCTTTCATATTCGGCACACCTCTGATGCACCAGCCGCACCACGAGCCCCAGAAGTCTAGTATTACCCATTTGCCTTTGAAGTCGCTTAGCGAGATTTCTTTGCCCTCTAGCGAAGGGAGTGTAAAGTCTGGTGCAGGTTTATCGACGGCTATTGCGCCACTTCTTTTGGACTCTTGGAATGCCTCATATTTTAGGGCAGCTTCTAGTTTTGTGTCTAATAGGGGTTTGTATTTTCCGCTTTTAAGACTGTCGCTTAGGAGGTTGTAGCCTTGTTTAAATATTATATTATTGAGTTGTGCAGCTAGATAAGCCGATAGTTCAGAGTCGGGGTTATTTTGGATGTAGTCTAGGTGTGCTTCACGAATTTTATTATACTCTTCTTCTCTTTCTTCGAACAGGTGATTAATTGTTCGGTCACCTTTGGAGAACCCTATTTCTATTAGGACGTTAAGGCTGTCGGCAGCTATGTCGAAAGGGAGTGTTTTTTGGTGCAGAGCTTCGAAGTCCTCGAATTGAGGTATGCTATAATTAAGGATTCCGTCTTGTAGTTGCCCTTTAATCTCTAGGTATTCGTCTTTAAAGCCTATTACGTTTATGGCTTTTGACTCTAGTCTCATTGTCCCTCTAAAGAGGTCTTCGAGCCTTGTAAGGGCTACTACGTTGTAGAGTTGTGTTGTATCAAAGTCCAAAGTCACTACACCGTTCACGGCTTGCAGCGTATCAATTTTCTGGTCATTTGTGCAGGCTATTACGATATCATTACCCCAGCCATCCACTTCGACTGTAAGATTGTGTTTTGGGCTGTTAGAGCAAGAGTGCAGGGCAAGAACAGCGAACCCCATTAGGAATAATTTCTTCATCGTATTGTTATCAGGTATATTGTTTGTTTATAAGTTTAAAAGTTTAAGACAAAGATATGCACTATCTTTTCGAAATGCAAATTTTGGCAATACTTTAGCACCCACCCCACCCAAAAGAAGAACAAACAAAAACCACAACCACAGCAGCCTAAAGGCTTCTAATATAGCTCTCCTAGCACCTAACCCCTAACCCCTAAAACCTAACCCCTAACATCTAACCCCTAACATCTAACCCCTAATACCTAAAAAAGGGGGCAAAAGCCCCCTAAACATTAATCATTAATCACTAATCATTAATCATTAACAAACGTTAATCATTAACAGAACTAGCTGCCGAAGTTGTCATACATAATGTTCTCAGCAGGTACGCCCAAACTATCCAACATCTTAACAACCGCATCAATCATCATAGGAGGTCCACAAAGATAATACTCAATGTCCTCTGGACTGTCGTGATGCTTCAAATACTCATCATAGATAACCTGGTGAATAAACCCTGTCTTACCAGTCCAATTATCCTCAGGCTGAGGGTCACTAAGAGCAACAGTGTACTCAAAGTTAGGGAAATTCTCAGTGATATGGTCGTAATCCTCCTTATAGAACATCTCACGAAGTGAACGTGCTCCATACCAGAAAGTAGCCTTCTTATCCCACTTTTTAGTAAGGAACAAGTCAAAGATATGCGAACGCATAGGAGCCATACCTGCACCCCCACCGATGAACATCTTCTCATTTTCAGTCTCCTTCATAAAGAACTCACCATAAGGTCCCGATACAGTAACCTTATCACCTGGCTTGCGTGAGAAGATATAACTAGAACATACCCCAGGCGAAACATTCTGGAACGTACCAGCTGCCCTATCCCAAGGAGGAGTAGCAATACGAATGTTCAGCATAACGATGTTACCCTCAGCTGGGTGGTTAGCCATAGAATAAGCACGGAAAGTTTCCTCCTTATTAACAGCCTTCAAAGACCATATATTCATCTTATCCCAATCGCTCTTATACTCGTCCTGAATATCTATATCCTTGCTAAAGTCAACGTCATAAGTAGGTACATCTATCTGGATATATCCTCCAGCACGGAAGTTCAAGTTCTCACCCTCAGGGAGCTTCACAACAAACTCTTTGATAAAGGTTGCCACGTTGTCATTGCTAACAACCTCACACTCCCACTTCTTAACACCAAGAATCTCAGGCTCAATATGCAGCTCCATATCCTCTTTAACCTTAACCTGACATCCAAGTCTCCATTTCTCCTGCTGCTCCTTACGAGTGAAGAAGTTAGTTTCAGTAGGCAAGATTTCTCCGCCACCTTCCAAAACCTGAACCTTACACATACCGCAACTACCGCCACCACCACAAGCCGATGGCAAGAAAATTCCCTCTTGGCTAAGAGTCGTAAGAAGAGTGCTACCAGACTCAACCTCCAAATTACGCTCACCGCCATTAATATTGAGTTTCACCTTTCCGCTAGGCGACAGCTTGCTCTTTGCCCACAACAATATCGCCACAAGCAAAAGAACCAATGCCAAAAATGCCACTATGGCAACTATAAGTATAGTTATTTGATTATTCTCCATAATTTTTTATCGTATTTTTTAGAGTTGAATACCCATAAATATCATAAACGCCATACCCATAAGTCCCGTCACAATAAATGTGATACCAGCACCCTTCAAAGGCGCAGGAACGTGTGAATAGGTCAACTTCTCCCTAATAGCTGCAATACCAATAATCGCTAGCCACCAGCCGATACCCGAACCAAGAGCAAAGACCGAAGCCTCGCCAATAGAAGCATAAGCACGCTCCTGCATAAAGAGCGAGCCCCCAAGTATAGCACAGTTAACAGCGATAAGCGGCAAGAAGATACCCAGCGAGCTATAAAGCGCAGGAGCGAACTTCTCAACAATCATCTCCACAAGCTGTACTATCGAAGCGATAACGGCAATGAAGATAATAAAGCTCAAGAAGCTAAGGTCAACATCTGCCAAGTCAGCAGACACCCACACCAACGCTCCAGGCTGAAGCACATACTCATTGAGCAGGTAGTTAATCGGAACTGTCACAATCATCACAAAGATAACCGCAAGACCAAGTCCCATAGCAGTCTTAACGGTCTTCGAAACGGCAATGTAAGAACACATACCGAAGAAGAACGCAAACACCATATTGTCAATAAACATTGACTTTACAAATATACTAAGTAGATTTTCCATCGTTTTTTAAAAGTCTAAAAGTTTATTACTATTTTTCTTGAAGTTCCTTATTCCTACTGCGGTGAACCCATATAATAAGCCCTGTAATTATCAGTGCCATAGGAGGCAAGATAACTAGTCCATTGTTTACATAGCCAGCCTCATAGAAGGCATCTGGAATCACTTGGAATCCCCACACTGTACCCGAACCGAAAAGCTCACGCACAAAGCCGATAATCACAAGTATCAAACCATAGCCAAGACCACTACCCAAACCGTCAAGAATCGAAGGGAAAGGTTTATTGCCCATAGCGAATGCTTCGAGGCGACCCATAATGATACAGTTTGTAATGATAAGACCTACGAATACCGATAGCTGCTTGCTAACGTCATAGACAAAAGCCTTAAGAATCTGGTCAACCAAAATTACAAGAGCTGCCACAACAACAAGCTGAACAATGATACGAATACGTGAAGGTATCGTACCTCTCATTAGTGATATCACAAAGTTAGCAAGTGTCGTAACGGCAATTACCGAAAGAGCCATAACTACTGCGGGCTCAAGCTTAGCTGTTACCGCAAGTGCCGAACATATACCTAGGATTTGGACAAGGACAGGATTGTCTTTGCTCAGAGGAGCTAGGAATATGTCTCTATTTTTTTTACTTAATAGTGCCATAATTTTTATCGTTATACTTTAATTTTGCAGAGGTCTCAACAACCTCTACACGTAAATACTCGTGAATTATTTCGATATGCTCTCAAAGAATGGAACATAATCTCCTAGACAGGCTTTAAACATATCGCTCACACCGTTAGATGTAAGAGTACCACCCGACACAGCGTCAACTGCGTTAATGTTACCCTGCGACGAACCTACACCCTTTGTAAGGGTAATAGATGCAAAGACACCGTTCTTAAAGATTTCCTTGCCTTTAAACTGATCTTCGAAGCTCTCCGAAGCAATCTCAGCTCCCAGACCAGGAGTCTCACTCTTATGGTCAAGTACAACGCCATAGATTTCGTTACAGTCAGCCTTAAGAGCCACATAAGCCCAAACTGGACCCCATAGACCCTTGCCATAGGTAGGCACAACGTATAGAATCTCGCCGCTCGAAAGTTTAGCTTCGAACACTGGCATAGCTTCCTTTAGAGCGAACGCCTCAGAAAGGTTATCAAGTGCTTTGAAAGCAGCATCGCCTTCGGCTGTCTTTTCGCCCTTAGCGTTCACACAGTACGAAGCAACGATAAACTTCTCATACTCGTTATTGATATAAACCGATTTGCCTTCTGGGGCACTAGCACCATCGAATCCCTCACCGATAGAGTTAAGGATAGCTGTCATTTTTTCGATTTTGATATTAGCCTGTTGCATAGGCTTAAGCGACACGGCTGCAATAGATAGGAGTGCAGCTACTACCACCACAAGTACTGTGGCGTAGAGAATGATATATGTATTACTGTTCTTTTTCATTGTCTTATTTAGCAGCTTTAGTTACACGTTTTTTTCTAGCTTTGATATTGCCAGCCACAACATAGTGGTCAACAAGAGGCACCATAGCGTTCATAAATAGGATAGCTAGCATCATACCCTCTGGATAACCAGGGTTCAGTACACGGATAGCCACAGCGAGTGCACCAGTTAGCAAACCATATATCCATTTACCACGGTTAGTCTGTGAGCCAGTCACAGGATCAGTAGCCATAAAGACTGCACCGAATGCGAAACCTCCTAGAAGCAGGTGATAGTACGCAGGCATATCCATATAGACATTTGCACCGATAAGGTTAAACAGCAGACCCATTAGGTAACCACCCGCAAAGACACCGAACATAACTCTAAACGAAGCCACCTTTGTAAAGAGCAGGATAGCCGCCCCGATAAGGATAGCAAGTGTAGAGGTCTCACCGATAGAGCCAGGGATAAGTCCCACGAACCATTCCCAAGCACCAGTAGCACCATAGTTAATAGCATCAGCACCTGTATTAAGAGCTTCGGCAGCAGCCGATAGAGGTGTAGCACCAGAGAAGCCGTCCACAACGCCTGTGCCTTCTGTCATACCAGCCACCCAGATAGTGTTACCTGAGATAGAGGTTGGATATGCAAAGAATACAAATGCACGAGCAAGAAGCGCAGGGTTAAAGATATTCATACCCGTACCGCCAAAGACTTCCTTGCCAATAATCACAGCAAATGCAGTAGCGACAGCCACCATCCAAAGAGGCACATCAATAGGCATAATCATAGGGATAAGCATACCGCTGACGAAGAATCCTTCGTTCACGTCGTGGTGACGTTTCTGAGCGAAGAAGATTTCGATAGTAAGCCCCACTACATACGAGACCACAATCATAGGTAGCATTTCGATAAACCCGAACCAGAAGTTTTCCATAATTGTACGGGTGATACCCTCGCTAGCTGCGTTTTGGTATCCGATATTGAACATACCGAACAGCAGTGCAGGAACTAGGGCAAAGATAACCATAATCATAGTACGCTTCATATCAATAGCGTCACGAATATGTGCACCTTTTTTGGTAGTTGTGTTAGGCACAAAGAAGAGACTCTCTATTGCCTCGAATCCCGATTCAAACCACGCCATTTTGCCACCTTTGCTAAATGTCGGTTTAAGTTTCGAGAGGTAATTACGTAGACCTTTCATATTATAATATTTGTCTTAAAAGTTACTAGTTATTTTTCTTATAGTTCTTTAATCATCTTTGTGATGCCCTCTCTAAGGGTGTCTTGCCATTCGATTTTCGAAGGGCAGATAAACTCACAAAGAGCCAAGTCTTCTTCGATAACTTCGTAGATACCGAGTTCTTCCATCTTGTCGATATCTCCTGCCATAATAGCTTTAAGGAGGTAGACAGGATAGATATTCATAGGCATAACTTCTTCGTAGTTACCATTTGTAACGAATGCTCTCTCTCCACCGTTAGTATTGGTGTCGATATTAAATTTCTTTTTAGGCGTAAGCCACGAGAAGTAGGTTTTCGAGGTCGAAAATTTTTGGAATCTAGGCATAATCCAACCGAATGCTTCCCAGTAGTCTCCCTCTGGGATAAGTGTGATAGCGTTGTTGTAGAAGCCTAGGTAGCTGTTCTCTTCGGTTTTTGTACCGCTAAGGACGTTACCGTTAATAACACGAACTTTACCAGTTTTCGATTCTTCGGCGTTAATGTTACCCTCTAGGATAGCTGAGAGTTGCACGCCATAGGTTGTTTGATAGTATGCTCTATTTTTAGCGCAGCTGCCAGTTAGAGCAACGGTACGGCTAAAGTCGCATTTTCCGCTCTTAAGGAGTTTGCCAATCATCGCTAGGTGTGTAATATTAATAGTCCACACTAGGTCGTCTTTAGCGATAGGAGCGATTTTTTCGATTTGCACTCCTACGTTACCCACAGGGTGTTTACCTTCGAAGCGGTGGATTTTAGCACCAGAGGTTTTCGATACTACTCCTACTTCTGCTTTGCTGTCAATAGCGATGTGCACATCTCCCGAGGTAAGTTTTTTAAGTGCAGCGATAGCCACTGAGATATTCTCAGCTTCGTCCTTAAGGATATAACTAAGGTCTGGCGCAAGTGGCGAAGAGTCGAACCCAGAGATAAAGATATCACGAGGGGTTGTCGAGCTATCGGCAATGAGTCCGAAAGGACGAGCGATAATCATAGGCCAGTAGCCTGCACCCAGGAGGGTTTCTTTAATTTCTTCGCTAGAACTATTAGAGCTTAGAGGTTTAAATTCTACTGCTTCGGCAGCTCCGCTTGGTGAGATAAGGATTTCGAGGATTTTTCTTTTTTCTCCTCTTACGATTTCTTTGACAGAGCCAGCCACAGGCGAAGTGAATAGTACTTCGGGGTGTGCTTTGTCGAAGAAGATAGGCGAACCAACTTTAAGTTCGTCGCCGACTTTGACTAGTAGTTTAGGCACTACTGAATGAAAATCGGAAGGGCGTAGTGCATAGCACTCAGCGGCAGCGACCTTGGTGAGCTTTTTTTCAGCTCCACCGACCAAATTAATGTCTAGGCCACGTTTAATTTTGAATACCTTTTCGCTCATTGATTTTTGATTTATGTTTTTTTTCTTGTGTATATTATTTTGTTCTTTAATTCTTCACGCTTGCAGCCCCTTGTTATTTTCGGTTACCTTTGTCTTCGGTCTCCTTTATTTTCGGTTACCTCTACCTTCGGTTGCCTCTACCTTCGGTTGCCTCTACCTTCGGCTACCTCTACCTTCGGTTGACTTTGTCTTCGGTCTCCTTCGAATACCTTCGGGGGGGGGATTATTTCAGGTAGGTGTATGTTCCTTTTGGAGTACTAATCGTTAGCCTAGGGGTTGTGTTATCTAGCCTTGGCTCTACGTATCCTATGATTTGGGCATCTACACCGAAGCTTTCGCTTATATCCACTATAAGTTGTGCTACGTCTGCATCTACGTACAATTCCATTCTGTGCCCCATATTAAAGACTCTATACATTTCGCTCCACGGTGTAGCGGATTCTTCTTGTATTGTTTTGAATAGAGGGGGGATATCCAGCATATTATTTTTAACTATGTGGACGTTATCGGGTGCGAAGTGTAGGACTTTAGTTTGACCTCCTCCGCTGCAATGTACAATACCGCCGATTTTTTTGCGAGGGATGTGTCTTAGCACTTCTACGATAATAGGTGCGTATGTACGTGTAGGCGAGAGCACTAGTTCGGCAGCGGTTAGCTCTGTGCCATCTACTTTGTCTGAGAGTTTGTAGCCTCCGCTGTAAATTAGGTTTTCAGGCACGGCAGGGTCGTAGGTCTCTGGGTATTTGTCTGCTAGGTTGCCACCGAAAACGTCGTGGCGAGCAGAGGTTAGCCCGTTGCTTCCCATACCTCCGTTATATTTATCCTCATACGAGGCTTTGCCGTAGCTACTTAGCCCTACTATAACCCTTGGGGCTGTGATACCGTCGCACGAGATTACTTCGTCTCTGCGGAGTCTAGCTGTAACGGTGCTATCTACAATTATGGTGCGTACTAGGTCACCTACGTCTGCGGTTTCGCCGCCCGTTGAGTAGATGCCTACACCGAAGCTGCGCATTTTTGCTAGGAATTCTTCGGTACCTTCTATGATAGCTGATATGACTTCTCCAGGGATTTTGTGTTTATTTCTTCCGATAGTAGAGCTTAGTGTTATGCCGTCAACTGCGCCTACGCAAAGTAGGTCGTCGGTATTCATAACGATAGCGTCGATAGCTATACCTTTCCAGACCTCTAGGTTACCAGTTTCTTTCCACTGAGCGTATGCTAGCGATGATTTTGTACCTGCTCCGTCGGCGTGCATAACTAGGCAGTGGTCCTCAGAGCCAGTAAGGTAGTCAGGGACTATTTTACAGAAGGCTTTAGGGAATAGACCTTTATCTACGTTTTTAATAGCATTATGCACGTCCTCTTTACCAGAGGACACTCCACGAGAGGCATATCTAGATTTATCGCTCATACTTATGTGTTTAGATAATTTTGAATAAAAGTTTTTGGTGTAATGGGAGTTTTCCCGTTAATAATATAACACAAAATGCAAAGTTACATATTTTTATTATTCTGACAAACTTTATTAGTATGAAGCTACTGATTTTTGGACTAGAAACGCACAATAGTCACTGGCAAAAACAGGACACAGCCAAAGCACCACAATGAGAACCAAACACCCATTAGACCCCCTAGGCTAGAGAGCCCATTAATCACTAATCACTAATCATTAATCATTAAAAAATTAGCCGCCCACAACTGAATCCCAAGAGGGGTTCTGTTGCAGGGCGGCTAGCCTTTACATATACTTTCAGTATATCTCTATTTCAGAATAGGGGGGATTATTCGTTAGTGTACCAACTTGGCGTTCCACCATAGTACACATTACGCCAACTGCCCGAACCCATAATAACATCACCGCTAGTACTAGATGAACCAAGCCATAGATCCACAGAGAAACCACCATTATCATTTAGATTTATCTTAACCTTACCATTGTAGTCAGCTGCATTGATATAAAGTTCAGTGTCACAAGTAACACTATCAATAAAGATTTCAATTACTTGTCCTTCGCTAGTGGTTGACTCAGGAATTGTAAGAGCGAACGTTGAGGTACCGACGCTACTTATTGTAACCTGTCCAGACTCCGAGTTATTTACGATTTCTGCAATTTCCATATCTATAAAAGACTCAGCGGTAATCGCAACCCCATTAAGGAAATAAGCGTAATGGTAGCTCCAAACCTTAGGCCACGCCTCCAGGTAGGCACTTTCACTGCCCTCTGGCACGTAGAAATTAATTGGCACTACGTATCTAGACGAGAAAGGATTAGCATAGGTGCCACAATCTGATGGAATAATCTCTGCTGGGACAGAGCCTTCTAGAATTACTTCTTCGAGATTATCAGCGTGCTGGAATGCGCTATTAGCTAGTTTCTCAACAGTTGCAGGGATAGTTATTTTCTTTAGCATACTATTATATCCAAATGCAGCAGAGTAGATTTCCTTTACGCTACCTGAAATAACGAGTTCTTCGAAATGGATGCCATTAAATGCAGAAGAGCCAATAATTTCGCTAGTCGCAATTATATCGTCTATTTCTGTACCATTTGTTTGTTCAAATGCACCTGTTCCAATTTCTTTAGCGTGAACCTCAATCTTTTCGAGTGAGCCACAGCGTGAGAATGAATATTCACCGACATACTCCACTGTGCTAGGGATATAGACAGCCTTAATACTTGTTGAATAGAAAGCTTTAGTTCCAATAGTCTCGATGCCCTCTGGTATGATTACCATTGTAAAGACCTTGTTATTTTCGAATTCAGATGTTGCAATTTCAGTTACACCTGGTGCGAAATATGGAAGATACTCTTGAGTAATGGCATCATTAGCCTCGACAGAAGTCACAGTAGCACAGCTATAAGTATATAGAGTTGTTACTTCGTCACTATTCTCACTGCCACGAACGATGCTACCTACTGTACCATAAAGAACGACGTTACCTTTGTTTACAGTAAGAGTCTCTGTTACCTCTGCGCCCTCTGTTATGTAAGCTGTACTAGGAGCAGAAGCAACGCTAATAGAGTTGTAGCTACCCTTCACATATACGCTTGCATTTTCTGCTGTAACGTCAAGACCCATAGCAGTACCCGATTGGTTGTCGATTGTCACATCACCCGAAATCTCAGTAGTTACCACAAGAACTGGTTCGTTTATTGCGCTCTCAATCACAAATGTCACATTGCTTGTAATAGTGCTTGGAATTTCGATAGCCTCAGCTCCGTCCACTACACCGATAGTAATGTTCACATCTTCAGTTCCAGCATAGCTTTCAAAGAACTCGTTAGCTTCTTCTACAGTCGCTACCGATACAGTTCCCGAAAGGTAAACATCTTCTTCGCCTTCCCAAACAGGGTTAACAGTAACTGTGATATCGCCTTGTTTTGTAAGGAGGTTACCAGAGATGTTTGTTTGATAATTTCTCTTATAAGGGATGCTTGAGAATGTGTAGCTTGTAACGTCTGTACCATCTGCTGTGTAGTATGCAGTAAATTCTGCTACACCACCTTCTGTTGGTGCGAATACATAGTCAGCCGATAGTTCGCCTTCGCTGTCGATAACTGCTGTAATGGCAGTTGTAAGGCC
>JAWXTN010000020.1:0-39369 GCA_044433515.1 Rikenellaceae bacterium | reverse complement strand
GCTCTGAAAATAGCGGTTAAATTTGATCGAGTTCACGCCTGTAAATTTATTTTCTCTACCCATTTTACAAAGGTAGTAATTCTATGATAATTTGTGCGGTCTAAACGCCTATACCTAAAAAGTAATTTGTTTTTCATACTTCAAAAATTGTTAGTTTATAAATAATATGGTTCTCTTCCATAATACGAAGGTATGTAACATTTTTTTATTCGCCAAATTTTTTCATATTTTTTTTCACTTTTCTTCATATTTTTTTTTTTAATATGACCATATTTGTAACATAAAAGGGGAAGTATTATTATGAATTTATTTTCAAAAGAAATAACTATTATTTAAAATTTATTAATCAATAGCTTTTCTTATTAATATTTTATAAAAACCAAACGGAGCACGCTTTAGGACGGCTGTAACAAAAACGAAACAACAGTACCGTAAAACGAAGATTTTCACCCCAAAATCAGAAAACAAACAACAAAAAGCGGCATTCTAAAAAAACCAAATGCACTGAACACTTATTTCCAATCCCCAAAAAATAGAACAAAAAAAGGCTACGCATTTTGCAGTAGGGCTAAAAATAATTATCTTTACCTCTATGAAAAAGACAATTACAGCTCTCTACGTCATTATTTGCCTACTGTGCACGCAACTTTGCGCACAAGAGCAGCAAACTTTCGCAAACCCTATTCTTTCGGGATTCTACCCCGACCCCTCTATTTGCCGTGTGGGCGAAGACTATTATATGGTCAACTCCTCATTCGAGTGGTTTCCTGCCCTGCCAATTCACCACAGCTATGACCTAGTGAACTGGGAACTTATAGGCTACGGAATAGACGACCCCGAAAAATTAGAACTAAAAGAGGGGCTAAAAAGCTCAGGGGGAATCTTCGCCCCAACAATCCGCCACCACGACGGACTATACTATATTATAGTGACAAATGTTTTCGGCAACAACACCTTCTACATCACCGCCACCGACCCACGAGGAGAATGGAGCACTCCAAAGATAATAGAGGGAGCAGAGGGCATAGACCCCTCACTATTCTGGGACGACGACGGACGGTGCTATCTAACTGCCACAGCAAAACTACGTGACACACCTCAGTGGCAATTCCAAAAGAGTATCTGGGGGCAGGAGTTCGACCCAGTAGAGGGTAAGCTCATAGGCGAAAGGGTGGAGCTAACAACAGGGCACGCCTCGAATGCCATCTGGACAGAAGGTCCACACATATATAAAGTAGACGGCAAATACATACTCCTAATCTCAGAGGGAGGAACAGAATATGGACACGGCATAACTCAATTCCACTCCAACAGCGTACTAGGGAAATACACCCCACACCAAATCAATCCTATCCTAACACACCGACACCTAGGCAAAGACTCTCACATAGCTGCAACTGGTCACGCCGATATTGTCGAAACACAGAACGGAGAGTGGTGGATGGTTGCCCTCGCAACTCGCTACTTTGATGGTTACAACTACTTGGCACGTGAGACCTTCCTTGTTCCTATGGTTTTTGAGGAGACTATCGGCGAGCTAGGGATTATTGTAAACCCTTCAAAGGGGCAAATCCTCAGCGAGGAGAGGCTGCCTAATCTTACACCCCACCCCTTCGCCTCCGAAAACCCACGTGACAACTTCAATGGCACTACTCTAGCCCCTCTGTGGAATATGCTACGTACACCACACGAAACGTGGTGGAGTATTAACAACGGAGAGCTTACCTTAGATACACGCAAAGCAACTGCCAGCGACCTAAGCAATCCATCGCTGCTAGCCCAAAGAATAACAGATATAGAATTCACCGCCACAACTGCGCTACGTTTCAACCCTAAAGACAAGAACGAAGAGGCAGGGATTATACTATACCGCAACGACAAAAACTACATAGTCCTAAGCAAAACCAAAGACAAAATTCAAGGATATTACCTCATAGACGGCACACGAATAGAAGCAGGAGAGATAAAAGCCCCAAAGGGAAATACCACAATTCTAGAAATGCACAGCGACGGCAAAGATGTGACCCTATACGTAGGCGAGAAGAAACTCCCAATTGCCACTTCCATACCACTAAACGTTATAGCCACACGAAACGGAGGCGAATTTAACGGCACTATGATAGGGCTTTACACCACCTCAAACGGCATAGAGTCAAGCTTAAAGGCTAAATTTGAATACTTTACTTTAGAGTAATCGACTTAAAGGTATAGGAGTTATCTCCGTAGGTCAAGACGTTGTCTGAGACATAGCTGGAACTCGACGTGCCAATTGTAAGAGCTACATTCTCATTCACAGGATTGCCGACAGCATCCGTTGTAAAAGCACCACTCTCAATAGCATAGAGACTCGTCCCCGAATATGAAGCAATCTCCAGACTCGTAAGGTTCGGGCAATTATTAAAGAGCCACATCCGAATGGTGCGAGCCTTCACAGCCACAACACTTTCAAGAGCCGTACAGCCGTCAAACGCCATATAATACAAATCCGAGACACTCTCCAGTGTCACATCCCTAAGATAGCCACTGCCGCCAAAAGCATACAACTCCAAAGAGCTAACCGAACTAGGCGCACTGTAACTCTCCTCCTCCCTAGAGCTTAAATAAGCCACTAGCTTTGTCTTAGCACTATTATAGACCACGCCATCCTCCTCGACATAGTACGAGCTGTTAAGCTCTAAATCCGTAAGCGAACTACATCCATAGAACGTCCCCCCTCCGATATACTCAATAGAGGGTATCTCCAAAGTACTAAAGGCAGGCGAGCCATAGAACACCGCCTGGAAAAGTGTATCAGCCTTAGGTATAGAGACCTCAGTCATAGAGGTACAGAAGCCAAGAGCCTGCATCCCCAGAAATGTAACCTCTGGCAGAGAAACACTTTCCAAAAGTTCACACGCCATAAAGCTAAAATTATTTATCTTCTTTACCTTTGGAAAATCTATACTTTTAAGTTTCGTACAGTTATAAAAACAATATCCTCCCACAACCTCTGCCACAGGGAAAGAAACAGTACTCAGCGAACTACAAGTAGAAAAAACATAGCTCTCCAGAGTCACTGCCTCAGGGAAATAGACCTCAGAGAGAGCCGTACAACCCTTAAAGGCTGCATACTGCACTATCTGAGCCTTAGCAAAAGAGACCTTCTTTAAAGCAGTAGAGAGTTCAAATGCCCAGTCATAAATAATCGTAGCCTCAGGGAAAGAGACCTCCTCCAAAGAAACACATCCATCAAAGGTCTGCTGCCCCACATACTGAGCCTCAGGGATAGAAACCTCCTCTAGCCCGCTACATCTAAAGAACGAGTAATGACCAGTAGAGACAGCCTTCTCTGCCACAAACGACACAAGAGCCGCCATAGAATAGTTATCCGCCAGGGCGTAATCCTTAACATCTATATCCTCAACGGTTTTATAAGGGCTGCTCACTCTACTAAGCGGAGAGAGAGGCATAGGCAAAATGTCTACATCTCCACGGCTGCGAACCACAGAAGCCTCAACATTCATCCTCTCAGCTCTTACAGCGGCTACACTCTCTGCATCCGATTCTAGCAGTGCCACGGTATAGTCGTCCGAAAGTTTATTCTCGCCCATTATCGCCCCGTGCGGTATATCCTTTAGGTTCGGCATCTCTATCGAGATTTTTCGCCCACTTGTAGCAAGGGCATTTAGTGCCTCCCTCACTCCATAGAAATCAGAAGTTATAGCCACTTCATCGACAATAACCCACATATCCTCCTCTGGTATATTGTCCTTTGAAATATCTTCAAGACTCAAACTCTCCTCCACAGGGGGTATAACAGGTGTAGCTGTAATCTCTTCAAAATCCTCCACCAAATTTAAAGGCTCACCGCCCTTTACCACATCGCAAAGGCTAAGAAGCTCACCCCTTCGAAACTCCAGCCCTTCGGGGATTATTATACTATATATATTAAGGTCATCTTCACTCTGGGCATCGTCGCTACGAGTCACAACTAAAACCACTACACTGTCAAGCGTGGCATCACAAGGAAAGAGCGACATCCTAAGCGTAGCACTCTCGACACCTCCGCCCTCTACCATAGCACTCAAACTCTCGACCTTCTCTTGGCCACCCCCCACAATCTCGCCACTAGCACACACCACATAGGCTTCGCTAACAAAGACATCCAAAGGACTCTCCAACCCAAAAGAAACAATCGTCTCAGAGGAAGGCACACCCTGTAAAGTCATCTCGAAACAAGAGAACACATTTTTAAAATATAGAGCACTCGAACTATAACCCTTATCGGGGTCAGCAGTAGCCCCACTGACAGCCCCTATCATAGCCATATCAGAGCGACTAAAGCCTACCTCCAAATCCAAACTTCCCTCGCTCTGTGCCATAATCTTCACAGCCTCACTCTCGGCATCAAACTCGTAGCCCTCGCTACTATATGGATAGACAGCATAAAGAGTCTTCTCGCCCTCCCACGTCATAACATCGCCCGAGAGTAGAGACCCTCCGTCGAGTATATCTCCGCTGAACTCCCTATTAGCATTATCGCTAACACCTGGCACAAAGACAGAGACAGAGATAGCCTCGCTCCAATCGAAATAGTCCATACCCTCAAAATCTTCGACTGAAAGAAGCATCACAGCCGACACGATGGTATCGCCCGTCACTTCTGGATCTGGGTCGGGTTCAGGGTCTGGCTCTGGCACAACAGTGGTCTCTTGACAAGCCATAAATATGGCAGCAAACGCTACGAGAATTAATCTAAAGGTCTGTTTTGCAGTTTGTTTTGTAATCATCGGGGTGAAGGTTTTAGTTTAGGGTGTATTTCAAGGCTTATATTATAGGGACTATATTCCAGAGTTTATATCCTAGGGGTTATCCTAGGGGTTATCCTAGGGCTTATATCCTAAAGGACTATATCCTAGAGCTTATATCCTAGGGCTTATATCCTAGAGCTTATATTCCAAAAGGGCTTCTAAAACTCATAAAAGCCCCCCCGAATATATCTCTCTACAAATTCTCTTTCACAAAGTCGACACACTTACGCATAAGCTGACCTCGGCAATCCCCCATCGAGTGGTTCTTGTCAGGATAAATAAGCATAGCAAAGTCTTTACCTGCTTTATTAAGTGCGCTAATCATATCATAGGAGTTTTGTATGTGCACATTATCGTCAGCCGTACCGTGAACCAGCAGGAGTTTACCTTCGAGCTTATCGGCAAAGTTTATAGGTGAATTATCGTCATAGCCCTCAGCATTAGTTTGCGGAACGCCATTATAAATCTCCGTATAGATTGTATCGTAATATCTCCAGCTCGTAACAGGTGCAATAGCGATTGCCATAGAGAAGACATCCGCCCCCTTCAAAATACAATTAAGCGACATAAAGCCCCCATAGCTCCAGCCATAGATACCGATTCGAGAGCTGTCAATATAGCTTAGCTCAGCGAAATATTTAGCAGCAGCTATTTGGTCTTGCACCTCTAGGTTTCCTAAGTCCTTATACGTACAGCTTCTAAAATCAAAGCCCCTATATCCAGTGCCACGACCGTCTATACACGCCACAAGATAGCCCTCAGCCAGAAGTGCCGTCTCCCAGCCAATTCCCCAGCTATCAGCGACAGACTGCGAACCTGGGCCACTGTACTGTGTCATAAATAGAGGATACTCCTTCGACTCATCAAAATCGTGAGGCAAGAGCATATATCCGTTAAGCTCTGTCACACCGTCGGCTGCCAGAACAGTAATAAATTTCTTTTCGGGCAGTGAGAAATACTGCAACGTATCTCTGAGCTTAGCGTTATCCTGCAAAACACGTAGCTCTTTACCATTTGATGCGCTGTGCACCGTTGTTATAGTAGGGGTGTCTTTATCGCTATAAGTTTGCACGTAGTACTTTGCCCCCTTCGAGAAGCTCACAGAATAGACTCCTCTATCGCTCTTAGCTGAGCTAAGGCGCTCTGGCACTCTAAGTGCTTTGCGATTTGTCAGCCCCACAACATAAGGTTCTCTATAAAGTGGTGACTCTTTAGCTGCACTAAAATATAGCTTACCCCCACGAGCGTCCACCGCATTAATAGCTGTCACTTCCCACTCTCCGCTAGTGAGCTGCCTTACAAATTTACCTGCAAAATCATAGAGATACAAGTGGCGATAGCCGTCCACTTCGCTCATAACAACGATTCTGTTAAGCTCTGGTATAAACTGCACCTTATTTTCGTCCACTCTGTCAATATATCTTTCAGAGGTCTCCGTAAAGATTGAAGTAGCACTGCCAAGAGCTGTGTTACACAAAATAAGTTCATATTTATTTTGTTCTCTATTAATCTTATGAAGGGCTAGCTCATCTTTTCTACCAGTCCACTCCACACGAGGGAAGTAGCCATCGTTTAGCTTCGACACTTCGTCAATGATACTATGTGTATTGTAACGTATATCATAGACACGAATCGAAACCTCAGAGTTATCTTCCCCAGCCTTTGGGTATTTAAAGGACATATTTTCGGGATATAGCTCACCATTAAAGACAGGCATATAGTATTGCTTAACATCTCTCTCGTCGAAGCGGTAATAGGCAATCTTATCTGAGCTACTATTCCACTCATACGCCCTATCAAAGCTAAACTCTTCCTCATAGACCCAATCGCATAGCCCATTGATTATGGAGTTACGCTGCCCATCTTGCGTAGCCTGCACCTCCTCCGAACTAGCTAAATCTACCCAAAAGAGGTTACCCTCTCTCACAAAGGCAGCCTTAAGCCCATCGGGCGAGAAGGTAGCGATTTGTTGTTTGCCATTTGGCGAGAGTCTAGTTAGCTTATCTGTCTTTGTGTCATATATCCAGTTCTCCGCCCTATAAGAGTGGCGATATATCGCTTCTGGCTCAGTGGGCAACATAATAAGGCTCTCATCGGCACTAAACGAGTATCCCAGAATCGGGAATTCCTCCTCACGTCCCTTTGTACTAAAGAGCGTATCGACAGCCTCGCCATCGCTATAACGGTACTTTACAATAGCATCCTTCTCAGGCGTAATAGCAGTAAAGTGTTCTCCATCTGCCATAGAGCGCAAACCGTAGACTCCACGAGCATAGAACGTACCCTTTTCGATATCACTATAATTTACCGCCTGTGGCGTAGCCTCATCTGTCGCATTAGAAGTAGTTGTTTCTTGGGCACCACCCATAAGTGTGCTAAAGAGCATAGCTGAAATTGTTAAAATAATTTGTCGCATATTATTGAATAGAATTTTTTATGACTTTTTTTGTTTGTAGCGATTACGCTTCTGCCAAAGACGTAGTTCTCACCTCCATCATAGTCCACCACTACTCCGCCACCATTTTTTACGAGCAGCACACCAGCTGCCACATCCCACGCTTCGAGTCCCAACTGGAAGAAGCACTCCGCACGTCCCACTGCCACAAATGCGAGATTTGCCGCAGCCGACCCCATCCTCCTCGTACCATTTGAGTTTCTATTGAAGTACTCAAATGCACGTTCAAAGTTATCGGCTCCACGCTGAGTGTATGCCACACCAGTGATAACAAGCGAATCGACAACCTCCTCCACATCACTCACTCCCACCTCTCTGCCATTAAGCAACACAGGAGCTCCCTTATAGGTCGAGAAACATTCGTCCCTTGTGACCTCGTATATTACGCCCACTACAACCTCGCTGCCACACATCAGAGCCAGGCTCACACAGTATGGCGGCATACCGTGAATAAAGTTCGTTGTTCCATCTAGTGGGTCAATAACCCACAGATACTCTCCCTCTGGATTCTCACTAAGCGTTTCCTTAGAGCTTTCCTCAGCCAAGAATTTGGCTTCTGGAAGAATTTCCTTAAGCCTTTTTATAATAAGTTCCTCGGCACCTTTATCTACATAGCTCACCAGATTTTGCGCACCTTTATGCTCAATTCTACTACTATCAAAAGTCTCCCTATTTCGAGCAATAAAGTCCCCTGCCTCACGTGCAACAGCGCAAAGTTCTCTACATATATTTTCTAAATCGTGTTTCATAACATACAAAGATAAGGTTTTTTTTCGTTACTATACCAAACGAGCCATTTAATTCTCCTGACAGAGACGGGGCAAAGACGAGACTTTTTCCCTCCTGCACATAGAAGAAAACAAATCAGTCACACCCACAGATACAGCATCTAAATTATTAGCTATTATTTTTAAACCAAAACAAACGCCAATGCAAAAACTTTACTTTTTTTAACACTAAACTAAACTTAAAATTTTTAGAAAAAATGAATAAAAAAGTAATTCTATGGAGCATATTTGCTTCGATTCTAGCAGGGGGCGTAAGTGCTTATGCTGTAACAGAGTCTTTATCTTCGCAAAGCGAGTCGCACAGCGATAATTTCACAGAGCTAGACCCTAGGGGTCTTTCATATCAGCACACACAAGGAACGTCAAATACTGAGCACGCCTCCTCTGACGTACACTTTGCCTCAATCTCACAGGGGGCATCACTTCCAGACTTCACCTCTGCCGCACAACGAGGCGTAGAGGCGGTAGTTTATGTCGAGACTATGCAGCAGTATAGCGGAAGAAGCCAGAGTTCGAGAGGGGGCGGCAGCTTCGATCCCTTCGAGTTCTTCTTTGGCCCGAGTTATAGAGGCGGCAGCGGAAGCAGCTCAGGGGAACAACAGCGAGAGGAGGAGCTACGCAAGAGCGGAGGGGGTAGCGGAGTACTTATTTCCGCTGACGGCTATATCGTAACGAATAACCACGTAATCTCTAGCGCAGACAAGATAAACGTAACACTAAACTCTGGCGACACCTTCGAAGCCACACTTATAGGCTCTGACCCGTCGACAGATATAGCCCTTCTAAAGATAGAGAGCCCTACCCCACTGAGTTATCTTTCGTTTGGCGATAGCGAGCGTCTAAAGGTAGGCGAGTGGGTACTAGCCGTAGGCAACCCTTTCGGACTAAATTCTACCGTAACGGCAGGTATCGTGAGTGCCAAAGGTCGTTCCCTTGGAGCAAACACACAGTCGAAGATGGGCATAGAGTCTTTTATACAAACCGATGCAGCAGTAAACCCTGGCAATTCGGGTGGTGCGTTAATGACGATTGACGGCTCACTTGTGGGCATTAATACGCTTATTAAGTCGCCGACTGGTTCGTTCACAGGTTATTCTTTTGCCGTTCCTTCGACAATTGCCAAGAAGATAGTGACAGATATTCGTGAGTTTGGCGTAGTGCAGCGTGCCCTACTGGGAATTTCTATGCAGGAGATAAGCGACGAGTGGATAGCTAAGTTTGGCAGCGACTATGGCATAACGAGCCGTGAGGGAGTTTTCATTGCTGAGGTTGTAGAGGGCGGTGCAGCCCAGAGTGTCGGAATTGCCAAGGGCGAGGTACTACTAGCTATAAACGACCAGAGTGTTTCGACCCCTTCGGAGGTTCAGAAAATCATCACTGAGTACCGTCCTGGCGACAAAATAAAAATTTCCACAAAAAGCAAAGGCAAAGTGAAACATTTCGATGTAACCCTGCGTAATACAAGTGGTAGGGAGGAGCTACTTAGTGCCACTGAAGTAAGTATTTCAAAGCAGTTGGGCGCAACCTTTGTCACACCGAGTGAGAAGACCCTAGAGGCTTTAAATCTCCGTGGCGGCATACAGGTAGAGTCTCTTGAGAAGGATGGGTTATTATCTAAATCGAAGGTTAAGGTCGGCTTTGTAATAACTTCGATAAATGACATATCGGTTCGCTCTGAGTCAGATTTGCGTAAAATCAAAGATGAGATAACTTCTATTGGAGGGGTTTATCCAAGTGGTCAGAGAGTCGAATACCGCACGCTTTAAAAAGAGAGAAAGAGCAAACAAAAAGATAACAGTTTTTTAGAAAGAATATTTATTAGGGGGGCGCAATGTCGAGCCCCCTAATTTATCTAAAAGATTTTAGGCGATATCTCTCTAGGGCTATAAAAAAAGGGCTGTTACAAAGTACAGCCACCAAACGCAGCCACTCCTCCAGAGCAGGCTACGACAATATGTAAGAAAAAGAATAAATAATACACATACAAAACACAATAGTTACACATAGAGAGAAATGAGACAATTAAAGATTACACGTTCGATAACAAATCGTGAGAGTGCATCTCTAGACAAGTATCTTCAAGAGATAGGTCGTGAGGAGCTAATCACGGTAGAGGAGGAAGTAGAGCTAGCCCAGCGCATACGCAAGGGCGACCAGGCTGCACTTGAGAAACTTACCAAAGCAAACCTTAGGTTTGTTGTATCTGTGGCGAAGCAGTATCAGAATCAGGGGTTGACCCTTCCTGACCTTATAAACGAGGGAAACCTAGGTCTTATAAAGGCAGCTGAGAAGTTCGATGAGACACGTGGTTTTAAGTTTATTTCTTATGCCGTGTGGTGGATACGTCAGTCTATTTTGCAGGCATTGGCAGAGCAGAGTCGTATCGTGCGTTTGCCACTTAATCAGGTGGGTTCTCTTAATAAGATAAACAAGGCTTCTGCACGTTTTGAGCAGGAGAATGAGCGTACGCCATCATCTGAGGAGTTGGCACGAGTACTTGACTTGCCTAAGGAGAAGGTACAGGACACTATGAGAGTTAGCGGTCGTCACATATCAGTGGATGCGCCATTTGCAGAGGGTGAGGACAATTCACTTCTTGACGTACTAGTAAATTCTGATTCACCAAATGCAGACCGCACACTTATCAATGAGTCTTTGGGAGTAGAGATTGACCGTGCGTTATCGACTCTTACAGACCGTGAGCGAGACATCGTAAAGTATTTCTTTGGCATCGGGGCAGCTGAGATGACCCTAGAGGAGATAGGTGACGAGTTTGGCTTAACCCGTGAGCGTGTTCGTCAGATTAAGGAGAAGGCTATCCGCCGCTTGCGCAATGGCAGCCGCAGCAAACTCCTTAAGAGTTATCTAGGACAATAGCAGAACCCTAGAACAACCAGACTCTAGGACAATAACAGAGCCACAGCAGAATAAAACAAGCGAGAGCTAAACCGACATCTGGTTTAGCTCTCGCTTGTTTTATTTTATTATTCTCTACAGTGTCTCTCGTTTCAGATTATTAAACTACGGCACTAGCCCTAAAACCTACAACCTAACGCCTAACACCTAACACCTAACACCTACAACCTAATACCTAACACCTCACTTGCAACGATAAGATGCCCGATAAACCCCACGTGCAATACCCTGCAACTTAGAGCGAACCATCTGACGACGAATAAGCGCAAGCCTATCAGTGAAAACCATACCGCACAAATGGTCATACTCGTGCTGTATAACACGTGCCCACATAGCATCAAAATGCTCCGTGTGCTCCACAAAATTCTCATCCATATAACGCATAACAATCGCACGTGGGCGCATAACATTCTCATTAATGCCTGGCAAACTCAAACACCCCTCGTTATAAGGCTCTTCATCCTCGCTAACCTCCAAAATCTCAGGGTTTATAAAGACCCTTTTGAAAGGAGCAGCCGCACATCCCTCTCCGATATCAGCAAGCGACTCCTCATCCTCATAAAAACCCGTGATATCTATAACAAACAACGATATATCAAAGCCCACCTGCGGAGCAGCTAACCCTATACCATCAGCCTTATACATCGTCTCAAACATATTGTCAATAAGCTCACTCAAACCCGCATAGCCAGGTTCGATATCGCCACACTCCTCCTTCAAAATACTATTGCCATAAACGCAAATCGGTAAAATCATCTTCTTATTCCTATTTTTTTATTTATTTTTCTTCAAGGGAATTTCTATACCCCTATATCGTTATAACTTTATATCTCTATATGCCTATATCCCCAACGCCCCTATAACTCCTCTAAATATCGCTGCAAAATAAGGCTAGCAGCAGTCCTATCGACAATACCCGACTTCTGCCTTCGAGCATTCCTACGAACGCCCCCCTCTAGCATAGCCTCAAAAGCCTCAACCGACGTTCCAGCCTCCTCTACCTCACAAAGCCTAACTCCAGGAAAAGCCTTGCGAAATCGCCCCATAAAAGGCAAAATATAACGCTGCGAATCACTAGGCGTACCATCCAACCGTGTAGGCATACCGATAACCACTCTGTCAACCTCATTCTCAGAAAAGTACTGAGCCAAAAACTCCAGACACTCCCCTGCCGAAACCGTAACAAGCGGCTGAGCAATAATCCCCAAAGGATCAGTCACAGCCAACCCCACACGCTTACGCCCATAATCTATTGCTAAAATCCGACCCATAACTTATGGGTTATAAATTTCGTCATAGCGATACTCCATAATACCACCTGCCAATTCCTTAAGAGCATTCGCCTTAGTCAAATGAGGCTCATCAGTACACTGATTCCACTCGTTTATAGCACCTGTTATATCGCCCAGTCTATAACGAATCTGCCCCCTTTCGAAGTGTGCGCAGTAGACCTTATTTTTTTCTATGTACTCTCTCACCCTTTCGTCGAGGTACTCCAACTTCTCACCACAGCGAATCTCCGTAGAACTCACATCAATAAATGGCAGCTCGCCACCGTCAAAACGTGGATACTCCACAAAATCCACAAGCGTATGAAGTTCCTCAGCTCTATACCAGGTATGACTCTGCTCCTTAACATCCGTACCGCACAGAATCATAAAACGACACTGCGGATACCTCATCATAAGATACTGAACCGTATTTATGGTATAATAAGGAGGAGTAAGCTCCGTTTCATCCCTACACAACTGCACACCCTCGACATCCTCGACAACCAAACGCACCATAGAGGCTCTATGGTCATAAGGCGCAGCCGAATTAGGCTTCATAGGGTTCTGTGGCGAAAGCACCATCCAAACTTCATCGCACAGCTGAGCCTGTAAAGCCCAACGAGCTATGGAGATATGCCCCCTATGTATCGGATCAAACGACCCAAACAGCAGCCCTACTATCTTTTGCGCATTACTCATATATGTATTGTTTTTTAAAAAAAATTTAATGCCTAAAGATTATTTAATAACCCCTAGCTTAACGCCCACCTTTGTAAATGCTGCCACACACTTATCCAAATCTTCAACAGAGTGTCCTGCCGAAACCTGCACACGGATTCTAGCCTGCTCCTTAGGAACAACTGGATAGAAGAACCCTGTAACATAGATACCCTCTTCAAGAAGTTCTGCTGCCATCTTCTGAGCTAGTGGAGCATCATAGAGCATCACAGCACAGATAGCCGAAGCAGTAGGCTTAATATCGAAACCTGCCGCAGTCATAGCCCCCACAAAGTGTTTCACATTAGCCGCAAGTTTTGTATGCAAATCGTCACTTTCCTTCAACATTTTAAACATCTCAAGCGACGCTCCCACAATTGCAGGAGGAATAGAGTTAGAGAACAAATAAGGACGAGAGCGTTGGCGAAGAAGCTCAATAATCTCACGCTTACCAGTAGTGAAACCACCGATACCGCCACCCATAGCCTTACCCAGAGTACCAGTGATAATCTCCACCTTTCCTCTAAGGTCAAATTCCTCTGTGACACCTCTACCAGTAGGACCTACAACACCTGCACTGTGGCACTCATCCACCATAACCATAGCGTCATATTTCTCTGCTAGGGCACAAATCTTATCCATAGGAGCGACATTACCGTCCATCGAGAAGACACCGTCTGTCACAATGATTTTAAATCTATGACCCGCTGCCGCAATAAGTTGTTTCTCCAAATCCTCCATATCGGCATTAGCATAACGATATCTCGCAGCCTTACAAAGTCTCACACCGTCGATAATCGAAGCGTGGTTTAGCGAGTCAGAGATAATAGCATCTTCTTCGCCCAAAAGTGGCTCAAACACACCTCCATTTGCATCGAAACAAGCAGCATAAAGGATTGTATCCTCCGTACCGAAATAATCTGCAATAGCAGCCTCTAGTTCCTTATGGATATCCTGCGTGCCGCAAATAAAACGAACCGAACTCATACCGAAGCCACGGCTATCCATCGCCTTTTTGGCAGCTTCAATCATACGAGCGTTATCCGAAAGTCCCAAATAGTTATTCGCACAGAAATTTAAAACCTCTTTTGAGTTCACCTCAATCTTCGCCCTTTGAGGGCTTTCGATAATGCGTTCAGTTTTAAATAGCCCAGCTTCTTTGATAGCTGAGAGTTCATTTTGCAGATGAGTTTGAATTTTTGCGTACATTTTTGTATTTTTGTAGTTGATTATAATTTTAATTTAGGGTCACCCCCTTTTCTAGAGGGGATAACATAACTACAAAAATACAAAAAAAATGTCGATACTCACAACATCTATCAAATTTTTGCCTTCAGTAGGCGAAAAACGTGCGGAGATACTGCGCAGTGAGCTCGGCATATCGACCTTTGAAGACCTTTTAAACCATACGCCTTTTAGGTATATAGACAGAAGTCAGTTCCACACCATCCGAGAGCTAACGACCACTGAGCACAACACGGATGTTCAAATAAAAGGAACTATTCAAAGCATACAAAGCATAGGTGGAGCAGGCAAACCCTCTCGCCTAGTGGTAACTATTTACGACGGCACGGGTATAGCTGAGATGATTTGGTTCCGCTCCACTTCGTGGGTTCTTAAGAGTTTAGACAGGGACAACGAGTTTATCTTTTATGGCAAACCTTCTCTCTTTTCGGGGCGGCTCTCTATGGTACATCCCGAATTTGAAATCTACGGTTCTCAGGGAGCATCGAGCCAAGGGGTGCAGGGAGTTTACAGCATAACAGAGAAGCTACGCAACAATATGCTAGGGACTCGTGTCATTGCCAAACTTATCCGCACACTTTGCCAACAAATCGAGGGCAAAGTCGAGGAGACCCTCCCCGAGTGGGTTATCGAGAAGATGGGGCTTATGAGCCGTGAAGAGGCTCTTATACAGAGCCACCTGCCCCGAAGCAACGAATCCCTACAAAGGGCACTCTATCGCCTTAAATTCGAGGAATTATTCATAATACAGCTAAGCCTTCTCCAGAAGAAGGGCATTAGAGTAGAACACTCCAAAGGCTATGTTTTCGACAAAGTGGGAGAGTACTTCAATAGGTTTTACAACGAGGTTCTTAGCTTTGAGCTTACTGGTGCACAAAAACGAGTGGTGAGAGAGATACGAGAGAACACCGCCACAGGTCACCAGATGAACCGTCTCCTCCAAGGCGACGTAGGCAGTGGCAAGACAATAGTAGCCCTTTTAGCAGCACTTCTAGCGGTTGACAACGGGGGGCAGTGTGCCCTTATGGCTCCAACCGAAATTCTCGCAAAGCAGCACTTCGAGTCTCTCCTTCTTATGTGCGAGAAGATAGGAGTAAGTGTAGAGCTACTAACAGGTTCTACACGCAAAAAGGCACGCACAAAAATACTCGACGAGCTAGAGAGCGGTTCACTAAAAATACTCATCGGCACACACGCCCTTATCGAAGACCCTGTCGTTTTCCATTCTTTGAGGCTAGTTATTATCGACGAGCAGCACCGCTTTGGCGTTATGCAGCGAGCTAAGCTTCACAGCAAAGGGGGAGAGATTCCTCCTCACATTTTGGTTATGACAGCTACCCCTATACCTCGAACTCTTTCAATGACTCTTTATGGCGATTTGGATCTATCCATTATCGACGAGCTGCCGCCAGGACGTAAGCCCATCAAAACTCTACACTTCAAGGAGAATCAGCGGCTGAGCGTTATGGGATTTATGCGAGAGCAGATAACCCTTGGCAGGCAGTGCTATATCGTCTACCCAGCCATTGACGAGAATGACAAGATAGATATAGCCTCTATCGAGGCAGGGGCAGAGGCAATTTCTCAATTCTTCCCCTACGAGAAGGGCTACACAAATGTCGTAGTGCACGGCAAGATGAAGAACGACCTTAAGGAGTACGGTATGACTATGTTCAAAGAGGGCAAAGCGCAGATACTTATAGCCACAACAGTTATAGAAGTAGGCGTTAATGTACCCAATGCTTCGGTTATGGTCATTGAGAATGCCGATAGATTTGGGCTTTCACAGCTTCATCAGTTGCGTGGGCGTGTGGGCAGAGGCAGCGACGAGGCGTGGTGTATTCTACTCACTGGCGACAAGCTCAGCAGGGAGAGTCGCACACGTATGCAGGTAATGACAGAGACAACCGACGGTTTTGTAATAGCACAGCGAGATATGGAGCTACGAGGCGCAGGCGATATAGACGGCACACGCCAGAGCGGCGAGGCACTAGACATCCATTTCTCTGACCTAGCCAAAGACTCAGCAATATTAGAGAGCGCACGAACCCTAGCCACTGCAATACTCGAACGTGACCCACTTATTGGCGTACCGATAAACTTCCCTCTCAGAGTCGCAGTAGCAAAACTACGAGCAGGCAAAGGAGCGGACAAACTAGAGCTAGACCTCTCAAAGATTAGCTAAACAAAACAAAGACTTTTTTTAAGAAGATATATAGACACAAAAAACAACTATGATTCTCAGCACAGCATATTTCCCCCCGATACAATACATAGAGACCCTCAAAGAGGATAGCACAATTATAGAAGCACACGAAACTTTCCAGAAACGTTCTTACCGTAACCGCTGCGATATTATGACAGCCACAGGCATTCAGCGACTCTCAGTACCCATTATCGGAGGGAGAGGGGTGCGTCTACCCATTCGAGAAGTAGAGGTAGACCACAGCGAAAAATTCGCTTCACAACACCTAAAGAGCATACATACAGCCTACCGCTCTGCGCCCTATTTCGAACATTTCATCGACAAGATAGAGCCACTATTTCTATTCTCTGACAAGTACCTTTTCGATATGAACCAGAGGATAACCCAGGGCATCCTAGAGATTCTAAAGGTCAATACACCGATAGTCCTTACCGAAAATTTCACAGGCTGTGACACACCACCTATCTACTCCCGTGGGGAATACTATCAGGTCTTTAGCGAGAGACAACCCTTTGTGCCAAACCTCTCGATACTAGACTGGATTTTCTGCAACGGCTTTTTAGAATAGGTTTTTTAGAATAGAAGCCACACTCTTGAACATACAAGACTCTTGAACATATAAAACTCTTAAAAGCATAAGACTCTTAGACACATAAGACTCCTAGACATATACCTAGAGCATAAGAAACCCACCTAATTCAGCAGCGACATAACCATTGCCGCCATCGACACAATAGAGGAAGATATACCTATCCATCCCTGCACACTCATAGGCTCTCTGTACTCCCTGTATGGCACTACAATTTCACTACCAGGCGACGGCACGTAAGAGCCTTTAACCGCCAGCACATTACCACTTGGCTCTATCACAAAGGGTCTATGACGAGCCTTAGAACTATATCCTCCTGCCCTTTTCACATAGTCCCTTACCCTTAGCCCTGCAACGTGTGTAGTTGTAGTCGAGTAATAGACTGCTCCCGAAATTGTAATAGTATTTTGCCGACAGGGCACAAGGAGTTTATCGCCTGCCCTCAGTACGATATTAGCCGAGGAGAGACTATCCCGAAGGGCACTACTAAGGTCAATACCCACAGTGTAGTAATCTCCCAAAGCGACCTCGCCTGCCTGCCCTACTGTTGAGCTCTCTACACCTATACCCTGCCTCTCTGAGACATCCTTAAGAGCTTTAAGGCTCTCTGCCCTACGCAAGTCCTGAGGCGTGTAGAGCCTACGGAGCGTAGCCCCCTTGACATACGCCATTGAGGTAAGCCCACCTGCTGCTGCAACTAAATCGCTAAGCCTGTAATCACTACTCGATATCGCATAATCTCCACTAAAATTAAACTCTCCCACAGCCTCAACAATCCTCTGCTCTACGTAATTCGGTGAGCGACGTACAAAGACCATATCATAGGGCATAAGGACAAAGTCCTCCCCCTGGCTCTCTAACCCCAAATCCTCGTCAATATTAAAGACGAAGAGTTCAGCCCTCTGCTCTCCTGCCTCAACAGCATAAGGGTCACGAATACGCCTTGCCACTTCGATTCTTTCGAGCGATGCCGAGTTTTTAAAGCCACCTGCGAGGACAACAAAATCTTTTATGGTCATCCCCTCCACGTAGCCAACTGTTTTCGGGCTGTTAACCTCTCCTGCGATAGTTAAGGTTGCCCCCTCACGGAGTCCCTGCTTCGAGGCAATAACAACCCTATCTTCGCTAAAGAGAACAACATCCTCCCCCCTTCCACTTAGAATATCCTCTAGCGAAAAGGATAGTATCTCCATAGTGCCATCTAGACGAGTACGAAAAATCTGCCCACGCCCTTCGAAGGCATCAGATGTAACAGAGCCAGCCATCTCTATAAGCGACGAGAGAGTAGCCACACTATCGGAGAGTTCATAATATCCCTCACGCCATATTGCGCCCTCTACACTTACCCTATTGGCATAGCCATCTGAGATATACCCGACCCTTAAGACATCCCTATCTGCAAGAGAGACCTCATCAAAATCCTCACGAGCCACAGTACTGATACTATACTGCCTGTCACCTGAACGTCTGTGCATCGTAATAGTTTGACTAAAGGCATCGCCTCTAAAGCCGCCTGCATAATCCAGCAAATCTGCTATGGTCTCTCCTTGTGCCATTTCATAAATTTTTGGTCTTTTAACTCCTCCTTCCACAATTACTAGGTTTTTATATGGTGAAACAATTATTAGGTCGTTATCCTCTAGCCTCATATCGTTATAGTCTCCTCCCTGCATTAGATACTCATAAACATCAAACTCTGCCACTAGCTTTCCTTTTCGGTAGAGTTTTATATCTCTTAGGCTTCCTATATCTGAGACCCCTGCGGCAGCGTATAGCCCATTGAAGGCAGTAGCTAGCGAAGGCAGAGTATATGTGCCAGGCATCTGGGCTTCCCCGATAATATTTACAGTTATAGAACGAAAGTCTCCAAGTGTAAGTTTAAGATTTGCGGCTCCAGTGTTGAGCCCTGAGATTACTTGTGAGAGTTTAGCTTTAATTTTGTTCTCTGCTTCTTCAATAGTTAGCGAGCCTATGTTTACTAGCCCTATGCGTGGTATTGAGACATTTCCTTCGGGCGATACCCTTAGGATGTATTCGGCTTCGGACTCTCCCCATAGCGATGCTATTAGCTCATCTCCCGAAGCCACGATATAGTTCATAGGCGTGGGTATTTTAACCGATGGGGCGAATGTTAAGTTTTCTGCACTAAAGATATCTCGCCCCCAGACTCCGCTTGCTGAGGCGGAGGTTTTAGCTCTATTTTCCGAGCCATTTTTATTGAGTTCGCCTCTTAGCGATTGTTCACCGCTTAGGGTTGACTCCTCTTCATTATCGTCGGGGAGTCCAGAGGGAAGGGGTGAGTTAAGCTCTGGTGGGAGGTCGCTTCCCGATTGTAGTTTTTTCAGCTCGCCTATTTGGCTATCGGAGAGTCCTTCTAAAATTGTTAGCTGAGAGGGCGTTTGCCCGACTGCTAAGCCCTCTGCACAGTGTAGGGTCAGAGCGATAGATACGATACAATAAATACGGGTAAGGATAGAGTAATTCATAAATTATTTGTAATTTTGCGTAATAATATATTTTATGGCGTAGGGCATTCATTTGGCACTTACATTTCAGTATTCATTTTATAGAGGGGGTTTAAATTTTATGCAAATTTTATTACATACGGCACAGTGGTCAAAGAGCGAGTACGAACTTATAGATTCGGGATATGGTTATAAGCTCGAACGATTTGGCAGCAACATTTTAATGCGCCCTGAGCCTCAGGCTTTGTGGTCTAGCGATATGAGTGAATCTGAGTGGGAGTCACTTTGCAGTGCTAGATTTGAGCGCAAGGGTCGTGATGGCGACAGCGGTAATTGGAGTATCAAAAAGGGTGCCAAGGAGCAGTGGACAATCCGTCGAGCTATGACCTATGGGGATTTAGTTTTGCGCCTAGGTTTAACCTCCTTCAAACACGTGGGCGTTTTTGCAGAGCAGGGGTCGAATTGGGATTTCATACAACAGCGAGTGGCCTTAGCACCAGGATGCAAGGTCTTAAATATGTTCGCCTATACGGGTGCGGCATCCATAGCAGCGTCACTAGCAGGCGGTGAGGTTACACATCTCGATTCTGTAAAGGCTGTCAATGTATGGGCACGAGAGAACGCAGAGCTGTCGAGCGTGAATAACATACGATTCATCACAGACGATGCACTAACATTTGCGGCACGAGAGCTGCGACGAGGCAACAGTTATAGCGGCATAATATTAGACCCTCCAGCCTATGGTCGTGGCACGGATGGTCAGAAGTGGGTATTAGAGGAGCACATATACGAAATGCTAGAGATGTGCGAGCGTCTACTGAGCAAAGAATCTGGCTCATTTCTACTACTAAGCCTCTACTCGATGGGCTTCTCCGCCCTACTAGCACGAACGCTCGTATCACAAATTTTCGGTGAAAACATAGAAATAGAATTTTCCGAACTATATCAAAGTGACCGCTACGGCAAGAACCTACCCCTAGGTCTCTCAATACGAGTTGTGCGAAAATAATGATTAATTATTAATGGGGTTCTCGCTTGGTGTTGTTCTGAAATGATTTTATGCTTTTGAGGACTTTGTTTTGTTATGAAATCTTTAGGGGAGTTTTAGATACTCCCCTTTTGTTTGTTTTGCTTTTAGGCTATTCCTCTTTTGGACTGTTCTCCTTTGGACTGTTCTCCTTTGGACTGTTCTCCTTTTGGACTGTTCTCCTTTTGAGTGTTTCCCTTTTGAGTGTTTCCCTTTTGAGTGTTTCTCTTTTGAGTGTTCTCCTTTTAGACTGTTTCGCTTTTAGGTTGTTTTCCTTTGGGGGGCTTTTATAGGTTGAAGAGGCGTTCGGTGTTTTTGGTTGCTATTTCTGCTAGCTGTGTAGTGGATATGCCCTTTATCTCTGCTACCTTGGCTGCTATTAGGGGGATATATGAACTTTCGTTGCGCTTACCACGGTATGGGGTGGGAGGTAGAAAGGGTGAATCTGTCTCTAAAAGTATCTTCTCTACAGGTATGCTCTGTAATGCTTCTGGGAGTGTGGAGTTCTTGTAGGTTACCGTTCCGTTTATGCCGTAATAAAAGCCTGTTAGCCTCTCTATTCGCTCTATCTCTTTGGCTGTTCCAGAGAAACTGTGCAATACTCCACGTGCCTTGCCTGCATAGGACTCCAGTACCTCAAAGGTTTCATTCCAACTGTCTCGTGTGTGGATTATAAGAGGTAGGTTGTGTTCGATGGATAGACGCACCTGAAATTCAAATGACTCCATCTGCTCGGCTATAAAATCGCCTCCCCAATGTAAATCTGTGCCTGTCTCCCCTATGGCTACAATACGCATCGGAGGAGCGGCTACAACCTTAGCCACATTTTTGAGATGCTCCCTAAAGTCTGGGTTGTCATTCACATCCGTAGGATGTAGCCCTGCCGTAGCATACATACAGTGCGAATAGCGTGACACCGTCTCAAATAAATGCGCTTGTGCATCGTCAGATGTAGCAGGGATTATAAACCTATCTACACCACTGGCAATAGCTCTAGCTACTGCCTCGTCTATATCCTCCGTAAACCTCTCATTGTCTAAATGTGTATGCGAATCTATCATAATTTTTCGTGTACTAAAAGTAAATCTATAAAAATATTTTAAAATTGTCTCTGTTAAATTCTATCTAAAGGGGGGCTCTAAAACAACCCTCCTACCCACTCACGTACTCCTTTGAAAGTCTTGCGGTGGTGGGGAGTTATTCCAAACTCAGCTATCGCTTCGAGGTGTTTAGCTGTGGGATAACCGCTATTCGTGTCCCAGCAGTACTCAGGATGCTGACTATGAAGCTCACGCATATATCTATCACGGGCATTCTTCGCAAGGATAGAGGCTGCCGCTATGTTCAAATGCTTATTATCGCCTCCCACTACCGTAGTATAGGGTATAAGTAGAGAACTGCGAAAACGATTGCCGTCGATAAGCAGTTCCTCAGGTGTTACCCCTAACCCCCGAATCGCCCGTTCCATAGCCAAAAACGTAGCCGACAAAATATTTACTCTGTCAATCTCCTCTTCGCTAACAAATGCCACAGACCAAGCCACCGCAGCCGACTTAATCATAGGCTCTACATCAAGGCGCACTCGCTCTGTCATCTTCTTGCTATCTTGTATCCTCTCGTCCCGAAAATCAGAAGGCAAAATAACAGCAGCAGCGACAACAGGACCCGCTATCGGACCTCTACCTGCCTCGTCAACACCTGCTTGTAAAAACCCCTCGGGGCAGCATATTAACATAAATTTCGTTTTATTAAAGTAAAAAAGATGATTATATGCGCCAAAAATACTAAATTTGCACCTATGACACAACCAAAAAATTCAAAAAGCAAGAAAAAAGGTATTGCCAGACTCTGGGAAAAGCTAGGCAACCCTAGACGCAAAAAACTATTTGCTGCAATATTCTGGACAATTATCATTGCCCCTTTTGCCTCTCTTGCTATACTCATAATATTGATTATAGCAGGGGCGTTCGGCGAGCTACCCTCATTCGAAGAACTCGAAAATCCTCGCAGTAATATCGCTACTGAACTAATCTCCTCTGACGGAAAACAGCTAGGCTCGTTCTTCGTAGAGAATCGTTCATATACAGATTATAGCGAACTATCGCCTAACCTTGTGGCTGCACTAATAGCGACAGAAGATGCACGCTTTAGCTCGCACTCAGGTATCGACTTTATAGGACTTGGACGTGTGGCGTTTAAAACACTCCTACTCTTCCAAAGTGACCAGGGCGGCGGCTCAACTATATCGCAGCAGCTAGCCAAAAACCTATACCCTAGAGATACGACAACTCGTTCGGCTATCGGTAAAACATTTAATCTAGTGGTCTCTAAGCTCAAAGAATGGGTCACGGCAACAATGCTAGAGTATAACTACACCAAAGAGGAAATCGTGGCTATGTACCTTAACGTTGTGGGCTATGGCTCGAATGCCTACGGTATTAAATCGGCTTCGGCTACATTCTTCGGTAAAGCACCGCTAGACCTTACCGTTCCTGAGGCTGCAATGCTTATAGGCGTTGTTAACGCCCCGACAAGGTATTCGCCTGTGGTCAATCCCGAAAATGCCCTTAAGAGGCGAAATACCGTTATATCTCGTATGGCAACGATGGGATACATCCCTGCGGATAAAGCAGAGGAATACAAGGCAGAGGATATTGTTCTAAACTATAATCCTGTGTCGCACAATGCAGGTTCGGCGACCTACTTCCGTGAAATGGTTAGGCTCTATATGACTGCTAAAGAACCAAAAAGGAGTGACTACAATAACGACTGGGACTTTGACGTAGCGCAAAACCTATGGAATAACGACCCACTATACGGCTGGTGTAATAAAAACACAAAGGCTGACGGTACGCCATACAACCTATACAGAGATGGGCTAAAAATCTACTCAACAGTAGATAGCCGTATGCAAAGATATGCCGAAAATGCAGTCGACGAACAAATGGGCGGAAAAGATGGCGTGCAGGCAATGCTAGATAAACAAAAGAAAAACTATGGCGGAAAAATCTTCTTCAATATCACTAAAGCGCAGGAGGAAGCTATCGTAAATTCTGCGATAAAATATTCCGACAGAGCATACCACTTGCGCCAAGCAGGTATGAGCGAAGAGAATATCCTAAGGGTTTTTAATGAGCCTGTGAAGATGAAGGTCTTCGGATATCAGGGAGATATTGACACTACAATGACACCTCGTGACTCAGTGCTATACACTAAGTCGATTATGAGATGTGGTTTTATGGCGATGGATCCTAGTTCGGGATATGTGAAGGCGTACGTGGGAGGTCCTTCGTTTAAGTACTTCAAATACGATATGGTCAAACAAGGACGTAGGCAAGTGGGCTCTACTGTTAAGCCTTTTATCTACACCTTTGCCTTTGACTTCTTGGGTTATAATCCCTGCACTCTTGTGCCGAATCTCCCAGTTTCGATTGAGACAGCTTCGGGAGATGCTTTCAATCCTAAGGAATCGGGTAATGTTGTCTATGACGGAGTGCTACATCCGCTGCGTTGGGGGCTTGCAAATTCAAGGAACAACTACTCGGCGTGGATTATGAAACAATCTTCGCCAGATGCCGTTACTGACCTTATCCACAAGATGGGGGTCACTAGCTGGATAGATCCAGTATATTCTATATGCACGGGTAGCCCTGAGGTGGCACTTTTCGAAATGGTCGGGGCGTTCTCGACCTTTGTAAATAGAGGCGTGCACACAACCCCTATGTTCGTTACAAGGATAGAGGATAGACAAGGGAATGTCCTTAGCTCCTTCTCTCCTCAAACAAACGAGGCTATTAGCGAAAAGACTGCCTATACAATGCTCTCGATGCTACAAAGTAATGTCTCGGCTGGTACGGGCGGTAGACTGCGCTATCAGTTCGGTTTTATGGGCGAAATAGGCGGTAAGACAGGTACAACAAATAACAACTCCGATGCGTGGTTTATAGGCGTTACTCCGCAGCTCGTAGCAGGTGCTTGGGTAGGCGGTGAAGATAGGTCTATGCACTTGGTCTCAAGGGGTGAAGGTTCGGTTGCTGCACTTCCGATTTTCGGTAAGTTTATGACAAGTGTCTACGGAGATAAATCACTAGGAATATCCAAAGACGATATGTTCGCCCCTCCTGTCGGAATGGTGGAGATAGAATGTGACCCAGAAGATGGCGGACACAGAGAAGAAAAGATAACTGTAGACTCCCTCGCTACGGGAGAGAGTTTTGAGGAAATAGACGATTTTTTCCAATAAAAATGTTATCTTTGTGACGTAATTAAAGAAGCGAAATTTTTAAAAAACTTATAATAACACAGTGCAGAAAATAATAATACTAGATTTCGGCTCGCAGTACACTCAGCTTATCGCTAGGCGTGTGCGTGAACTGAATGTTTACTCAGAGATACACCCATTTAATAACCCTCCTGCAATGGACGACGACGTTGTGGGCGTAATACTCTCAGGCTCGCCTAGTTCGGTGAGAGATGAGAATGCTCCACAGATTGACCTTAGCGGTGTTAAGGGTCGTTTGCCTCTACTAGGCGTGTGTTATGGCGCACAATATATAGCTCATAACTTTGGTGGAGAGGTAGCTCCAAGTAATAGTAGAGAGTATGGACGTGCAATGCTTAGCAAGGTTGTGGGAGATGACCCACTGATTGCCTCTCTTAGCGAAACGTCGCAGGTGTGGATGTCGCACGGTGATACTATCGTGAGAATCCCTGATAGCTATAAAATCATTGCTTCGACTAGCGATGTGCCAGTAGCGGCATACCGTGTTGAAGGCGAGGAGACGTGGGGTATTCAATTCCACCCAGAGGTTTACCACTCAGAAGAGGGCACTCAAATCTTGAGACACTTCCTTATGGATATCTGCAGGTGTAGTGGAGAGTGGACTCCAGCTTCGTATGTAGAGAGTTCGATTGAGAGCCTTAGAGAACAACTAGGCGAAGACAAAGTAGTACTAGGGCTATCGGGCGGTGTGGATTCGAGTGTTGCGGCAGAGCTATTGCACCGTGCCATTGGCGATAGACTTGTCTGTATCTTTGTGGATATGGGTCTACTTCGTGGAGGCGAATTTGAACAAGTTTTGGAGTCTTATCAGGGTATGGGACTAAACGTTATAGGAGTTCGTGCAGGAGATAAGTTCCTAGCGGATTTGAAGGGCGTTACAGAGCCTGAGGCTAAGCGTAAGATTATCGGTCGTGACTTTATCGAAGTTTTCGATGCCGAGGCGCAGAAACTCACAGATATCAAATGGCTGGCACAGGGTACAATCTATCCAGATGTAATCGAGTCGATTTCTTCGGGAGGTCCTAGCGTGACTATTAAATCGCACCACAATGTGGGCGGTCTGCCAGAGAAAATGAACTTAAAAATTGTCGAGCCGCTACGTTTGTTGTTCAAGGATGAGGTTCGCAGAATTGGTCGTGAAATGGGCGTTAGCGAGGTTATCCTTGGTCGTCACCCATTCCCAGGCCCAGGACTTGGTATTCGTATTCTGGGCGAAGTAACTGCCGAAAAGGTGGCGATACTTCAAGCGGCAGATAAGATTTTTATAGACTCTCTTAAGGAGGCAGGACTATACAACGACGTATGGCAAGCAGGCGTTATGCTCCTTCCTGTTCAGAGTGTAGGGGTTATGGGCGATGAGCGTACTTATGAGAGCTGTGTGGCACTTCGTGCAGTAAGTTCTACCGACGGTATGACGGCTGACTGGGTACACCTGCCTTATGAGTTCCTAGCGAAGGTAAGTAACGAAATTATAAATAAAGTAAGAGGCATTAACCGAGTAGTCTATGACATCTCGTCTAAGCCACCTGCAACAATCGAGTGGGAATAACCTTCCCCTCCCTATACATAGCATAAGTTTTTTAGGAGTACGAATAGATAACTCCTTGTAATTATTATTCATAAGAACGACAATGAAAAAGGTAAATGCTTTAATTTTGATGGCTCTAACAATAGTAGCCGTGGGTTGTGGTACAACCGAACAAAAGAAGGAAACTGTGGTGTCAGAGTATGCAGCTATGAAGATTGATACAACTTCGGCACTCATTGCAACTGACTTTGCAGCAGAATTGCAGAGTGAGCAGGTGGTTGAAATTAGACCACGTGTTTCGGGTTATATCGAGTCTATTCTTGTCGAGGAGGGTTCTGTGGTGAAAAAGGGACAAGTGCTCTTTAAGATTGACGAAGAGGAGTTACAGTCGACTTATAATGCAGCACAGGCGGCTGTTGGTGCTGCTAAGGCACAGGTGGCTAATGCTCGCTTGGAGGTCGAAAAACTTAGCCCACTTGTAGAAAAGGGTATAATCTCGGACTTTGAGCTTAAAAGTGCTCAGGCTACTCTAGAAGCTGCCGAGGCGCAAGAGAATGTGGCTTTGTCGCAAGCAGAGAATGCTAAAATCCCTCTTGGGTATGCTACCATTACTTCGCCAGTGGACGGTGTTGTAGGGCGTATTGTTGTGCGTTCAGGTACGCTTGTCAGCCCTTCTGCGGCTGATGCACTCACAACTGTGTCGAGTAGCGGCCCAGTGTCGGCATACTTCTCGATTAATGAGAACCTAGTGCTAGATATCTTTGAAAAGACTAGCTCAAAGGGAATAGAGCTTAAGGGACTTGTAAGCCTTATCCCAGAGGCTTCGCTTGTTCTCTCGAATGGAAGTTTGTATGAGCACAGCGGTAAGGTGGAACTTGCTAGTGGAATGATTGATATGACTACTGGCTCGGCTCAACTTAAAGCTACTTTCCCGAATAATGAAAGAATGCTTCGTACGGGAGCTTCGGCAAAGGTGAGAATCAATACGCCTCATAGCGGCGTTGTGGTAATTCCTCAAACAGCTACTTATGACCTTCAGGATAAGATTATGGTCTATAAGATTGATGGCGAGGGAAAGGTTAAATCGCAAAACATTACGACCTATGGCATTGAAGGGGTTAACTATGTTGTCAAGAGCGGTCTTACCCCTGGCGATGTTATTGCCCTTGAAGGACTTGACTACATCAAAGAAGGCGATACGGTAAAGGCTAAACTTTAGTGGGCAATAGGAGAGTGGATTTTACAACTCTTGTGAGAGCATAACCAAAGGGAATCCCCCTTAAATTTAAAAACAAAAAAACGAAGGAGTTCTGTCGAACTCCGCTTAAGAAATAATATATGAAGGCTTATACAGTTACAGGAAAGAAAGATACCCGCTCAGGGTTTGGCGATGGGCTTCTCGAAGCAGCTAGAGAAAATGAAAATATTGTAGGAATGTGTGCAGACCTTACTGGCTCGGTGAAGTTCGATAAGTTTATGGCAGAGTTCCCAGAGAGATTTTTGCAGGCAGGTATTGCAGAGGCAAATATGGTGTCGGCAGCGGCAGGTATGGCAATCGCTGGCAAAGTTCCTTTTGTGGGTACATTCGCAGCATTTGCCACAGGCAGGGTCTATGACCAAATCCGCCAGTCGGTTGCATATAGCAAAACAAATGTTAAGATTTGTGGCTCGCACGCAGGTATTACACTTGGGGAAGATGGCGCTACTCACCAGATTATGGAGGATATAGGGCTTATGAAGATGCTTCCAAATATGGTAGTGATTAATCCTTCTGACTATAACCAAACGAAGGCGGCAACGATTGCTGCTGCTAAATATGATGGTCCTGTCTATCTACGCTTCGGTAGACCTGTTGAGCCTATCTTTACACCTGAGGACGAGGAGTTCGTTATCGGTAAGGCTATCGAGTGGAACGAGGGTAGCGACGTAACTGTGATAGCTACGGGTCACTTGTTGTACCGTGCGATTCTTGCAGTCGAAGAGTTGGAGAAAGAGGGTATCTCTGTAGAACTTATAAATATCCCTACAATCAAACCACTCGACAGCGAGGCAATCCTTAAGAGTGTGGCGAAGACGGGTGCAGTTGTTGTGGCGGAAGAACACCTAATGAATGGCGGTCTAGGAGATAGCGTAGCACAACTATTGGTGCGTAACAACCCTGTTCCTATGGAATATGTGGCAGTGGACGATAAGTTCGGTAAGAGCGGTGCTCCTATGCAGCTTCTTGCAGAATATAAGCTTGAGAGTGTAGATGTGAAGGCAGCCGTAAAAAAGGTGCTTGAGAGAAAGAATAAGTAAGAGGGTGTTGTAGGGTCTAGAAATAGTAGAGGGGGATAAACCCTATCTCTAGGCTTTTGGAGGGGGCAGTTTTTAGAAGTCCTCAATTGTATTAATGGATTTTCAGAAAATAGTCGAAAAATATAGCAGTAGGATATACTATGTGGTGAGGCGTATTGTGAGAGATCACGATGATGCCGATGATGTGTTACAGAATACTTTTATGAAGGCTTGGCAGGCTCGGGATTCATTTCGTGGCGAGGCAGGAGTTTATACTTGGCTCTATCGTATTGCGGTGAATGAGGCGTTGGCGTTTCTGAGAAATTCCTCGAAGATGCAGTATGCTAGCGGTGAGGAGGCAGAACGAGAACTGAGAAACCTTTATGACAACGACCCCTATTTCGATGGAGACAAGGCTCAAAAGGCACTAGCTATGGCGGTGGATACACTCCCTGCAAAACAGAAAGCGGTCTTTACGTTGCGGTATTTCGAGGAACTTTCATACGCTCAGATTTCTGAAGTTATGGAGACTTCGCAGGGTGCTTTGAAAGCTTCGTATCATCACGCACAAAAAAAAGTAGAAGAACAATTAAACCTTTTCATAGAAAATATATCTAACTAAAAAGAAAGAAGTCAGGGAGTGGTCACAAAGATAAGAGTAGTCACAAAGGTTGTGAACTTTCCCTAAAAAAAGAGGCAAAAAATAGTTCTAAATTAAGTTATTGACAGCAATGGATACACGTAACCCATATAAGACCCCCGAAGGGTATTTCGAGTCGCTCAATGCAAGGATATTGAGGGATACTATTGGTGCGCAACCGAGTGTTGAAGTTACAAGTAAAGAGCCTTTGAGCTATCGTACGGAGACTAGAGGGCTTAAGTTTAGACGTACTGTGCGTTCTATGACAGGTTTTGCTGCGGGGTTTGCTGTGATGGTTATGCTTGCTTGGGGCGGATTTTATCTTATGACTTCGTCGCATTCACTCAATACTGAGGAGCTTTATTCTACCGATGCGTATCTTAGCGATGTGTTGTATGGTATTGGCAGCGATGAGTTTATTGATGCAGCTTATGGCGAGGAGGAGGAGCTAGTAAATGACGAGTACTATCAGGAGGCTGTGGCTGAATTTATTGGGCTTTATAGCTCTATGGATGTGGAGGCTTTGCTTTCGGAGTAAGAGAGACATAGGTGTCTGGAGGGTATATGTCTTTGTTAAGAGATAAGCTAAATTTAGAGGACTTATAATAATTCCCCTAGAGAAATTTAAGTAAAAAATAATTAAAAATTTAGGAGTTTTAAGAAACTCTGCCTTGTAAGATGAAAAAGATAGTTATGATTTTGACCGTTGTGTTATTAAGTTTTACGGCTTATGCTCAGCAAAACAATGATAATACAGAGGCAAGGAAGGAGGCTCGTGAGCAAAGGGCCAAGCAGATAGAGGCTCAGAAGATTGCTTATATGACTCAGGCTTTGGAGTTGACAGTTCAGCAGAGTCAAGAGTTTTGGCCGATATATAATCAGTATGATGCAGAGGTGCAGAAGCTGTTCCGTGAGCGTAGGAAGCTCCACCGCAACCTAGAGGGAGATAACGTCACAAAGGAAGATATAGATTTATTATTAGACAAGGAGGCAGCTATGGTAGAGCTACGCAGATCGTATGTTCCTAGTTTCGTAAAAGTGCTGTCAGTCAGCCAGGCAGCTCGCATATTTGTAGCAGAAGAAAACTTCAAGCAAGAGCTTGTGCGCTCATTACGAAAAAACGACTAACTTCTTTGCTAATGATTAGTGATTAATCACTAATCATTAACAAACGTTAATCATTAAAAAACTATTTTCTGACAGGATAGGCGATACGCCCGTGGTATATGTTATTGAGCTTTGATTTGAACAACGCCTTAACACGTCCCACCTCCTCGAAAGTCAACTGCGAATCAGCAAACTGACCGTCACGTATTTGTGCCCCAACAATATTGTCGACAAGCTTATCCAAAACCTCAGCCTCATACGACGGTAATGAACGTGAAGCCGCCTCAATGGCATCAGCCATCATACACAACGACACCTCACGCAACACAGGACGTGGACCCCCATACCTAAAGTCACTCTCATCGACCTTCTCCTCACCATTCTCCCTCTGCGCCTTATCGTAAAAATAATATATCAACGATTCACCGTGGTGACGCTCGATAAACTGCTGCACAACACTAGGCAGTTTATACTTCTTAGCTATCGCCAACCCCTCTGTCACGTGCGACTTAATAATAGCTATACTCTCCTTTGTCGTTATGTCATTATGAGGATTGAATACCCCCGTAAGGTTCTCTACAAAATAAAAAGGAGTAGTCATCTTCCCAATGTCGTGATACAACGCCCCAGTACGTGCCAACAGCGGATTAGCCCCTATCTCCTTAGCCGCACTCTCCGCCAAATTAGCCACCTGAACCGAATGCTGAAAAGTGCCAGGGGCATTCTGCGCCAACTCCATAAGAAGCGGCTGATTTGTATCGCACAACTCCAACAGCGTTACATCCGACACAAAACCAAACGCCCTCTCCAGCAAATAACTAAACTGATAAAACCCAAGAAACAATAACGCTGAGACCACAATCCACATAAGATTCATATAATCCACACTAGCCAGACTCTCGTCCCGAAGCAATACCATAGCGCAATATAATATAACCTCTGAGAGCAATATTGCACCAATTGCCCTAAGCAGCTTACCCCTATGATAATAATGCCTCATCGTAAAGATAGCCACCAGTCCGCTCACGATATTTATTATAAAAAAATCAAAAGGATTAGCCACAAACAACGAACAAATAAGAACATTCGTAAGATTCCCCAATATTGCCACACGCATATTAAAGAATGTCAAAAGATATATCGCAGCGATAGGCAAAGGCACCAAATAAACACTTACGCCAAACTTCACAGCCACACCCACCAAAGCCGCCATAAAGAGATAAAGCAGAAGCACAAAGAGCAGCTTGCGGTTATCCTCGCCAATATAATGCACCGAAAAACGGCTAAAGAACAAATAGTTCAAAAGCAGCACACAAAATATCACACAAAAGCGAAGAAACAAGACCCAATACTCCGACCCTCCAGAGCCAAGCCTACGAGCCATCTCCTCATTATATGAGCGGATAAGCATAAGGGTCTGGTTATCGACAACCTGCCCACTAGAAACCACCGTCTCGCCCCGACGTACAACACCGCTTGTAAGCGACACATCAGAGATAGCCTCACGCCTAACAGCCGTACTAAGAGCGTCGTTATAGGTAACATTAACCCCTATAAGCGACTCAATAAAATCAGTCGACAGGCTATCACACCTCTCCTTCAATATCTCCACCGCACTCTGAGGAGTATAAAGCCCCCCCATATAAACAGTCGAGAGTGTATCACTCTTGAAATGCGAGAGATAGACTGCCCTATTTCTATACTTCGAAAATTCACTAAACGAAACGATACCCTGCGAGTAAAATTCCCCCAAAGCCTCCTCGACCACAACTATCGAAGCCGAGTCCAATTTATCATACCTCCCCACAGCCTCTAACTTAGAAGCAAGAGCACCCCTATCAATCGTAAAGACAGGTTTAGCCTCCTCGCCAACTTTGCTTCTCTGAGCATCAATTGTCTCTTGAGCTTTTTGGATAGGCACATCAAACGAAGCCACAATTGTCTGTTCTGTCCACTGCTGACCTACAACAGGCTGCAAGGACACCATTCCTCTCTTGGGCATCATCAGGGCAATCGCCACAGCCGATAGGATAATAATGACTATTTTTCTAAATTTCATCATCGGGGTATTTTATATGTATCTTCACTATATCTCTTTACAGCTCCTCTAAAAGGGGGAAAGAACGTCTTCCTATTTATCTGTTCCACAGTACGACAAATTAAAGCTCTTATTATTCACAGGAAAGTCCGCAATCTCAGCCCCTGCCGTCGAGCGAGCAAGCTCATCCCACAACACTGCGCTAGGGTCTTCTATATGGTACTCAACAATCACTCCACTCTCATCGACTCTACAACTATGCTTTATAGTCCCTCTCCAGCCCTTCACCTCGCTAGCATACGTCCTACTAGCCTCAAGCCTTAAGGTATAATCGACCTCGCCACGTGGCTCAAACCAGTTAGATTTTAGAACCTTACAATTCTCAATAATCTTTTCAAACGCCTCCTCATTCTCTCTAAAGCGGATATCTAGGCGTTCTTTAAGGTCGCCACTATACCGTCCGCACCCCTTCTCCATAATACAAACCTCCTCCAATCGAGAGAGAACCGACGGAGAGTTCATCAAACTCGCCCTCACTGCCCTAAGGCGTTTGCGCACCCTCTTTGCCGTAGAGGTTATATCATCACACCGCTGCGCTGTAATAGGGAAGTTTGTTCCACTAGGACGTATAAGCGTACGTCCAAAGCGGCTACCGCACAGCCTCTGTGTAGCATTAATCAACAGCGTACGCAGAGCCTCACACGCCACGTGCGCACTCTGGTGAGCTATATCTCCTGCAAGTGCTGCCACATCACCAGTATTAACGGCTGCTCTCTCCAACTCCAAAGCCACTTCTCTCTCCAGAACCAAAAGTTCCGAACACTTACCGCAATCCAGAATCTGAGCCATCGCAAGAGCGTGCCCCACCGACGTATCTCCAGCAATCTGTTCGGCTAGGCACATCATCCGAAGAGCATTACCCTTCCGTGCAGCCTCAACAATCAGCTTCTCGATACCTCTATGCTGAAAGCCTAGTGAAATATCAAGTTTCTGCACCCTTTCGCCCACACACGTAAAGTTAAAGACACCTGGTTCGATGATACCTGCGTGTACGGGTCCTACCCTAACAATATGTTCTTTTCTAATATTTATCATAGCCTATATAACTTTTTCTAAGCCTCGACTTATCACAATGTAACTTCTAAAAACTCCCCATAACACTATTACCTAACAATTTCCATAATCAAACCATTCAACAGCTCAGGCTGCAAGATACAAACAACAAAGAGTCCCAAAAGCAGCACAAGCAGAACATACGAAAAGACACTAGGTCTCTGCATCTGCTGATTTTTGCCGTGCTGAGCCGAGAAAATAATTGTCAGCAGTTTCGTAAGCGTCCAGTAAGCACACGTAAGAAGTGGAATCGCCACAAGGATTATAATCCACCACCTATCCGACAGCAAAATTTCCTTGAACATCAAATACTCACTTCTAAACAACAGCGACGGAGGCGCAGCTACAAGCGACACCACACAAAGAAGCAAAACCCCAGCCCCCAGTCTATCACAGTGTAGATACCCCCCCAGAGGCCCTACCTTATAAGTTCCATAGAGCCGACCCGCCTTACTAAGTTGCAAGAACGAGAGAGCCTTTATAACCGTATGGGCAAGAGAGTGAAGCACCGAAGCAAAGACCCCCACCCCACCAAGGGATAGCCCCAAAAGACTCAGCGCACTATTCTCCACCGTAGAATAGGCGAGCATACGTTTATAATTAGCCGTTCTACCCATATAGACAGCCGAAGATATAAGTGAAACAATCACTACAACCATCAAAAGGTTAAGCACCCAGTGAGACACACTCGAAGCCATCATAACTTTATAAACCCTAAAGATAGCGACATATCCCCCTCCCACAAGAGCCGAAGATATAAATGCCGAAGCAGGCGCAGGCGCACTATGGTTTGCATCTATGCCAACGGTAAAGAGCGGAAATACCTCCAATTTTGTAGAGTAGCCAATAAGTATAAACAGGAAGGCAAGTTTAAGATATATAGGGCTACTTTCGGGCGAAGCCACCGCCGAGACAAGCTCGCTATAATCTAGCGAATGGGTAGGCGTAGTAGAGAGTAGCAGCACTCCAAGGTACGCCACTGCAATACCTATCGAACTCACAAAGACATACTTCCAGGTAGCCTCCAGTGAGCGCACCGAGCGGTGGTGATACGTAAGTCCTGCCGTAGCAAGAGTCGTAGCTTCAAGGAATATCCAGTTCACCGCAATATTATTCGAGAAGTAAACCCCTATAAGCGAGACCGAGAGTGCCAGTAGTGACAAAAAGTAAATCTTCCTCTCACGCAGACTCTTAGCATCAAGTGCGTCGACACTCCTCCACACAGTCAGAAGTCCAACCCCCGACATCAGAGCAGCATAGCTAAGCCCCATAGCGTCAAAATCAAAGAAATACCAATAGTTCTCCCCATAGCCATAGATTGCAGCACACGCCACGCCAGCCCCCTGCAAACCAAAGAAGCTCAACATCGCAGTATGCACAAACCCCTTACTCTTTGCAAAGAGCACACACACGACTGCTAAAACAACTATTGCAATATAAATTTCCATAATATCTTTTCCTTACATTATTTTTCTAATTCTCTGCTCCTATTCCTACGCACCCTTTAGTCCTTGAGCTGTGTGAGTTCCTCACTATCGAGACTTTGAAGAGACTCGCTAATCTTCGTCACAAAGACCCCAAGCATAAGAACCCCCATCAAAATATCGAGTAGAATCCCTACATTTATAAGCATAGGCATATGCGCCCCCACTGCCAAAGAAAAGAGGAACACCGAATTTTCGATAAGCAGAAACCCAACCAAATGCGAGAATATCTTAACCCTGCTCATAATAAGAATCATACCCATCAAAATACCGAAAAGTGCCACCCCAAAAAAGATGGTATTTATACGTGTATCAGCCACATAAGCCGTAATAGCCAGACTCGAAACGAGTGTCGCCACACATAGTAGCATAGAGAAGAATGGCGGCATTGCCCTATACGATATCCTATTGATATGTGCCTTTCGAATAATTCTAAACAAGAGGTAAGGAATCAGCAGCCCCTTAAAGAGCAGCGTCTCTGCCACGACAAATATTTGGTCAAAGAGGCTCGACTCGTTAAGTTGAAACAGAGCGATAGCCATCAGCAGCCATCCCTGAAGCCCAACAATAAGAGCATAGCTTCTGAAACGCTCCGAAGTAGCGGCATACAAAAGCGTAATGGCGTAAATAATAATCAGTATAAATATCATTGTATTATATTGTTTTTAAACAGCAAAGCGACAATAAAGGCAAGTAGTCCCACTGCCGAAATCACAGCTATATTTGTAGCATTTTTACTCATTCTCGACCTTGCACTAAAGGACTCAACTGCACCTATCACCACAGCAAAGACCCCTACCCCTGCAAAGTAGAATCCTACCAAATCCCAACCCACTATATCGGCAGGGATAACGCTATTAATTACAAGGAGCGAAAAGATAGAGAGTTTAAGCCATCCCGCCATCTGTACAATAGCCAAATCCGCCCCTGCTAGGTCAAGTACCATAGCCTCGTGAATCATCGTAAGTTCGAGGTGGGTACGAGGGTCGTCAACAGGCACTCTCGAACACTCCACAAACGAAAGTTTCAAAAAGCCGTAGCCCACAACAACCGATAGCACCAGCATAGAAATCGAGACGTTATTAAAGCTCGAAAATATATCAAAGAAGGAGTTATGCCCCGTAATCAAACACAGAGTAGCTATCAGCAAAAAGAGAGCTGGCTCGACCAAAATAGCGAATAGACTCTCACGAGCTGCTCCCATTCCTGCAAAGCTACCGCCCGAATCCATAGCCGCCCATACAATTGCAACCCTTCCAACCGACAGCATCACACAAAAGACTATAACATCTCCCTCAAAAGATATAAGGGCAGGAAACGACGAGCCAAGGGGCAACATAGCAGCTGCCACCAGAAGCGAAGCCAAATAGACAGGTGCAGCCAATCTAGAGACCACAGAGGCGTTGTCGCTATATACAGGCGTTTTTTTGAGCAGCACCTTAACGTTTCTCAGAGGCTGAAAGAATCTATATCCCCTCCTCCCTGCAAAGATTGCCCTTGCCCTATTTATAATGCCCACTATAAGAAGCGAGCTTAAGAATACAAGTAATAGAACTATCATAATACGCCGCAGAGTGTTAATATTAATACAATAACCAAAAATAAAATAATGTGTAGAACATAATGGCTAATCTTCCCCGTTTGGAATAGAGCGAGCCTAAATGTCCACCTCCTCAGAAGCCTTATAGGGGCAATACTGCGTTTAATCTTTCTAGAGGTCTTTTTCCCTATCGGCAGGGTCACAACGGTGTCCGCCTCATAGCTAAATGATTCCGCACTAGGCTGTGTATCGACCTGCGTAGAGAAAGGGTTACCACAACCCCAGGTGTCGTCCTTTCTAATTGTTTTATTTCTTTCGAGGAGTTTTCTCCATCCCACCACTAGCAGTACAAGTACGAGGAAAAGCCCACTTACCATAGCCACCCCCAGAATCATATCCCAGATATTTTCGATTTTCGGGCTTTCAAAACCAAATATTCTCTCCGCCTTCTCAATCATAAGGTATGCAAATGCCCAAACCCCAGCAGTCATAAATATAATAAAGAGAGCATAGCCCCATCCCCTCATCACATTTTTAGTTTCCCTTATACTCTCGACAAGTTGCGAACGAGCGCCCCCCAGGAAGGCTACCGCAAATGACTTAGTCACATTAAATATCGTAGAAGCAGACGCAAGAGCTACCACCACAATACCCACCACAGCCACGATAGAGAGGTGCAGACCCGTAAAAGCCATTACCAGAGCACTAAGAAGCATAAACTCCGCCACAAAGCTCCCCAGCACAGGCATACTACTAAGCGACATCCCTCCCACTGCGAACATAGCCCCTGCTTTTGGCATAGCCTTCATCACACCGCCGAGTTTCGATATAGTATCTGTCGACGAGGAGTGCCTTACTTTCCCTGCCACGAGCAGCAATAGAGCCTTGGTTATAGCGTGGCTAAAGAGTTTTACGACAGTGGCAATCATAGCTATCAGGGCAACGGTCTCCTCACCGTATATTTTAGCGTAGAGCGAGAATCCAAACCCGAAGATAATAATCCCTATATTTTCGATAGACGAGAAGCTAAGCATCCGAGAGAATGTACTACTTTTAATCATCGCAAACGACCCCACTAGCGCAGAGATAAGCCCAAGCGAGATAAGGATAAGGGCAACTGCTTCTTTATCGAGTACCATTTGGCTAATGGTCATAATTCCGAATATCCCTATATTTGTAGAGGTAGCAGCCATAACAGCGGCACCGCCCCCAAGCGATGCTTTGTAGGTATAAGGCAGCCAGAAGTAGAGTGGATATATCGCAGATTTAAGGGCGAATCCCACAAAGAGCAGCAGCCACGAGTGCAGTTCCATAGGGCTACGACCCAAGACATAGCCAGCCTCAGCCCTCAGCGATATAAAGCCTGCTAGCAGGAAGAAGAATCCCACGTGCATAACAATAAAGTAGAGTATAGCCGAGTGAAAGTACTCACGTCTTTGCCCCTCTTTAAACATCAGCACAAATGAGCTAAGTCCCATAATCTCCCAGTTTATAGCGAAGTTCCAAAGGGTATCCTCTGCACTATTACTAGGCGAGAGGGCAAGCAGCACTCCGTACAATGAAACAAAGAGAGCTATAACACTGCCATAGAAAACCGAATAATAGAACTGTGTTTTAAGAGGGTTCACCCTATCGGCTAGTATTGTTGGAAGTAGCGCCACCGAAAACATAAGGGCAAATATAGCCGCAAGAGGAGTTAAGCTAAGACTCCTTAGACTCTCCACAGGCACATCCACCCCCACTAGGGCACACAAAGCCATACCTCCATACAAGACGCACAGTAGCGTAAGAGCTACAACACTTATAGCTTTTTTAGAATCTCGTCGAGCCACCATAGGCAGTAGCATCAAAACCAAAAGGTAAATATTTTCCACTTAAATTTCCTATTCTAAAGAGTTTCACAATGGGCGTTCCTTTTTTTATTTAAAGGAGAGTCCCCCCATATCTTATTTTTAAAGGGTACACATATATGCAGCACATACAGCTGCTGTTTCTGTTCTAAGTCTAGCCGAGCCGAGTGTTATCTCTTTGTAGCCACACTTTAGTGCTAGGTCGACTTCCTGCAAAGAGAAGTCTCCTTCTGGGCCAATAAGGACGGTGTATTTATCGGCACCTGCCTCGATTCTTGTTTTTTGTCCTTCGTTACAGTGTGCAATATATCCGCCGTGGTTATTCTCCACAAATGTTTTAAAGCTTTGCGCCTCCTCGATTGTAGGGAGGAATCCTTTAAGGGATTGTTGTGCTGCACTGAGGGCTATTCTTCGTAGCCTATCTATTTTGATGGTTCTTCTCTCGCTGTGCATAGATATAATAGGGACTATCTTTGTAGCTCCGATTTCCACCATTTTTTCGACAGCCCACTCTACTCTATCCATATTTTTCGTTGGGGCTAGCCCTACGATAATTTCACGCTTTTGTTCACAGCCAAAATTTGGGTTCACCTCCTCTATCACAAGTTCGGCAGCCTTTTTGCTTGCTACTTCAATTCTAGAGCTGTAAAGCCATCCTTTACCATTGCACACCATCACCACATCTCCTTTCGAGCGTCTAAGCACCACAATACAGTGATGACTAAGTTCATCACAGAGGGTGTATCTTTGTCCTACTTCTAGTCCACACTCTAGATTTGTATAGTAAAATAACTGCATATTTTTTTAAAATATATTTCAGAAAAGTTTTCTAGCACTTCGTTTCCTTCGAGATTTCTTTTTAAGGGAACTGTCCCCTTAAAATAAAGAGGACTTCTAGAGATTCTCTTATGCGCACTTAACTTGTTGTCAAGAGCCAAAGAGTTCCTCTCCTCCATATCCTCACATCCACAGTCTCACATCCACAGCCTCACATCCACAGCCTCACATCCACAGCCTCACATCCACAGCCTCACATCCTCA
>JAWXTN010000019.1:0-39399 GCA_044433515.1 Rikenellaceae bacterium | reverse complement strand
GCAATAGACGGACAAATATGGAGGTTATATTCGATAACCTTATAGTTAGGATGGTTCAAAATGAACCAAAACGGCTTGGTAGCACGCTGTAGTGCGTGCGGTCTAAACGCCTATACCTATTACTTTTAATGTTGGTTCTCCTAATTACCTGCAGCAATGTACTTGCTCAGCAGTTGACTATTAGGGGAACTGTAACTGACCAGCGTGATGGTGCGCCTTTTACAGGTGCGTATGTGATGGTACAGGGTACTGGTAATGTAGTGTTGACAGATGTTGACGGTAACTACGAAATCAAAGCAAGTGCAGGTAATGTACTTGAATTCTCATTTATGGGTTATGTGACTCAAAGTGTTTCTCTAGACGCTGCATCACAAGTTATTGATGTAGTAATGGAAGAAGAACTTACATCTATCGACGCTGTTGTAGCGGTTGGTTATGGTGTAACTAAAAAGAAACTCGTTACTGGTGCTAACCTAAACGTTAGCGGTGACGAAGTAACAAAACTAAACACTACTACTGCAATGGAAGCCCTTCAAGGTATTGCTCCTGGTCTTGCTATTACTAAGAACAGTAGTGCTCCTGGTGCAGGTACTAAGGTTTATATCCGTGGTATCGGTACGGTAGGTAGCTCAACTCCACTTTATGTTGTTGACGGTGTTCAGTGTAGCGGTATCGACAATATCAACCCTGCGAATATCGAAAGTATTGACGTTCTTAAGGATGCAGCCTCAGCAGCTATTTACGGTTCTCGTGCTGCGAATGGTGTTATCCTTGTTACAACTAAAAAAGGTCGTCAAAATCAAAAGACTCAAGTATCGTATAGCGGTTATGTAGGTTTCCAAAACTTGGCAACTAAACCATCTACTCTTAATGCTCAAGAATATATGGCTATCTGGGATGAAGCTTATATCAACGGAACTGGTAGTGCATATGACTGGTACGGTTATCTTACTAACAACCCTTGGTTGGAAAGTCAACAGAGTGGTTTAGGTGTTGAATATGGTGAGTATATCTGGAATAAACTTGAAAACGGCTGGGAAGGTACTGACTGGTTGGACGAAATTGTTACAGAAAATGCTAGAATCGACAGCCACAGCATTACTATTAATGGTGGTGGTAGCAAAACTACCTACTCTCTAGGTGTTGGTTATTACGCTCAACAAGGTCTTATCGGTTATGACATTATGGGTGCTAGCTACGAAAGATTCAACGTGTCTTTGAACACTGATATGATTCTTTTTGCTGACTCTGACGGTCGTCCAATCGTTACTATTGGTGAAAACTTTAACTACACAAATTCTTCTAACGTTTATGTAGGTACTGGTGGTCAGTACTATAATGACGCTCACAATGCTCTTAAGACTAACCCTCTTATGCCAGCATATTGGGATGGTTCACTTGACGAAACTGGTATAGCTCCTACTACAGAAGGTATCAGCTCGACTCACGATAACCCTATTATGTCACTATACTACAAACGTGGTCAATTCTCTGACAACAACTCTAACAATATTATTGGTAACGCTTATATTAATATCGAGCCTATCAAAAATCTTGTAATACGTTCTTCATTTGGTCTTAGTGGTTATTTCTCAAACAACCGTTCTTACACTCCAACAAACAGCGGTTTTGGTTCAAGCAACAACGCTAGCCCTGTTATCGAAGACGAAGTAACTCAGTCTATGAGCCTTTATGGTGGTTACACTTGGACTAATACTATTAGCTGGAACAAAGACTTCGGCAAACACAGCATTAGCCTTCTTGGTGGTCACGAAGTTGCAGCTGCTATTGTAAATGCAGCGGTAAGTGCTTCGAGAACTAACTCACTATATGATGACTTCGCTCACGCTTATATTAACAATACTGAGACTGCTGCTGACGTAACTGACGTATCGGTTAGTGGTTATGACTATGCTGCTCAAGGCGGTGGTACTCTTTCATATATGGGTAGAGCTTCTTATAGCTATGATGACAAATATATGGTTGACTTCACAATGCGTGCCGATGCTTCTTCTGCATTTGCTGAAGGAAATCAGTGGGGTTACTTCCCATCAGTTTCTGCTGGTTGGAACTTCTCTGAAGAGAGCTGGATGAAGGATCTTGACTTTATCTCATTTGCGAAACTTCGTGGTAGCTGGGGTCAAAATGGTAACTCTACTCTACAAAGCTCAGACGGTTCAAGTGTAAGTTTCGCTTACTCTTCGAACGTTACTACTACTACTGACGGTACTGGTTACTACTTCGGTGATGATAGAGTAGTTGCTTCTACAGCTTCTTACCCATCGACTGTGCCTAACCCAGACCTTACTTGGGAAACTTCTGAACAGTTGAACTTTGGTCTTGACCTTCGTTTCTTCAACTCACGTCTTGGCGTTACTTTCGACTGGTATCAAAAAATTACTCGTGACTGGTTGGTAGAAGCTCCTATCATCGGTACTTCTGGTGCAAGTGCTCCATTTGTTAATGGTGGTGAAATTATGAATGCTGGTACTGAGCTTTCTATCTCTTGGAACGATACTAAGGGTGATTTCTCTTATGGTGCTACATTTAGCTTCTTTACAAATGATAACGAAGTTCTTTCTCTAGAATCTGAAACTGGATACATCAATGGTCCTACTGACCAATGTTTCGACGGTAGTGGTTACATCAACCGTGTTGAGGTTGGTATGCCTATCGGTTACTTCTATGGTTACAAGACTGACGGTATCCTTCAAAACCAAGACGAAGTTGACGCTTGGGTTAACGAAGATGGCGTTGCTTACTTCGACGATGCTCAACCAGGTGACGTTCGTTTCGTGGACGTGAATGGTGACGGTGTTATTGATGACAATGACAAGACTATGATTGGTGACCCTAACGCAGACTTCCAAATTGGTCTTCAATTGAACTTTGCATACAAAGGTGCTTACCTTAACATCACTGGTACTGGTAAATTCGGTCACCAAGTATTCAATACTTACTTCTGGGGTAACACTGCTTCGGGTGAGTCAATGCGTAACTGGACAACTGAAATCTTTAACCGTTGGACTGGCGAAGGTACTTCTAACTATCTTCCACGTCTAGTAGCTAATGGTCACCGTAACTCTTCTTATGTTTCTGACCTTTATGTTTACGATGCTGACTTCTTCAGAATTAGCAACCTAACTATCGGTTATGACTTCTCTTACCTATTCCCTAAAGAAAACTGGATCTCTAACGTAACTCTTTACCTTAGTGCAAATAACCTAATTACATTTACTGAGTATGATGGTTATGACCCAGACGTTGCTTATGGTGGTACTGGCTGTTCTTGGGGTTCTGGTGTTGACCTAGGTCTTTATCCAGCTGTGACAACTTATATGATTGGTCTTAACCTTACTTTCTAAGGTATCGATTTTAAGTGATAAAAATAACGAAAAATAATTTTAATAAAAATATGAAAAAGATTTTTATACCAGTTCTAGCTGCGGGACTCTTCTCACTTACTTCGTGTCAAGACTTCCTTAACGCTGAGAACATATATAATAAAGACCTTGATAGCTACTACGCTGATCCTACGGAAATCGACCAGGCTATTGTAGGTATGTATATGAATATGTATTCGTCAGATGATAATTCTAACGAACAGACTATTGTTAACTACTGTGATGATATCGTCCTTGGTGGTGGTAGTGTTTCTTTGGAGCCTGCATACTATATGGATAAATATGAAAATCCTGAGTATGACACGCACCAAGTGATGTGGGCTGATAGCTACACTGGTATCTACCGTGCTAACGCTCTTATCGAAACTTTGAGCCAAGATGGCGAGTTCGATAAACTTCGCTCGTACTTCTCTTCTGATGCGGCGTGTGAAGAATATATCGCACAAAGCCTTGGTGAGGCTTACTTTATGAAGGGTTACTATTACCTTCGTTTAGGTCGTTGGTTCGGTGGTGTGCCTATTATCAACACTGCTGATGGTGACCGTTATGTTGGTCGTTCGTCTTTCGAGGATACTTTCAGCCTTGTGGTTACTTGTTTCAAGAACGCTTACGAAGCTTTCCCTGATAAAGCTGCGACTTCGTACACTACTGATGAGTACGGTCACGCTAACAAATGGATTGCTGCTGGTTATCTTTCACGTGCTTTCCTTCACGCTACTGGTTACCTAACAAACATTGAGAACACTACTACAACTGAGATTCCTCTTTATGAAGAGTCTGGTTCAGTTACTAAAGACTACGTTGTGACTGCTCTTGAAGACTGTATGGCTAATAGCGGTTATGCTCTTCTAAGTGACTTCCGTAGCCTATGGCACTACTCTTATACAAACTATTGTTCGGAACTTTATGGTGATTCACACGGTGACAACCTACTTCCTTGGGCTAAGAATGAAGGTCTAGTATGGGCTGGTCAAGATGGCTTCTCGGCTACTCTTGCTGGTACAACTGGTAACTCTGAGGTTATGTTCGCTATGCTTTGCGGTCTTGACGCTTGGACTCCTTCGCTTACTGGTAACTTGAACCGTCAGAGTCTTGCATTTGGTCAAGGTGGTAACAACTCTGGTGCATTCCTTTCTGGTTGGGCTTATGGTCCTGCGCACCCTGCGTTGTACGAAGAATGGGATGATACTGACCTTCGTAAAAAAGGTTCTATTGTTTATACACAAGACACTGAAAACTTTATCGACGGTCACGATGTACCTTCGTGTGTTCAATATACTCAGTACATTGGTAAAAAGTACGTTACTCAAGCTCTAAACTATAGCAATACTGGTGGTATCTTTAACTTCGTGTATGATAACGCATTTAACCACAAACAACTTCAGTGTGTGGCTAACTTTGTCCTACTTCGTTACTCGGATATCCTTCTTATGCACTCAGAACTTACTGAAACTGCTGACGGTATGAACCAAGTTCGTCGTCGTGCTGGTCTTAGTGATACTTCTTACTCACTATACCAAATCAAATGGGAACGTCTATATGAGTTTGCATACGAATCAATCCGTTTCTATGACCTAGTTCGTTGGGGTGACCTTTATTCTAATGACAACACTGTTACTTACTTTGGTAAATCAGCTGATGTTTATAACAACTACGATCTTCAGACTTACACTGTAGCTCCTCCTGCTGAACAAAAGGGTCTTCACAAAATCCCTGAGTCAGAAATGGAACTTTCGAACGGTGCTTACGAACAAAACCCAGGCTGGTAGGGTCTTAAATAATTTAGTGGGGAGCTGCGCTAAGCTTCTTAGAGTATCTCCCCATAATTTTTAAAAAACGAATTAAACAATGAAAACAAAAATATTTTCAGTATTAGGTGTTGCGGCAATGCTCTATATGACAGCTTGTGAGCCTACCGAATACAGATACGATATGGCTGATTATTCGTATGACACTACTACAGTGCTCAACCTTACAGCCGTAGGAACAAATGAAGGGTCAAATGAAGTGACTCTTAAAATGAATACAACTGGTGTTTATGGCTACTGGGAACACGGCTCAGCTAAGTCTTACACTGATAGAGTTACCCAAATTGAAGGTGCTGCTGGTACTTACACCTACACTTTCCATATTCTTAACTCTTATGTAGATGCTGATACAGTTATCCGTGGCTTTAGCCAATCAATCGACTATACTGTAACTCAAATCGACGTTTCTCCAGGAGAACAATACGAGTGGATTTGTGGAGAAGATATGTCTGGTAAAACTTGGGTGTTTGACCAAGATGGTACTATGCTAGGTTCTGACGCAAATGGTCCTAAATTCTGGTTCAAATCGGGTCCTGCTAACTATGCTAACTGCTGGTGGAATAGCTACACATTCTGTGATGACCTTAATGGCGAAATGACATTCGACTTTAATAACGGTCCTACACTTAGCTATAAGATGACTTCGTCTTCTACTGCTGTGGTAGGTTCGTTTGCTTTCAATGCTGACTATACTACATTCACTACTTCGGGTGTGACAGTCCTTTCTCCATACTCTGGTGACGGCGATGGTCCTTACTACACTTTCGACGTGAGCGAGTTCGCAGAAGATAGACTTATCCTTCACCTAACTGCCCTTTACGACGGCTCTACTGACGGTTGGACTTGGGTATTTATTCCTAAGGAATAAGTTTCTAGTCTAAGGTATTTAGACGAAAAATTAAAACGATTCATTCAAAACAAATGAGGGGGGAGTCTTTAGAACTTCTTCCTCATTGTTTTTGTTTTTCTAGTACAAAAATAACTATGAAAAAAATAATAATTTCTATTGCTATGGCTACTGTTGTATCTTCCGTGGTCTCTTGTGGTTCGAGCCAAGAGGTTGTCTATAAAAACCCTAATGCCTCAGTCGAAGATAGAGTTGAGGACTTGCTTGGGCGAATGACCCTCGAAGAAAAGGTTGGGCAAATGAACCAATACGTAGGTCTTAAACACGTGGAGGCGAATTCGGCTGGTATGACCGAAGAGGAACTACTTAAGAATACGGCTACGGGCTTCTATCCTGGTATGACCGTTAAGGATATGGAGAAGCTTACTGCCGACGGACTTATAGGGTCGTATCTCCACGTCCTTACAATCGAGGAGGCGAACTATATTCAAAGCCTCGCTATGCAGAGTAGGCTGCAAATCCCGATTATCTTCGGTATCGATGCTATTCACGGTAATGCTAATTGCCCTGACAATACGGTTTATCCTACGAATATTGGGCTGTCGTGCTCGTTTGATACGGCTATGACCTATAAAATCGCTCGCCAAACCGCTAAGGAAATGAGGGCGATGAATATGCACTGGACCTTTAACCCGAATGTGGAGGTCGCTCGTGATGCACGCTGGGGACGTGTGGGCGAGACTTATGGCGAAGACCCATATCTTGTGGGACAGTTGGGCGTTGCTAGCGTTAAGGGCTATCAGGGTACGCTTAGCGACCCTAAGAGTGATGTGCTTGCCTGTATCAAACACTTTGCGGTGGGAAGCGAGGCGGTCAATGGGCAGAATGCTGCCCCTACCGATTTGTCGGAGCGTACGCTTCGTGAGGTGCATTTTCCTGCCTATGAGCTGGGTGTGGAGGCTGGTGCAATGTCGCTTATGACTGCTCACCACGAGCTTAACGGTGTGCCGTGTCACTCGAATGAGTGGCTTATGGAAGATGTCCTAAGAGACGAGTGGGGCTTTAGAGGATTTGTGGTGAGCGACTGGATGGATATCGAACGTATCCATGATATGCACGCTACGGCTGATAGCTACAAAGAGGCATACTATCAGTCTATTATGGCTGGTATGGATATGCATATGCACGGACAAGGTTGGCAGGAGGCTGTCGTGGAGCTTGTGCGTGAGGGAAGAATCCCAGAGGAGAGAATCAATAAATCGGTAAGAAGAATCCTAGAGACTAAATTTAGACTTGGACTCTTTGAAAATCCGTATGCTGACGAGGCTACGACTATGGAGGTGAGACTCTGTGAAGAACACAGGGCAACGGCTCTTGAAGCGGCTCGTAACTCTATTGTGCTGCTCAAAAATGAAGGAATCCTCCCTCTAGATTCTAAAAAATATAAAAACGTTCTTGTCACTGGGATTAATGCCGACGACCAAAATATGATGGGCGACTGGACTAATCCTCAAAAGGACGAAAACGTTATTACGATTTTGGAGGGGCTTCGTATGGTTGAACCTACAACGAACTTTACCTTTGTAGACCAGGGGTGGGACCCTCGCAATATGAACCCTGTGCAGGTCGATATGGCTGTGAGAGAGGGCAAGAAGGCAGATTTGAATATCGTTGTGGCAGGCGAATATATGTGGCGTGAGAGGTGGAATGACCGCACGTGCGGAGAGAATATAGATAGGGCTACGCTCGATCTTATAGGGCTTCAAAACGAACTTATCGAAAGGCTCTACGCTACTGGTACGCCTACGGTGTTGGTGCTCGTGGCTGGTCGTCAGCTTACTACGGTGTGGGCTGAGGAAAATTTACCTGCTGTTATCAATGCTTGGGAACCAGGTATGAGCGGCGGACAAGCTCTTGCAGAAATCCTCTACGGAAAGGTTAACCCTTCGGCGAAGCTATCTGTGACAGTGCCTAGAAGTGTAGGGCAACTCTTGCAGGTTTATAACCATAAGCCGTCGCACTACTTCCACCCGAATAAGGATATCGACCCTTCGCCACTATATTCATTTGGCTATGGGCTCTCGTACACAACTTATGACTATTCGGATTTGAAACTCTCGAAGAGCGAAATCTCGAAGGACGGAAGTGTGGGTGTCTCTGTGAAAGTTACAAATAGCGGTCAGAGGGATGGCGTGGAGATTGTGCAGCTCTATATCCGTGATAGATACAGCAGCGTGACACGCCCCGTTAAGGAACTTAAGGACTTCGCTAGAGTGGAGCTTAAGGCTGGCGAAACAAAAGAAGTTCGCTTCACAATTACTCCCGATAAACTAGAATTCTATAACCTACGTATGGAACAGGTTGTAGAAGAGGGCGAGTTTATCGTTATGGTCGGCAGCTCATCGAAGGATGAAGACCTGCTGAAAGAATCGTTTGTTGTGAAATAACCCTAAGAGTTAAAGGGGATTTTTAGAAGTCCCCGAAATATCGCTGCTTAAATAGTGCGGCACAATGGGCTGGGCAATGGAAATCATAGAATTTCTGTTGCCCTTGTTCTTTTGTTTGTCGTCTTAAATTTTGGTGGGGAGTGTTATTTTTTTGAGAAATATCTTTTCTCTTTCGAAAAAAATTGTTATATTTGTTTGTGTCGACTGAAAGGATTTTTAATAACTTTTTTTAATGTAGAAGTTTAATTGCGCTTTTCGTAGTTTTTTAAATAACTTATATGTTGTAATTGTAAAAATGGCTAAAAAACAAGATATTATATTTGTATCTTCTCTAATGCTCGTTGTGCTGCCCTTCCTGCTGTCGGGTAAGCCCTATGAGCTTTATGCTGATATGAATAACGCATACCCCTTTTCCCTTGCTGCACTTAAGTTCGCTGTGCTAGCTACACTGGGCGAGATGATTGGTCAGAGAATCAAAAGCGGAAGGTATATTACACCTGGCTTCGGGGTGATGCCTCGTGCTATCCTCTGGGGAGTATATGGCGTGTGGATAGCTATTATGATGAAGGTCTTAGCGGTGGGTATTCCGCAGATTGTCGAGAGTATGGGCGCTGAGGGCGTTGTTGGGGCTATGGCTGGTAGCGAAATTACATTTAAAAAATTCCTTGGAGCACTCTCTATCTCTCTGGCTATGAACCTTAGCTTCGCTCCGATATTTATGACACTACACAAAATTACCGATACACACATCCTAGAGCAAAGGGGTAGCATCCGTGCACTTATTACCCCCGTGCCTATGAGGAGAATTTTTAACTCGCTTGACTGGGACGTGCAGTGGAACTTTATATTCAAGAAAACAATTCCGCTTTTCTGGATTCCTGCTCACACTGTCACATTTATGCTCCCTGGAAGCTCGCAGGTGCTATTCGCTGCGGCACTGAGCATACTGCTCGGAGTTATCCTCTCGATTGGAGTGGCACTATCGGCAAAAAAAGAAAAAAATATTTAATTACACAGGGCGAGAGATAATAACTCCCCATATTACAGAATTATAACCTATGAGTAAATTATTGTTACTAGGCAATCAAGCCTTCGCACAAGGGGCTATCGACGCAGGTCTCTCAGGTATGTACGCATACCCAGGTACTCCCTCTACCGAAATTGGAGAGTATATCCAAGAATCGAAAATCGCTATCGAAAGAGATATCCACAGAAAATGGAGCTGTAACGAAAAGACAGCTATGGAATCGGCTCTCGGTATGTCATATATGGGTAAACGCTCGATTGTGTGTATGAAACACGTGGGGCTTAATGTCGCTGCCGATGCCTTTGTTAACTCTGGTATGACTGGGGCTAATGGTGGGCTACTAGTCTTTGTGGCGGATGACCCCTCGATGCACTCGTCGCAAAATGAACAAGACTCTAGATTCTATGCTAAATTCTCGTTCCTGCCAATACTCGAACCAAGAAACCAGCAGGAGGCTTATGACGTGGCGAAATATGGCTTCGAACTATCGGAAAAAATCGGACTTCCTGTTCTCGTGCGTATGACTACTCGCTTGGCGCACTCTAGGGCTGTGGTTAACCTCTCACCTCTAGAGAACGAAAACGAAATGTCGCTGCCTAAGAATCCTCGTCAGTGGGTCTTGATGCCTGCTATCTCTCGCCAGAGATATAATGTGCTTTTGAATGACTATGCCGAACTAGAGAAAATTTCGGAGACTTCGGCATTTAATCAGTATATAGAAGGTAAGGATAAATCTATGGGGATTATTGCGTGCGGTATAGCCTATAACTATTTGATGGAGAACTTCGAGGGCGAGTGCGACTATCCAGTTGTTAAGATTTCTCAGTACCCTGTGCCTGTGGCTATGCTTCGTCGCTTGGCGGAGGAGTGTGACTCGGTTATGGTAATGGAGGAGGGGCAGCCTCTTGTCGAAGAACAACTGAGAGGTATTCTAGATAATGGTATTAAGGTTTTGGGTAGACTCTCTGGTGAGCTGCCTAGAGTCGGTGAGCTTAACCCTGATAGCGTGGCAAAGGCTCTTTCAAGAGAGGTCACGCTTACTTGTCAGAAGAGTGAAATCGTTGCCAGTCGTCCTCCTGCGCTTTGTCCAGGTTGTGGACACAGAGATGTATATGAGGCTCTAAACGAAGTGCTCAAAGAAGAATATGCGGAAGCGAAGGTCTTTAGTGATATCGGATGTTATACGCTTGGTTTCTTGCCTCCATTTAGGGCGATTGACAGTGTTGTGGATATGGGGGCTTCTATTACTATGGCGAAGGGCGCAGCAGATGCAGGGCAATTCCCTTCACTGGCGGTTATCGGTGACTCTACATTTACACACTCTGGTATGACTGGGCTGTTGGATGCTGTTAACGAAAACTCGAATATCGTTGTGGTTATCTCCGATAACCTGACTACTGGTATGACGGGCGGTCAGGACTCGGCTGGTACGGGTAGAATAGAGTCTATTTGTAGAGGTCTGGGAGTCGCTGAGGAACACTTGCGTGTCTTTGTGCCACTGCCAAAGAACCGTGAAGATATGAAGCAAATCATACGTGAGGAGATTCAATATAATGGCGTTTCGGTGCTTATCCCTCGCAGGGAATGTATCCAAACGCTGAAGCGTAACGCTAAAAAGAAGAAATAAATATTACCGAAAAATACTCGAAAATTATGAAATCAGATATTATTTTGGCAGGTGTCGGAGGACAAGGTATCCTCTCAATCGCAACAGTTATTGGAGAGGCTGCGCTAAACGAAGGGCTTAGTATTAAACAAGCCGAAGTGCACGGTATGAGTCAGCGTGGGGGCGATGTGCAGTCGAACCTTCGTATCTCGTCGGGCGAGATTGCATCGGATCTTATCCCTATGGGTAAGGCTGACCTCGTTATTGCTCTTGAACCTATGGAGGCTCTTAGGTATATTCAATACCTTAGCCCTACTGGGTGGATTATCACAAACTCTGCTCCCTTTATAAATATTACAGATTATCCCGAACTGGAGGCTGTATTGGGTGAACTTAGGGCGTTCCCTCGCTCTGTGGTTCTCGATGTTGACGCTATTGCGAAGGATGAGGGAATTGCACGAGCGGCAAATATTGTGCTGCTGGGGGCTGCTGCGGACTATGTGGGTATAGGCTTCGATAAGTTAGAAGCAGGTATTCGTCGTATCTTTGCTCGCAAGGGCGATGCAGTTGTCGATATGAATGTTAAGGCTCTCAACCTTGGACGTGAGAATTCGAAATAAGAGAATAATATGGGGAACTTTTACGATTCCCGAAAACTAAAAAATGAGTTTATGAATAATTGTTCAAAAGAAGCTATTATCGACCCACAAATTATTGATAGTATAGCTCACGATATGGGTATTAAAAATATTGGTCAGGCTACCATTCGTCAGATTGTGGGTTTGGTTTCCAGTATTGAGGCGGCTTCTGGTGTGCCTTTTGTGCGTATGGAGATTGGAGGACCTGGTCTTGCGGCTTGCGAGGTAGGTGTTCGTGCTGAGATTGCGGCATTGGAGAGAGGAGTGGCTGGTTATTATCCAGAGATTGAGGGTCTTCCAGAATTAAAATACGAGGCTTCTCGATTTGTTAAGGCGTTCTTGGATGTGGATGTTTCTGCTGATGGATGTATCGCTACGAGTGGGGCTATGCAGGGGTCGTTCGCTAGTTTTTTGGTGGCAGGGCAGGCTGATGTTAAGAAAGATACTATACTGTTTATTGACCCAGGGTTCTCGGTTCAGAAGTCGCAGCAGATTGTTATAGGCAATAAGTATGAGACGTTTGATATCTATGATTATAGGGATGAGAAACTTAGGGCAAAGCTCGAAGAATACCTTTCGAAGGGAAATATCGCTGCTATAATTTATTCGTCGCCTAACAATCCTGCTTGGATATGTCTTAATGACAATGAGCTGCGTATAATTGCAGAGGTGGCAGATAAGTATGACGCTATTGTGATTGAGGATTTGGCTTATTTGGCTATGGATTTCCGCAGTGATAAGGGAGTGCCTTTTGAGGCACCTTATCAGCCTACGGTTGCGAAATATACGGATAATTATATTTTGCTGATTTCGGGTTCGAAGATTTTTAGTTATGCGGGGCAGCGTATTGCTGTTGCGGTGATTAGCGATAAACTTTTTGGTCGTCGTTATGATGCGCTTTGCGAGAGATATGGCTTTGGTGAGTTTGGGCGGGTTTTTGTGTATCAGGCGATAGCTACTTTCTCGTCGGGTGTATCTCATTCGGCTCAGTGTGCGCTTGCGGCTATGATGAGGGCGGCTTGTGATGGGGAGTTGAATTTTGTGAAGGAGAGTAAAGAGTATGGTCGAAGGGCTGAAAGGGTTCGTGATATTTTTGTGCGTAATGGCTTTCATATTGTTTATGACAAGGATTTTGATAGAGAGGTGGCTGCTGGCTTCTTCTTTACGATAGGGTATCCTGGCTTTAGCAGTGATGGGCTTGCGGATGCTCTTATGAGCTATGGCATTAGTGCTTTGTCGCTTGCTACTACTGGCAGCGTGCAGGATGGTCTTAGGGCTTGTGTTTCGAAGATTAGTCCTGAGCAATATGAGGTATTGGAGGCTCGTTTGTCGCTCTTTAATGAGCATCATAGAGTTTAGGAGATTATAAATTTTTAGAAAAGGGGTCTTTCTTTTTTGAATAGGGGGAGGGCTTCGCAGTAATAAAAAGATGGTAAAGTATAGTACAGCTCAGGAGGCTGTTAAGTTAATTAAATCGGGAGATAATGTATATGTGCACGGTGTGACTAGTGCTCCTATGACTCTTTTGGAGGCTATGGCGGATAGGCATAGTGAGCTTCGTGGAGTTAATGTTTATAGTGCGCTTATCTTTGGTAAGGCTCGTTATAGTGCTGAGGAGCATAAGGATAGTTTCACGGTTCATTCGTTGTTTGTGAGCGAGGGAGTTAGGGCGGCAGTAGCTGGGGGGTATGGTTATGCTATACCTGGGCAGTTGAGTGATGTTCCTGGTCTATTTAGAGAGGGTATTATACCTGTTGATGTGATACTTATGAATGTGTCGCCGCCTGATAGCCACGGTTATTGTTCTATGGGTACTTCGTTGGATATTACGGTTAGTGCTTATGAGGTGGCTAAGGTTGTCATTGCTCAGATTAACCCTAATATGCCTCGTGTTTTTGGTGATGGTCAGATGCACATCTCGGAGTTTGATGCGGTTGTGGCGGTTGACGATGCTGTTATTGAAGTGCCTTCGATAGCTTCTAGTGAGGCGGATGAGAAGATTGGGCATTATATTGCCGAGAGGATTCCTGATGGGGCTACTTTGCAGATTGGCGTTGGGGGTATTCCTAATGCTGTTCTTCGGGCACTAAGTGGGCATAAGCGTATGGGTATTCACACGGAGGCTATTGTCGAGGAGATGTTGCCTTTAATTGAGAGTGGGGCTATTGACAATTCTTGTAAGGGTTTCCACGATGGTTTGAGTGTTGGGAGTTTGGTGTTGGGGTCACGTCGTTTGTATGATTTTGTGGACGACAATCCTCTGGTTTTGATGAAGGATTGTGCTTATACTAATAGTCCTATAAATATTGCTCAGAATCGGTTGATGCGTTCTGTTAATGCAGCTATTGAGGTAGATTTGACTGGTCAGGTGTGTGCTGATTCTATTGGTACACGTATCTTTTCGGGTATTGGCGGTCAGAATGACTTTATGTATGGGAGTACTTTGTCGCCTGGGGGGACTAATTTCATTGCTCTTACTTCTATGACTGCTAAGGGTAAGTCTAAGATTACTCCATTTTTGACACCTGGGGCTGGTGTTACTACAAATCGTTATATTATTCATAATGTTGTTACGGAGTATGGTGTTGCGGAGTTGCGGGGTCGGTCTTATGCTGAGCGTTCACGTGCACTTATAGATATAGCTCATCCTTCGGTACGTGAGGAGTTGGAGCGTGAGGCTGTTAGCCGTTATGGGTTGTCGTTTTTGCGCCTTAGAACTTAGGAGAACCACAGTAGAACCACAGTAGAACAAGCAGAAGCACTAACAGACTCAATGCAGAAAGTTTTTTTGGTACTTTTTGTTCACAAAAAGTACGATGGCGGGCGGCTCGCAGGCGGCTCACACTGGATTAGAGCGGTTAGCGGTGGGGGGAATTTTATTCCCCTAGATTCTCTGATAAGAGAATCTTCCCCCCACCGCCATAAAATCCATAGCTAGAAAATAGATAAGGGAGAGACTTCATAAGCGGAGTCTCTCCCTCTTTCTTATAGCTTTCTCGGAGTAGCCCTAGGACAGGTTACGAGGCTGTGTAGAGCTAGCTGTTTTGCGCAGGAACGAGCAAAACAGAGCGGTGCCGCCACCCGACAGTGGCACCGCTTCTGCTACCGCCCTGGAAGCGATACCCCTTGGCGGCTCCGAGGAGGAGCTATTCCTTTGTGCGGTATTAGGTATTAGGGGTTAGGGGGGTGAGGTGTAGATAAAACGAGAGCTTAACCTTTTCTGTTGGTTAAGCTCTTGGTGTGTTGTTTGCTCTAGCTTTGGCTCTTAGCGGAAGTTCTTCTCGATTTATGCTTGCTCTAGCTTTGGATTTTGGGGCGGTGGGGGGGGAGATTCTCTTATCAGAGAATCTAGGGGAATAAAATTCCCCCCACCGCTAACCGCTCTAATCCAGTGTGATCCGCCTGCGAGCCGCCCGCTATCGTACTTTTTGTGAACAAAAAGTACCAAAAAAACTTTCTGCATTGAGTCTGTTAGTGCTTCTGTTTGTTCTACTGTGGTTCGGGATTTTGTTTGTTCTGCTGTGGTTCTGCTGTGGTTCTACTGTGGTTCTACTGTCTCCTAACCCCTACAGCCTAACACATAAAAAAGGGAGGCGAAAAGCCTCCCAAATATATTAATCATTAATCGTTAAACCTTCAAGCTCGCCGCCTGCTGTACCTGGCGTGTAGCGACCTTAGGATTAGCGATAACATTACACCCATTAACGCAGCCACCCTCACAAGCCATAACCTCAACCATATTCCCAGGGCAACTCTTAGTATAGCCACGCAACTCACGAATAGTCTGCTTGTTTATCCCATTCACAACAATAGGTGTCATCTCCATTCTATCTCCAACCTTCTTTTGTACTGCCGCCGCAACTCCTGCCGTAGCAGCATAACCACGTGAAGATGGGTCAATAGTAGAATCCAAAGTGAAGCGTGTCTCCGCATTAATGTTTATATTCAAAGCCACAAGTGCCGTGCCCACCTCCTCAAATGATAGCACAAAGTCAACATTAGGGTCACTATAAGCCTCGTGTCGCTTAGCCAAACAAGGACCGATAAAGACAATCTTCGCATCAGGATTCTCCCGACGTACAACCTCAGCCGCATAATACATAGGCGAACGTGTATGTGACACAAACGGCTTAATCTCTGGTATATGCTTTGCCGCTAAACGATAATATGAAGGGCAACAAGAGGTAGTCATAAATGGCTCGCCTGCCTCCATCTTCTCAATGAACTCAGCTGCCTCATTCTCCGTAGTAATATCTGCCCCCTTAGCGACCTCCACAACCTCGTCAAACCCTATCTTCTGTATAGCCGATAAGATGTTCGCCAGTGGCGCTTTAAACTGTCCTGCAATAGCTGGTGCAACAATGGCGATAGTCTTCTGACCCTCATCCTTAATTGACCGATAGATGTCTATGATATGTGACCGCTCGATTACTGCCCCAAATGGACAAGCCGAAATACACCTGCCACAATAGATACACTTCGAATGATCTATCTTCTCCTTGCCATTCTCATCCTTGCTAATAGCCCCAACTGGACAACTCTCCTCACAAGGTACTGGCTGGAATATAATGGCGTGGAAAGGACAATTCTTCATACAAAGACCACAGTTCACACACTTGCTGCTCTCAATATGCGCCTGACCATTAGCAAAAAAGATAGCGTTCTTATTACAATTCGACTCGCAAGGACGTGCCACACAGCCACGACACATATTTGTCACAACATAATTCACCTTAACACAAGCCGAACAAGCATCCGTCATAACAGAGATAGGTGTCTTACCTACCGCTGTACGCTCAAATGCCTCGCTGCAATACTCGCTAAGGCGTGTGCGCTCGTCCTTCTCATCGTCAATGCCATAACCGAGTACTCCCATAGTTCTAAACTTTAGCATAGCTCTATCCTTATAGATACAGCAACGGGTAACTATTCCGTCTCTAGGGCGCATTACATAGGGTATGTCGTCGACCTCTTCCAAAAGCTTGCCCTGGTCTAGAAGACGAACGATTCTGGTCATTAACTCTCTGCGTAAAATGTCTGTGTTGTTTGTAGCCATTTTATTTTCTTTCTTATGTATGGGGGGATAAATTTTTTTTCTTTCTTATTTTAAAGAATAGCTCTAACCTCTAAAAGGAATTTCTAAAAGCCTCTACTAATGGAGGCTCTCTGTGGCTATTTCTCTGGTCTCATCTGTGGGAAGAACAATACCTCCTGGATAGATGTGTTGCCTGTCATAAACATAGTGAGGCGGTCAATACCGATACCCATACCCGAACAAGTAGGCATACCATACTCAAGGGCACGGATAAAGTCACCGTCGATAAACATTGCTTCGTCATCGCCCTTTTCGCTTAGTGCCAACTGCTCTTCGAAACGCTCCTTCTGCTCGATAGGGTCGTTTAGCTCGCTATAAGCATTAGCAAGTTCCTTGCCCCCTACAAAGAGTTCGAAACGCTCTGTTAGGTGTGGCTGCGTGCGGTGACGCTTCGTAAGCGGTGACATCTCTACTGGATAGTCGATAATAAAGGTCGGCTGCTCCAGAAGATGCTCGCACTTCTCGCCAAAGATTGCGTCGATAAGCTTACCCACACCCATAGTCTTGTCAGTGTGAATCTCTAGCTCGTCGCACTTAGCTCTTAGCTCATCCTCGCTCTTGCCTGTGATATCGAAGCCTGTCTCCTGCTTAATTGCATCGGTCATCGAAAGACGTGCAAATGGAGCTTTGAAATTGAAAGTCTTATCGCCAAAAGTTACCTCAGTAGTGCCGTGAAGAGCAATGGCAACCTTCTCAATCATCTTTTCGGTGAACTCCATCATCCATAAGTAGTCCTTATAGGCTACATAGATTTCCATAACAGTAAACTCTGGATTATGAGTTCTATCCATACCCTCGTTACGGAAGTCCTTTGCAAATTCATAAACACCTTCGAACCCCCCTACGATTAGACGTTTAAGGTATAGCTCATTGGCAATACGTAGGTACAAAGGAATATCTAGTGCGTTGTGGTGCGTGATAAACGGACGTGCCGCTGCACCGCCTGGTATCGCTTGAAGAATTGGCGTTTCTACCTCCAAATAGCTGTGGTCATTGAAGTACTCACGCATTGTATTGATAATCTTCGTGCGCTTAAGGAACGTGTCACGTGTCTCAGCGTTAACAATCAAGTCGACATAACGCATTCTATAACGAAGCTCTGGGTCAGAGAAAGCGTCATAGACCTTGCCGTCCTGCTCCTTAACAATAGGAAGTGGACGAAGCGATTTGCTGAGTAGTACAAACTTTTCGCAGTGAACAGATAGCTGTCCTGTCTTTGTGATAAACGAGAAACCCTCGATGCCGACGATATCGCCAATATCTAGTAGCTTTTTGAAGACTGTGTTATAAAGCGTTGGGTCGCCCTCTGGGCACACGTCGTCACGCTTGATATATACCTGAATCCTGCCCGTAGAGTCTTGAAGCTCGAAGAATGAAGCGTTACCCATAATTCTGCGGCTCATAATACGACCTGCAATAGATAGCTTTTCCTCTGGTTTAGCTCCCTCCTCTAGGATTTGAGCAGTTGTGTGGCTTACCTTAAATTCGGCAGCTGGATATGGGTCTATGCCTAGTTCTCGTAGTTTATTTAGTGATTCTCTGCGGATGATTTCCTGTTCTGATAGTTCCATTTGTTTTCGTTATTTATAATTTATGTATTTTTCTTTTTTCTAGCATTTTATTTCTTGCGCCCGATAAGTCGTCCAATCTCTCCTGTCCAAAGGACTACGGAGGTCGCCCCAATGGCTACTAGCCAGTTGGTGAGCGTTAGCGGCTCAACTCTGAATACCTCACCGCCAAACGATACGATAAGTATCTGTCCGAGGATTATTAGTAGCCCTACCGTTATAAAGCCCTGCGCCTTGCCTATTGCTGCGATAGCTATCCTTCCCGAACGATATGCTTTTGCGTTAAACATATTCCAGAATTGTAGCATTACAAAGACTGTGAAGAATAGTGTTTGGCTCTGAAGCGATATTTGCCCTCCGTCGAGATGTTCTAATAGGAATAGTAGCCCTATCATACCTACTACAAAGGCGATACCTGTCCAGATAATCTGGCTGCCCATCGTCTTTGTTATGATAAATTCGCTGCTCTTTCGAGGTTTGTTTTTCATAACCCTCTTGTCGGCTGGCAGAGATGCTAGCGCACCTGCTGCGAAGGTATCCATAATAAGGTTAACCCACAACATCTGTGTGACAGTAAGAGGTAGCTCGAAGCCTAGCATAACAGATAGAAGCACTATTAGGAGTGCCGCTACGTTAATCGTTAGCTGAAAGAGGACAAATCTCTGGATATTCAAATATACCGAACGTCCCCACATAATAGCGTTCACAATACTAGCAAAGCTATCGTCGAGTAGGGTAATGTCGCTAGCCTCTTTGGCTACCGAAGTGCCCGAACCCATCGAAAGACCTACATTTGCGAAGTTAAGGGCTGGGGCATCGTTTGTGCCGTCACCCGTGACTGCTACAACCTCGCCACGCTTTTGTAGAAGCTGTACAAGGCGTTGTTTGTCCTGAGGCCTTGCACGTGCCATAATCTTAAGCATAGGGGCTCTTTCGTATGCCTCTTCGTCGCTGAGTGCTTCCCACTCTGGCCCCGTGATTGCCGATAGCTCGCTATCTGTGGCATCGTCCCATAGCCCTATTTGTCGGGCAATCTCACGTGCTGTGGCAGTGGTGTCGCCTGTAACCATCTTTATGGCTACTCCTGCGCTGAAACAGTTCGCTACGGCTTGCGGCACGTCGTCACGCACTGGGTCGGCTATTGCCGCTATACCTTGCAGCGTAAGACCCTCTAGTGATTCCTCGATTTCTCCGCCACTATATTCCTTTATGGCAAAGGCTAGGGTGCGCATTGCCTTGTTTTGATATTCGAGTAGTTTCGCCTTTGCACTCTCTAGGTTGCCCTCTGTGCAATTTGCTAAGACATATTCGGGTGCTCCTTTGACAACAAGTAATTTCTTGCCCTTTATTGTCGCTACTGTCGCCATCATTTTGATTTTCGAGCTGAAAGGCATCTGGGCTTCTTTGCCTTCTCTCAGTGAGCTGTAATCAACGCCCTTGTCCTTAAGCCAAAGAAGTAGTGCTCCCTCGGTTGGATTCCCTACTGGTTTGCCTTCTACGTCTAGGTTTGCTGTTGAGTTTAGTGCAATGGCTCTTTGAAGTAGCTCCTCGTCATCTATATATGTTTGGAAGTCGGCTACACGCATTTCGTTTTTGGTGAGTGTACCAGTCTTGTCTGTGCATATTACAGTTGTTGCGCCTATTGTTTCCGAAGCGTGCATTTTGCGCACGAGGTTATTTGCTTTGAGCATTTTGCGCATCGAGAGGGCTAGCGATAGGGTCACACTCATAGGCAGCCCCTCTGGCACTGCTACAACGATAAGTGTTACACACATCATAAAGTAGTTTAGAATCTCTTGCGCCATATCGAGCGTTATCCAATAGTTGATATCGGTTGCCTTAACGCCAAAAGGTAGCCCTAGAAGTGCTATTGCTCCAAATGCCATAAGTCCCATAATAATCCAATACCAGAAGCCCATCTTCTTGACGTGTGGCGGTAGCTCTTTCTTTTTGCCAGCGAGCTTTAGTCCATCGAAAACGATTGGTATCCAAAGTTTGCCAAGCATAACCAGTGCGCCTAGTAATGCTGCTCCTAGAAGCCCCTTTTGCCCAAGCGTTGCGCTAGAGAGGTTGCCCCAAAAGACACTTTGAATCGTTAGCGCACTAAAGGTAAGAAAGGCTATTGCAAAGCCCACAACACCTATAAGGCTCGATAGCTTTTCGAGTTGTTTTGTTAGCGGTGTACTCTCGTTTACTTTCTTTGAGGAGAGTTGCGCTACTTTGCCGAATTCGGTGCTGTCGCCCACTCTTGTGATTTCAGCCATACAGCTGCCCTCTAGGATGGTTGTGCTCCTTAGGATGTGGTTACTAGGGTAGGTCGCCTCGCTGTCGAAGTCCTCTTCGAGTGTTGTTTTGTCGATTTGAATTTCGCCTGTTAGGGTCGATTCGTTGACCGATAGTTCTGTGGACTCTATTAGGATGGCATCGGCAGGAATCTCCTCGCCAGTGTCTAGTACGATTATATCTCCTACTACAAGGTCTTGTTTTGCGATTTGGTTTAGCGTGCCGCCTCTGTAAACTTTGTAGAGAGTCTCTTCGTTAATCTTGTTTAGGAGTTCGAACTTCTTGGCTGCATCTCTTTCGAAGAAGAAGGCAATCGAGGTCGAGAGGATAATCGCTGCGAAGATGCCGATAGTCTCGTAATATTCGCCGTGAAGTATTGATATGCCGAGTGATAGGAAGGCTGCTACTATAAGAATCTTAATAACAGGGTCGTTAAATTTCTCTAGTAGGAGTTTCCAGAGCGGTTCCCTTTTTGGGGGAGTTATAGTATTTGGCCCGTGGGTACTGCGACTTTTGGTCACCTGATCGGGAGTTAGGCCGTTTATTTTTGTCATTTTCTTTTTCTTGAAATTATGTTGTTTTAAAGGGCAAAAATAGTTATTTTTGTCCAAATAATAGCTATTTTTAGGGATTAAAAGTATGGATAGGCGAATAAAACGTTTTTTGAAGGCTCACAAGGTTATGACATTGGGGGTTGTTTTGGATGGGGGCAGTTGGTCTGCTCCTCTTTTCTATGCTTTTGACGAGGAGCGTGGGCGGCTTATTTTTACATCTTCGTCTTCTTCTGCTCATATTTGTGGGGCACTTGCGAACCCTTGTGTTTCGGTTGGTATTGTGGGGCGTAGTGGCTCAGTTGCACGGCTGCGAGGCGCACAAATAGTGGGGGTGTTAAAGGACTGTTCTCAGCTCAGTGCAGAGTATGCTGAGTGCCGCAAGATTTTTTTGCGAAGGTTTCCCTTTGCCGCACGTCGCCTTGATGACCTCTGGTATGTTGAGATAGCTTCGATAAAGTACACTGATAACCGATTGGGCTTCGGTACAAAGCTATTTTACAATTCAAAAGTATAAGTTACTCTGGTTTTTCTAACTATTTTCTAGATTCCTCAAAATCTCCATTTCGCACAGTTTAATGGGGAAAATGTGAAAAAAATCACATTTTCCATAGATAACTGTGCGAAACTCACTGATTCTATAAAATCTATTATAATTCTTCTGTGTTTCTCTTTGGATGTAATAGTAGTCTTATCTGATTTCTATAATTGTAAAATTACAATTATAGTTATGTCTTTTGCGACACTGAAATTGCCGCTGTGTATTACATAATTTCTATAAACAAAGTCAAGAGGAGAGTTCCCAAAAGTGGGGCTCTCCTCTTTTTCGTTGTTTGTAGCTCGTGAGAGCTGCGGGGGTGCTATACGATGCCTTGCTCTACCATTGATGTCGCTACCTTCATAAAGCCTGCGATGTTTGCGCCCTTCATATAGTTTATGTAGTCGCCCTCTCTGCCGTACTCTGTACAAGCTGTGTGGATAGATGTCATAATTTGGTGAAGTTTTGCATCTACTTCCTCTGCTGTCCAGTTAATCTTCATAGAGTTTTGTGTCATCTCTAGGCCAGATGTAGCTACACCGCCTGCGTTAACTGCCTTGCCTGGGCCATATAGAACCTTAGACTCGATAAGAGCTTCGATAGCTTGTGGTGTACATCCCATATTTGAAACCTCTGCAACGATTTTAACACCGTTTGCGATAAGTTTTGCTGCATCTTCGCCGCCAAGCTCATTCTGAGTAGCACAAGGCATTGCGATGTCAACCTTAACATCCCAAGGCTTCTGTCCTGCAAAGAATTTAGCTCCCTCGAAACGCTCAGCGTAAGGGCTTACGATATCGTTGTTTGTTGCACGTAGCTCCAATAGATACTCAATCTTCTCGTCGTTAAGACCTGCCTCGTCATAGATATAACCGTCAGGGCCCGAAATAGTGACAACCTTACCGCCTAGCTCAGTAGCCTTCTTAGCTGCGCCCCAAGCTACGTTACCAAAGCCTGAAACCGAAATAGTCTTACCCTTAATGTCTGTACCCAATTCCTCAAGCATTTGTTGTAGGAAATAAACTGCACCAAAACCTGTAGCCTCTGGACGAATAAGTGAACCGCCATAAGTCATACCCTTGCCTGTAAGAACGCCTGTGTTCTCACGTGCAAGTTTGCGGTACATACCATAAAGGAAACCAATCTCACGACCGCCTACACCGATGTCACCCGCTGGAACGTCAGTTTGAGGACCTATGTTTCTCCATAGCTCCAACATAAAGGCTTGACAGAAACGCATAACCTCAGCGTCGCTCTTACCCTTAGGAGCAAAGTCACTACCGCCCTTGCCGCCACCCATAGGTAGAGTCGTAAGCGCATTTTTGAAAGTTTGCTCAAAGCCCAAGAACTTAAGGATTGAAAGGTTTACTGATGGGTGGAAACGAAGACCGCCCTTGTAAGGTCCAATAGCGTTGTTGAATTGAACACGATAGCCAAGGTTCGTTTGTACCTCGCCATTGTCGTCTACCCAGCTAACTCTAAATGTAAAGATGCGGTCTGGCTCAACCATACGCTCTGCAATTTTTAGTGCTTCAAATTCTGGGTGCTGGTTGTAAGTCTCCTCTACTGATAGAAGAACCTCTTCAACTGCTTGCAAAAATTCGTTCTCACCTGGGTGCTTTGCAGCAAGTTGCTGCATTAGTTCTTTTACTTTCATTTTTAAAAGTGGTTAAGTTTGTAAAATTTATTTTTTGTGTCTTTTTTGTACTTTGTGTAAAGAAAATTATTAATTACTTCACTTTTGTATATCAAAGTTAGAAAACTTTTTCTTATTTTTGTGAAGAATTGTAGGATTTTTTCACAATTTTTTTTCGAGGGCAATTATTAAAAAATCTTTAAATATGAAAAAAATACTTATAGTGGGTGCTGGAGGGCAAATTGGCACCGAACTTAAACACTTTTTGCGTGCAAAATATGGCGAGGAAAATGTTATCGCCGCCGACTTGCAGGTTAACCCTAAGGACGAAAATTCGATTGTTCTCGATGCAATGGATGCTTCGGCATTGGCGCTTATTGTTAACAAAAAAAATATTGACACTATTTATAATCTAGTGGCTCTTCTTTCGGCTCGTGGCGAGAATGACCCTGCACTTGCGTGGCATATAAATATGGGTGCGCTGCAAAACTCTTTGGAGGTCGCTCGCCAGTATGGCTGCAAGGTCTTTACTCCAAGCTCTATCGGGGCGTTTGGTCCTGATGCTCCAAAGGTTGACACGCCTCAAGACACAATTATGCACCCAACAACGATGTATGGTGTGTGTAAGGTAACAGGCGAGCTAATGAGTAACTACTACTTCACTCGCTTCGGAGTGGATGCTCGTTCGGTACGTTTTCCTGGGCTTATCTCTCACAGCTCGCTGCCAGGTGGTGGTACAACAGATTATGCAGTAGAGGTATTTTACAGTGCAGTAAAAGGTGAGAAATTTATATGCCCTATCCCTGCCGATCGCTATATGGATATGATGTATATGCCTGATGCACTCGATGCACTGCACGACCTTATGGAAGCAGACTCAGATAAACTCATCCACCGCAACGGCTATAACGTAACGGCTATGAGCTTTACGCCAGAAATTCTATTTGCAAAAATCAAAGAGCGTATCCCTACATTCGAATATGAGTATGCGGTAGACCCAGTCAAAGATGCCATCTCAGAGGGCTGGCCAGACAGACTAGACGACACCTGCGCACGTGAGCAGTGGGGCTGGAATCCAAAATGGACTCTCGACGCAATGGTCGACGATATGCTAGAAAACCTCCGCAAAAAACTCTAAGAGTTCCCTCCTGTAAGTTTATTGCGTAAAAATAAAACAGAGCTTTGCAGTGCGGTCTGCGAAGCTCTGTTTTGCTTTATTGAGAGTTTTTAGAACTCCCCCTTATAGTATTTCGTGTAGCTGCCATCCCTGGATGTGCTTTATGCCATCTAGCGAGGGGTATTTGTAGTCGTCAAGAGATACTACATATTTTTCGTGATTATCTCCTATCGCTTGTAGTGAGGAGTATTCTCTTTCTAGAGTTTCGTTATCTGTGAGGATATATGCCACCTGCAAATATATCGTTCTATCTCCTTTGGTGGCAACGAAATCTACCTCTTTACCCTTTATACTCCCGACGTATATGTCGTAGCCATTTCTTGCTAGCTCTAGATATACTAGATTTTCGAGCTGGTAGCCTATTCCATAGCCGAAGCCTTGATAGAGATAGTTGTGGAAGCCAAGGTCGTTTATATAGTATTTGCATACGCCCGATATTGTCTCCTTGCCCTTTATATTATACCTTTCGCATTTGTGGATTAGGTATGTGTCCTCGATGTACCCTATATAGGCGGCAACGGTGTCGTAGCTTGTCTTTCGCCCGTTTGAGGTGAAGTAGTTCGCTATGTTGCGTATAGACAGTAGGCTTGAAGCATTGTTCACTATATATATGAAGATGTCTTCTAGAAGTTTCGTGTCCTTTATGTTGTGTCGCTGTATTATGTCTCGTAGCAGTACTGTGTCTTTTATGGAAGATATGTAATTTCGCTTTGTTTCTTGATGCTCTAGGGTGAATAGTTCTGGTAGTCCACTCGTTTGGCTGTATTCTATATAATTTGCCTTTGAAAGCTCTTTGTCGTGAGCCTCGCAGTATTCCTCGAAGCTAAATGGAAATATCTCGAAACGAACATATCTCCCCGATAGAAGTGTAGAGAGTTCGCTTGATAGCATCTTAGAATTTGAGCCGCTTATAAAGACCTCGTAAGAGTCTACGTAGTCTTGCGAGAAAGAGTTTACTGCCTTTTCCCAGCCCTCTATATTTTGAACCTCGTCTAAGAAAAGATATACCTTTCCTTGTGGCTTTATCTTATCCTTATATATCTCTATGGCTTCTTGTAGGTCTGTGTAGCTCTTTATGAAATTAAAGGCTATTAGCTCACAGCTGATATAAAGTATGTTTTTGGGGTCTATTCCTCCTTCTATAAAATCCCAGGTGATTTGTCGGAGTATATAACTTTTACCCACACGTCTTTGACCTGTGAGGACTTTTATTAGTCTATTGATGTGGCAGTAGGCTTTTATCTTCTCGGCATAGATTTTACGTTTAAAGCCTAATTCTGGTTTTTCTGTGTTCCAGAAGTTGTATTTGTTTAGTATTTCAAATTTGTTGTCCATTTTTTGTGTACTGTTTTTAGGGTGCGAAGTTTCGAGTACAGTCGAAACTTTATGCAAATATAGTAAAAGTTTCGAATAAACTCGAAAGTTTTGTTGAAATATGTAAAAGTTTCGAGTATGGTCGAAACTTTTGGTGAAAAGTGCTGAAGTTTCGAGTGGAGTCGAAACTTTTGGTGTGAGGGGATGTTTGCTGTTTCTGTAAGGGTATGGAGGACAAGGGGGTGAGGTATGGAGGACAAGGGGGTGAGGTGTGGAGGACAAGGGGGGTGAGGTGTGGAGGATAAAGGGGGGGACAAATAAAGGGGGGGGAGAACCTTATCTCAAATTTTGTCTAAAATCTTGTCTAAAATCTTGTCTAAAATCTTAATAAATCAGTTTTTGGAAGTCCTTAAAAATATTTTTTAGAATTTGGATTAATTTTTTTGTAACTTTGACCTCTCTAAGGGGAGTGTGCTTTTCTCCCTACCTTCTTTAGAGAGATAAGATATTGAAATGAAATTTTAGAACTCCGCTAAAAGATATGATAGAAACTACACTACACCAATGGCTTGAACACTGGGTAAAGGTTCAGCCTTACGATGAATTTCTGATTTATCCAGATAGGCAACTGCGCCTTACATACGAAGATTTTAATGCCAGAGTCGACCGCTTTGCCAAAGGGCTGCTGCATATTGGTGTGGGGCACGGCGATAAAGTCGGAGTGTGGGCAAAGAATATTCCCGACTGGCTCACCCTTATGTTTGCTACCTCTAAAATCGGGGCTGTGCTCGTTACCGTAAATACGAACTATAAACTCACTGAGGTGGAGTATGTGATGCGTAATGCAGATATTCACACGATGTGTATTATGAATGGGTACAGGGATAGCGACTATGTGCAGATTATCGGAGAGATTGTCCCTGAGATTAAAACCCAGCAGCGTGGATTCCTCAAAAGTGAGAAATTACCCCATCTGCGTAACGTAATCTATCTAGGCTCGGAGAAGCACAGAGGTATGTATAATACTGCCGAACTAAATGTCCTAGGGGCGCAAATCAGTGATGAGTGTCTCTGTGAAGCAAAAGCTAAAGTGTCGTGTCACGATGTGGTAAATATGCAATATACTTCGGGAACGACTGGTTTCCCTAAGGGCGTTATGCTCTCGCACTATAATATAGTGAACAACGGTAAGAGTATTGGCGACTGTATGGAGTACACTAATAGGGATAGGCTACTTGTATGTGTGCCGTTCTTCCACTGTTTTGGTTGTGTGCTGGGTGTTTGCGCTATTATAACTCACGGCACTTCGATGGTTGTACTCGAAGATTTCGAACCTCTAGCAGTCCTCTCGGCTGTCGAGAAGGAGAAGTGTACCTCTATCTATGGAGTCCCTACGATGTTCGTGGCGGAGCTTAACCATCCGATGTTTGATATCTTTGATTTGAGCAGTTTGAGGACTGGTATTATGGCAGGTGCGCCGTGTCCGATTGAGTATATGAAGCGTGTGGTCGAAAAGATGCACTGCCGTGATATTATAAGTGTCTACGGGCTTACTGAAACGTCGCCTGGTATGACTGCCACTCGTGTGACAGACTCTATTGAGATTCGCTGCGAAACTGTTGGGCGTGCATTGCCAGATATAGAAGTTGTGGTGAAGAACCCTGAAACAGGGGAGATATGCGCCACAGGAGAGATTGGCGAGATGTGTTGCAGGGGATATAATATAATGAAGGGCTACTACAATAACCCAGAGGCGACGGCAGCGTGTATCGATGACGAGGGATTTTTGCATAGTGGCGATTTGGGGGTTATGGACTCAGAGGGCTACTTCCGTATTACGGGGCGTATAAAGGAGATGATTATTCGTGGAGGGGAGAATATCTATCCACGTGAGATAGAGAATTTTTTGCTTACAAACCCTGCTGTTCGAGATGTGCAGGTGGCGGCTATCCCTTCGCCAAAGTATGGTGAGCAGGTGGCAGCCTATATTATTTTAAACGAGGGAGAGGACTTGAGTGAGCACGATATTAAGATGTTCTGTACTGGTAAGATTGCTCGCTACAAAATTCCGAAGTATGTCTTCTTTGTCGAGAGCTATCCTGTGACGGCTAGCGGAAAGGTGCAGAAGTATCTATTGGAAGAGATAGGACTCGCTCTTTTGCAGGAGGCAGGTACTGAAATACTATAAAAGTATAGGAACATAAAAAGAAAGTGAAATTTAAAGCCCAAAGAAATTAAGAGTGAAAGAATTTTTGCGTAAAGGGTCGTTAAGACTTACTTTGCCGCTGATGCAGTGGCTTAGAAGGATGCCTCAGCAGCGGTTGATGTTTATCCTTGCTGTTGTGGTGGGGGTCTTGGCGGCTATTGCAGGGCATCTATTGAAGCAGGCTATCCACGCAGTGCAGGGCGTTGCAGAGTCCTTTACCTCTATTTCGAATGTGAACTGGCTCTATCTCGTCTTTCCTACAATCGGTATAACCCTTACGGTACTTATTGTGAGGTATCTTGTTCGGGATAATATCTCGCACGGTATAGCTCGCATCTTCTATGCTATCTCTCGTAAGAAGTCACGTATTAAATTCCACAATACCTATTCTTCGGTCATCTCTAGTGCTACGACTATTGGCTTTGGGGGTTCGGTTGGGGCTGAAGCTCCTATTGTACTTACGGGGGCGGCTATTGGCAGTAACCTAGGGCAGGCACTGAGGCTGAGGTATAATCTTATAACGCTGCTTGTGGGATGTGGGGCTGCGGCGGCTATTGCTGCGGTCTATAAAGCTCCTATTGCGGGCTTTGCTTTTGTCCTTGAGGTTCTTATGCTGGAGCTTACCTTTACTAGTGTAGTACCTCTTTTGATTGCTTCGGTTACGGCTGCTACGGTTACCTATCTGATGGTTGGTGTAGAGCCGTTCTTTGGGAACTATACGCCAGTCTTTAAACTCGACAATGTTTTGTATTATGGAGCACTCGGCGTTCTGGGGGGAGTTTTGAGCTACTTCTTTACTCGTGCAACTCTGTGGCTGGAGAGATTCTTTAAACGCTATCGCAAAGCCTGGAAGAGAGTTCTCATAGGGGGAGCTGTCCTAGGAGCGTTGATATTTGTTTTTCCTCCGCTCTATGGCGAGGGTTATACTACTATTTCGTCGCTGCTAAGCGGTGAAAGCTCTGAGATATTTAACCATTCGCTCTTTTATGGAATCTCTGACCATATCTCTACACTGCTACTCTATGTCGTGGGGATATTGTTCTTTAAGGTTATCGCCACTACTGTAACCAATGCCTCGGGAGGTGTCGGGGGGGTCTTTGCTCCGTCGCTTTTCTTCGGTGCGATGATGGGTTACCTCTTTGCTGTTAGCTGTAACTATTTCTTTGGTACGGAGCTGCCTATCGGTAACTTTACCCTTGTGGGGATGGCGGCAATTATGAGTGGTGTAATGAAAGCTCCAATGACCTCTATGTTCCTTGTGGCGGAGCTTACGGGAGGTTTTCAGCTCTTTCTACCGTTGATGTTAGCTTCGGCAGTGTCTTTTGCTCTTAGCTATTATTTTGAGCCTTATTCTATCTATACAAAGCAGTTGGCGAAGCGTGGCGAACTGTTGACGCATAATAAGGATGAGAATACTCTACAATTTTTGGATATCAGCGAGCTAATCGAAACGGACTTTGTGACGGTGAGCCATAGGGGGCTGCTTCGGGAGATGATAGGGGCGGTTTCTTCCTCACGTCGTAATATCTTCCCAGTGATAGATCTTAGTGGAAAACTCCGAGGAGTCATAATGCTTGACGATATCCGTTCGGTAATGTTCTATCCTGAAAAATGGGATGTTATGCGTGTAACTGACTTTATGAGTGAGCCGCCAGAGCGTATCGTGGAGGGCGATGATGCACGTGTTATTCTAGAAAAATTTGACGGCTGTGGAGCGTGGAATCTCCCTGTGGTCTCTGCCGAAGGGCTTTATCTCGGCTTTATCAGTAAATCTAGGATGCTTAGCTCGTATAGGGAGCAGTTGCAGCGACTCAGCGAAAATTAAAGGGGCTTCTAAAAATTATATACAGGGGACTTCTAAAAATTCCCTTTAAAAATTATTAACATATTTCACTACTACTTTTAATTTTCCAAAAGCATCATATAGCCCCACTATAAGCTACTTTTGAAAAATTAAAATTAGCAGCAAACTAAATTAAAATTTAATAAAGGGAATTATTAGAAGTCCCCTACAATTTAAAGCCTCTAAAATTTGTCATAATCAATTTAAAGCCTTATATTTGTGGGTGTGTTATAGTTTAAGTATATACTAACCTAACACCTAACACCTAAAACCTAATACCTAAAAAATGAAAAAGTTACTTTATTCCCTGGTGGCATTTATGCTTGTGGCAGCGACAGCTTGTCAAGAAACTGCACTGACAGATGGTCAAACTGTTTCGGGTGAGACCGTTGAGGTTTCTATTAGTGCTAAAGCTCTTGTAAACTCAGAGTCTAAAGCGGCACTTCCAGATGCTTCTAGCGACGATCTGACCTATTATCTTGAAGTCTACAAGAACGGAGCTCTGTATGACGACCTAGGCTCTAATACAACTGGAGTTTTTGTTACTCGCCTTGTGAGCGGTCAAGAATTTACCCTTGTGGCGTGGGCTGACCACGATACTGATGAGGCGGACTTCTATAACACTGATGACCTTACAAATGTCTCTCTTAATACTGAAAACTACGATTTCAATACAACTGATCGTGACGCATTCGCAGGTACCCTAACAGAACGTATAACAGAGACCACTTCAATCTCTATGGTGCTTACTCGTCCATTTGCTCGAATCAATATCGCTACGACAGATATCGAGGATATAAAGAGTGATGCCCTTGTGCCTAGCCACGTGCAGCTGGTTTATAATATTTGCGTTTACTCGGCTTATAATGTCCTAGAGTCGGAGGTTGTGGGCGATGCTATCTCTTTTGCAACTTTTGCAGCAGAGACCGTTGATACAGAGGGCGAATTGTCGGTCGACTACCTATTTGCACCAATTGACGGTGGTGTGGCAAACTTCACTGCGAACTACACTAAAAACAATGAGGTCGTTACAGAGTACACCTTCTCTAGCATTCCTTACAAACGTAATTATCAGACAAACATCTCTGGTAACCTTCTTACAAAAGAGGGAACTATTATAGTTACCGTAGACCAAGACTGGGACGGCGAAGAGAACTATCCTCTAGAGGACTAGATACTTTTTGCATAGTTCATTACACGCACCATATTCAATGCATCATATTCAATGCACTATAGTACGATGTGCTATGGTGCATCGTGTTAGAATATAATTCCCTAGAATATGAACCTCTAGGAGATATCGCTTGCTAAGACTCTTAAAGTGTGCTTTGCTATCTTATAAAAAGGTTTTAGCTTTTTTGTGTTAGTTTGAAACATATAAGGGAACTTCTAAAAACTGGACTTTAATGCTTTTTGATTCTAAGACTTCATCTTCGAATTTTTGAAAATGCACCGTAGGAACCCCTACGCTTACATTTTTAAAAATCCAAATCTAAAGCCTTATAATCAAAAATCAAAAAAAGCCAGTTATTAGAACTCCCCATAAATTTTTTAAAAAATATTACTCGTAAATTATGCGCCAAAAATTATTTTTAGTAGCAATACTTCTATTGCTCACTCCTACACTACTAGCACAAACTGCGCCAAAAGAGGGGCTAGAAAAATTATGCACTATCTATCGAGATGCTACGGAGCTGCTCGATGGGGTGAGGAGTGCGGATGACCTTCCTTTGCTTGTGGATGCACTCTTGAAAACACAGAACAAGTATCGTGAGGATGCTGAGGTTGAAGCTGCGCTTTTAATCACTCCTGCGACTTGTCCTAATGATATAGCTCGTGAGTATCAGAGGGCACTGAAAGGACAGCAGGCGATGAGGGATGCTGGTAAACGTTTGGCGATGGGGGGTATTCTTAGCTCTGGTGAGGGAGCGGAGGTTTATAGTAGCTTTACGGAGCAGTTCAATTTGTCGGCTGAGCTAGACGATACTGAGTTGCAGGAGGAAGGTGCAGCTTATGAGAGCCAGGAGGATAGGGATAAGCGTATGGCGTGGTGGCGAGATGCTAAATTCGCTATGTTTATACATTATGGACTCTTTTCGGCTTTGGCAGGTGAGGTTCAGGGTAAGGAGTATGAGGGATGTGTGGAGTGGATACAGCAGAGGTCTGGGCTTGATAGCGAGACCTACGCAGAGGAGACGTTGCCTATATTTAAGCCTCGCTCAGGCTGTGCTGAAGAGTGGGTGAAACTTGCCAAAGAGTCTGGTTGTAAGTATGTGGTGCTTACTAGCCGACATCACGAGGGTTTTAATATGTGGGATACGAAGGACTATGATTTCAATGTGGTGAAGCATACTGGCGTGGATGTGGTGAAGGAGTATTCAGAGGCTTGCGAGAAGTATGATATAAAGGCAGGTTATTACTTCTCTCTATTGGATTGGGGGCATCCCGATTATGACCCTACGGGTTCGGGTATCTCATATCCTGAGGGTAATTATATAGCAGAGAAAGAGGGGCGCAGAACCTTCGGAAATCACGAGAAGTATAAGGAATATCTTTATAGTATCTTCTGTGACCTCACAGAGAATTATAAGGTAGATTTGGTCTGGTGGGATTTTAGCCAGCCGAATTTCCAGGGAGATAAGGCGTGGGGGGCGACGGCTCTTATGAAGAGACTTAACGAGACGCACCCTAATGCTATACAGAATAATAGACTGTTCCATTCGGACAATCATATAAGCGAGGGGAGTATTAAGGTTACTCCAACACGCAAGGGTGATTACTCGACAGCTGAGCAGCACGTTCCGCCAACGGGCATAGCAGGCGATTGGGAGGCGTGTCAGACGCTCAATGGCACGTGGGGTTATAGTGCGACAAATCAGAATTGGAAGAGTAGTGAGTCTCTTATTAGGGAGCTTATAGATGCTGTGAGTCGGGGCGGTAATTATCTTTTGAATATCGGCCCTATGGGGGATGGGTCTATACCTGAGCAGAGTGTTGTTATATTCAAGGAGATGGGTGAGTGGATGTCGATTAACGGTGAGGCTATTTATGGTACTAGAGCTAATCCTTTTGATGTGGAGTTAACGTGGGGGCGTGTTACACGTAAGGGCGATGATAGGTTGTATCTTTTTGTTTATGAGAAGCCCGATAGTGGCGTTATAGAGTTGCCGTGTATTTTTGCTAGGGCTAAGGCTAGTGTTGTGGGCAGTGGTAAGAGGGTTAAGTGTTCTTCGGATAAGAAGAGTGGTGTGACTTCATTTGATATCTCGTCTTTGGAGATGGACTCGGCTGCTACGGTTATAGAGGTTAGGGGGGTGTATAGCCATACTTTGTAGGGGGCGCAGTAGAACCGCACTAGAACCGCAGTAGAGTAGGGTAAATATAAACGAGAGCCACAGTAGAACTAGTTTTGTTCTGTTGTGGCTCTCGTTTATTCTTATTCTACATCAGAGGGCTAGCGGTGATGTGTTAGAACTCTAGCGGCGATGTGTTAGAACTCTAGCGGCGATGTGTTAGAACTCTAGCGGCGATGTAGACCGCACTCCTTTTGGCTTGGGTCTTCCCACCACCAGCGACCTGCTCGTATGTCCTCACCCTCACTCACTGCTCTTGTGCAAGGCTGACAGCCAATACTTAAAAAGCCCCTCTCGTGAAGGACGTTATAGGGTATAGAGTTTGCTCGTATATAATCCCACGTCTCCTCCTCGCTCCAGTCTATTAGCGGATTCACCTTTATAAGAGAATTATTTGCGTCCCACTCCACTACTGCCATATCCTTGCGTGTAATGCTCTGAGCGTGACGAAGCCCACATATCCATACCTCTAAGCCTGCAAATGCCCTGCGTAGGGGTTCCATCTTGCGAACCTCACAACACATCCTGCGGCTCTCTATGTCCTTATAGAAAAGGTTTATGCCGTTCTCTCTGACCATCTGCTCTACGGCATCGCTCTTAGGGAACATAACCTCTAGTGTTCTATTGAAGTGACTATTCGTCTTCGATATCAAAGAATAGGTCTCAGGGAAAAGTCTCCCCGTGTCAAGAGTGAAAATCCTACACTTCTGCCCAGTGCTATCAGCCCTGCACACCATATCGGTAAGTACCTGGTCTTCGATTGAAAGGCTCGAAGATAGGGCGACCTTCCCACTGAAATTCTCTACAAAATACTGCACTACCTCAGCGGCACTAAACCCTTCGATAGCTTTATTTATTTGCTCTACATTCATAGCTTCTTGTGAATTTTAGAAAATAATATATAAACTACAACACCATAGCCGCTCCGACCGTCTCGTTGCTAGCCTCGTCTATAAGCACAAGAGAGCCCATCACACGGTTAGTGGCATAGCTGTCATAAACCAGTGGTTTGGCAGTGCGCAATACAACCCTTGCGATGTCGTTCATAGAAAGGCTCTGTTCGCCCTCTACCTCCTCTAGGGTATTGATGTTGACCTTATAAACTATCTCCTTGATTATGGCTTTAGTCTCGAAAGTAGACTGACGTAATGCAAACTTGCCGCCGCAGCGCATAGGACGGTTACCCAGCCAGCACACCATAGCCTCTACATCTTGAGATACCTGAGCCTCGCTATCGCCCACTCGTACAATAACATCCCCTCGACTGACATCTACATCATCGCTAAGCGTAACGGTAACAGATAAAGGCGCATAAGCCTCCTTAATTTCTGTCTCTGCCTCATATATCTTTGCAATAGTGGAGGTGATGCCTGAAGGTAGTACAGAGACCTTATCTCCTGCACGTAATACTCCACTAGCCAAACGACCTGCATAGCCCCTAAAATCGTGGAAATTATCGTCAATAGGGCGCACTACCCACTGAACAGGGAAACGTACATCTTCGCTCACAAGCTTATGAGAAATAGGAGTCCCTTCGAGTATCTCCAAAAGGGTCTTGCCACTATACCACCCCATATTCTCAGAGCGTATAACAACATTATCGCCCAACTTCGCAGAGATAGCCGCAAACTCCACATTCTTTAGCCCTACCTTGTCGGCTATGTCTGAATACTCGTTAACGATATTCTCGAATACCTCCTGGCTAAAATCTACTAAATCCATCTTGTTAACACATATAGCTACGTGTGGAATTTGTAGAAGCGAAGCAATATAGCTGTGGCGTATGGTCTGCTCCATTATGCCATTGCGTGCATCTATAAGGATAATCGCCAAATCAGCAGTCGAAGCACCCGTAACCATATTGCGAGTGTACTGGATATGCCCTGGAGTGTCGGCAATGATAAACTTGCGCTGAGGTGTCGCAAAATAACGATAAGCCACATCAATGGTGATGCCCTGCTCCCTCTCGGCACGTAGCCCATCGGTAAGAAGTGCAAGGTTTACCTCACTATTGCCACCTCGCTTGCTGGCTTGCTCTACTGCCTCCATCTGATCTTCGAAAATTGACTTGCTATCGTACAATAGCCTGCCTATAAGAGTGCTCTTGCCGTCGTCTACCGATCCTGCCGTGGTGAAGCGTAGTAGCTCCATATCTAAATATCCATTCATAATCTCTTGAAAATTTATTGTTTTACAGGGAGAATGTCCTTTCGGTTTCCCTTCTCTTCTTCTTCTTCTTCTTTTAATGTATCTTATCTACTTTCTCTTTCTGCAAAGGGAGGGCGTTTTCTTTATAAACTTTCTCCTCTCTGTCTTTATTGCCAGTTTCTAGAAATTCTCTAGCCCACACTTCCTGAGTTCTGCCTCGGCTTCCTCGTCGCTTAGAGGTACATAGCCGTTGGCTGAGGCGTAGTCCTGCCCCTCTGTGAGTATATACTCTATAAACGCCTTTACGCAAGGGGAACTAGGTATGCCCTTACACACGATATAAAGCTCCCGTGAGGGATACTTGCCCGATGTTATAGCACCGTTAAGCTCAGAAAGAGTGCCATAGAACTCCTCGTCGAGATCTACGATGCCGTCTTCATCTGTGTCGATAGGAACTATCAGAATGCCTTTGTGGGGCTTGCCGTTGCGAATATTATAGGCATAGGCTATGCTGCTATATGCGAGTGAGAGTTTGTCACGCTGTGTTACCGATGCCATTCCAGGGTCGCTATACACAGCCGTGCCAAGTAATTCCTCGGCTGTTACGCCTAGCCAGCTAGCCCACTTCTCCGAAGCACCGCAAGCATCCGAACGTGTATAGAGGTGAACTGCATCTGTGCTCGAAGAACCCAGTATCTCGCCCCAGCTGCTAATCGAGCCTATGCTCCAAAGTTTGCGTGCCACTGAGGGCTTAAGTCCACGAGTCTTTATCTCGATAATATGAGGGTTGCGAGAATTGACAGTTGCTACCACAGCATCACGGGCCACAGCAATAGCTAGTGCGCCCTTCTCCTCCTCTGCCTCGTTTAATTCACGAGATATCATCCCCATATCCACAATGCTACTCAGTGCATCGGTGATTCCCTTGCCTGCCCCTCCTGACGAAATATCGACCTTTACACGTGGGTAAATCTCCCTAAACTCCGAAGCCCACTTCACAACCATAGGGTATAGAGCAAATGAACCTGAAAGCTGAATCTCTCCCTCAAGGCTGCGGCGTTGCGCTCGTCGGGCTTTGCGCTCTCGTTTCTTGGCTTCTCGCAAAATCTTTCTTTCGCTCTTTTCTTTCTCCTTTTCAGAGGATAGTTCTAGATTGTCGCCCTCCTCTGAGGCGGAGATGTCTGAGGGTGGATTATCTAGTAGAATTGTACTTGTTTGACTTATGCTCTTGTGCGTAGATCCTCTCTCGGCACTAAGAGTCAATGCCGATAATGCTGCACAAACTAGGGCAGCTAAGAGTATTCTATGAAAACCTTTGCTCAAAAAAATATGCTTAAATTTCTAACAGATAAATTTTATAGTGCAATTTTGATACAAAAGTAGTACTTTTGTGGAGTATTTGCACACATTTAACTGATATTTTTTAGTCCAAAAGCTTTTAGGCGACTATTTAAGACAAAACTTGCTTTATGATAAAACGATTCCTGAGCCTTATAAAATTCTCTCACACACTCTTTGCAATGCCCTTTGCACTTGTGGGTTATGCCCTGGGCGTGCGTGACTTTGGCTTCGATTATATTACACTTGTACAGGTGATTCTTTGTATGGTCTTTGCCCGTTCGGCGGCTATGGGTTTCAATAGGATTGTCGATAGGGAGTGGGATGCTAAAAATCCTCGAACCGCAAGTCGTGAGATTCCCTCGGGGCAGATTTCTACTACAACTGTGGCATACCTTGTGGCACTCTGTTGTGTGCTCTTTATCCTTACGACACTTACCATAAATACACTGTGCTTTTTACTCTCGCCTGTGGCTCTTGCTGTGGCTCTTGGGTATAGTTATACAAAACGCTTTACACGTTGGGCGCACGTAGTTCTGGGGCTAGCTCTGTCGTTTGCTCCAATCGGTGCCTATGCGGCTGTTGGAGGGTCTTTTTCTCTGCTTCCTGCGCTTTTTTCGGTGCTAGTGATTGGCTGGGTGGCAGGCTTTGATATAATCTTTTCGGTGCAGGACAGAGAGTTTGATATAAAGGAGGGGCTGCACTCAATACCCTCGAAGTTTGGCGTGAGGGGCGCACTTGCTATTAGCAGCTCTTTGCACTTTATAGCATCGGCTGTGGCAGTGGTGATAGGCTTTTTTATAAAGGCGAATATGCCTCTCTATTGGATAGGGGTAGGGCTATTCGTTGCGATACTATTTTACGAACACGTGGTTGTGAGACCCTCTAAACTCGATAAGATTAATATGGCGTTTGCTACACTCAATTCTATGGCAAGTATTCTCTATGGAACTTTTACTGTGCTCTCGCTCTTTTGCTAAAGGATTAAAGGGGGAATTATAAAAACTCTTTATAAAAATATGGATTTAAAAGAAGTTACAAAACACAGAGAGTGGCTGCATCGTAATGCAGAACTTTCGTTTGAGGAGTACCGCACTCAAGACTACATTTGTGGTGTGCTAGATTCGCTGGGTATAGAGCACCAGCGAATTGTGGGAACGGGCGTTCTAGCTATTATAGGAAGCCCTGAGGATGAGTGTGTGGTGTTGCGCTGTGATATTGATGCTCTGCCGATTGAGGAGACCTCTGGGGTGGAGTATTGTTCAGAGAATTGGGGTGTAATGCACGCCTGTGGGCACGATATGCACACTGCTGCTCTACTCGGTGCGCTCGCACGCCTTAAGGCTCAAAAGCCCGAAGGGAAGACGATTCTAGGATTATTTCAGCCAGGTGAGGAGCTTGCGCCAGGCGGTGCTATAAAGGTTTTGAATGAAGGGGTGTTCTCTGGGTACGATGTGCGTGCGGTTATTGGCATACACACTTCCCCTGAGCTAGAAACAGGCGTGATAGGAATCCGTGAGGGGGCGTTTATGGCTTCGACAGATGAGGTGCACATTACAGTAGAGGGTAAGGGAGGGCACGCCGCTCGCCCCGAAAGTCTAAGAAATCCTGTATGGGCTGCTGTGGAGGTGCTCTCTAAACTGCATAGTCTATCGCCTGCTGATGCTTCTATACCCCATATCCTAGCCTTTGGCAGGGTTGAGGCACTAGGGGCTACGAATGTTATTCCCGATAGGGTCAAAATAGAAGGAACGTTTAGAACCTTTAGCGAAGAGTGGCGTGAGAGGTGTAAAACGATGATGAGAGAGATAGCAAGTGAGGTGGCTGAGTCGCACGGTGTAGAGATTGCCGTCGAGACAGCAGGAGGATATCCTTCAGTGGTGAATGACCCTGCGCTTTATAGTAGCGCAAAGGAGATACTTAGCGGTATCTTTTCAGAAGATAAAATTGTGAGAATTCCCAAAAGAATGACCGCAGAAGATTTTGGATGGTATTCACTCTATTTTCCTTCGCTCTTTGTGCGCTTTGGGGTGACTCCTAAGGGTGTGCAACCCACTGAGTTGCATCGTTCTAACTTTGTGGCTGACTCGTCGGCTTTGGCGTGTGGGGTGTCTATTTATGAGATGCTTGCCAGAGGAGTGAAATAACAGTTAGAAATATTTTTTAGTCGTAAGCTAGGGATTTTGTCAATAAATTGCTACCTTTGTAAATATATGTACTTATAAATGGAAAACATATCTAAATTAAAGCATAATATTGACAGGCTGGTAGGGCAGGTTGAGAAGCTTAAGGAACAGAATAGAATCCTTCAAGCTAGAGTTGTAGCAGCAGAGGCACGTGCCTCTCGTTCGCAGGAAAAGGCTGAGGAACTGCAAACTCAACTCACTTCTTCGCTACTGACCTCTACCATTACAGAGGTGGCAGGAGGAACTAAGGCTGCAAAGCAAAGAATTAATAGACTGATAAAAGACATTGACAAGTGCATAGCGATGAGTTCAAAGTAAGAGGCAAGGAACGGTGCGCAGGTGAGGTAGCAGTGCGCAGGTGAGACAATAGTGTGCAGGTGAGGTAG
>JAWXTN010000018.1:0-42299 GCA_044433515.1 Rikenellaceae bacterium | reverse complement strand
TTTTCTGTTATTTTTTTTGCAAAACGCTGTGTACGTTTACTACTGACTCCGTCGGGCGGGGATAGCACCCCCGCTGGTGCATATTACGCCGCGTATTGGGCATAGAGTTTTTTTGCTAAAACTCTATGATTTTAGAGATCAACGAGTTGCCGCAAATAAATTTGCACAACTCATCGTTCTCTAAAATTTCTTAAATGCCCGAAGGCATTTAAACCCAATTCGAATTATAACCAACATCAATTCTGCATTATGAATTGTAAGTTGAGTATTCCAACTCAATGATTTGCATTGGCGACCGCAGGTTGGCAATGATATATAATGTTAACCTGCGAAGGTTCACCTCTTTTCTTTATAAGTAATTCATAGTCAATAATTGCTTATAATCAGGCGATTATATAATTTTACGGGCTGTTTTACGCCCAATTTTAGATAGGAAGCTTTAGTTTTTAATAAAAGCCTGATATTTAGCAGTTTATATTTTAACTTATAAACTGCTAAAATTATGTTTACTATCAATTTCAAGGGTGCTAGAAGTACCAAAATGATCGAATTTGTCAAGATTGAAATGGTCATTTAAGGCGTGGATTCGCTAGGGTTACAAAGGTATTAAATGTAACAGGGCTATACCAGGATTGGGACAAAAAGTCACAAACATTTTCTGGTCCAGATGCCACATTCAAAAATAGATTATTAAGGGATATAAAACTTAAATATCTAAAGGTTGGTGAGAAGTGGGATTCTCAGAATAAGGACTGGACTCCAGTTGAGCTATCACATTATTTTGACAGTGACCATAGGCAGATGGATAAGTATATCTCTATTGAAGATACCATTGTTCGATTGGCTGAAGAGATATCTAATAGAGAACGCTACAAGAATGGAAGAGTTCTAAAGAGTAAACATACAGCTCATAACTATCTTTTTCTAAAGTCCTCGCTTGAAAAATTCACAAATAGCAAATACCATCGAGCTTTCTCCAAATATCATTTTCGTGATTTGAATGAGAAATTTGTGCAGGACTATTCGGTGTGGCTGTCGCAACAAGGAGCAAAGAATGGTCATCGTGGAAATGTTCCAGGGTTATTACTCAAGTTACGTGGTGTTTGCGTGTATGCAAAGTCGCTGGGTGCATATAGCGTTAATCTTGATATATTCAGATACGTTAAAGAGAAGATAAAGCCTCGCTTAACGACGCCAAAAGGAGTTTCATCGGATATAATTGGGCGTATAGAGGCAGTTGATAGGACTTTCTTAAAGAAGAAAGAGTGCCTATGGTTGGATCTATTTCTATTCAGTTATTATGCAGGGGGAATGTCTCCAATTGATGTGTGCCTAATGACTCGTGACTGGATAAAGGGTGATATGATAATTTACGATCGTACTAAATTTGACAAACAAGGGCGAGCGATAATAACATCTAAGGCCGCTGAAATAATGGAGCGATATAGAGGTGATGCTTATATGAACTATGTTTTCCCAACCATAAAGAAGTGCAATCCAACGCAAGAACAGCTCTATGGTCGGGTGAAACGGATTAATGAGAATGTTAATAAAACACTGAATAAGGCGTGCGAGATGCTAGGCATAACACAGAAAGTGACGTGGAGCACCGCCCGAAGTAGCTATATATCAAAACTCATAGATGCTGGTTTTCACCCATTACAAGTTGCCGAGTTGGCAGGCAACTCACCACAAACTATCTATCGGTATTACTACACCTACTCAGATAAAGATAAACTTAAGGCGAGGATGGATGAGATTTTTGATGACAGATAAATCACAGAAGCATTCGTATTTATTATTTCAAACGTTACTCACCTTTATAAATGTCTATAAAATACGGTAGTCATTAGTAACCCCCGTATTTTATGGACATTATGTTTAGCTCAATAGTATAGCTGCAATATTTGGTTGGTAGTAAATTAATTTGTATTTTTACGATAAATAACATCGATTTGCATATGGAAAATAATATATATGAGATATTTCTCAAGGAAATAAAAAGGCGATACAACTCTAAAGAAGTGTCTGCAATGATTGGTGCAGGATTCTCGAAGAACGTATATAATCAAATGCCAAATTGGGATGAATTGCTATTTGAAATGATATGTGAGATATATGGTCAAGAAATAGACTCTGCCTATGCAAATTATAAACATCATCATATCAAATCTAAATCAGTACAGTCGGAAGAAGAATTTACGGCAGAATACGCACAAAAACTATCTAAAAATATAGGGTATTTAAATATCGTCTCAAAATATATTGAAGTGTATGGCTTTAGAGAGTGTGTTGAACTATATATTGAAAAGTATATACCGTATATGGATATAGATAATCGCTGTCTAAATTTTGGAGATGGTCGTGTTGAGCTCTTTGACGAACAAAATTTATCTCTTCATAAAAAATTACTTCAGCTAAGTCTACTTAATGCTATTTATACTACAAATTACGATAATTTTTTAGAAGAAATAGCAAAGAAGGAAGTTAGTGGATGGAAGGTTATTGACAATAGCTCTAAACTAAAACTTTCTGCAGAAAAATCCCCAATCATTAAAATTCACGGTAATATAAGACGAAGCGCAAATGATAGGTTTTTCTTTGATGGTTGTCATAATCATAGGTATATAATTTCAAAAGATGACTATGAAACATACCCTTATCATCATGAAGCCTTTATGCAATTAATGAAGATATCATTATTGAGAGAAACATTTGTCTTATTTGGTTTTTCAGGTCAGGATCCAAACTTTATCGCTTGGGTTAAATGGGTAAAAGATGTTTTAACTAAAGATATTAATCCTGAAGAGAATTATAACGACCCAAACTATTATAAAATTTTCATATTTGCAATTACTGACGAAAATCCTAATGAAATAGATAGTCAGTTTTATAGGAATCATAGAATTAAATTTATCCCAGTCTTAAATCCCGAATTTTTACAGGTCATAAAAGTAGACCCTAAAGATAAAGACAAATCACAATTGATCAAGTCAGCTATTGCTGGGACTTACGATTATTTGGCAAAAGAAGATACTTATAATAAACTATGGTCTAAAGCAAATAATAATAAAGAAGTAGATATAAGTGTGCTTAATGATATTATTGAGAAAAAATCCGCTAATCGAATTTTAAAATCAGTTCAACATCAAGAGATGGTATTAAGGAGTGTTCAAGATAGCACTACGCCTATTTCTGCACAACGTGCAGCTCTATATACATTGGCTCTTAACGACACAAAGTACCCTGTCGATTATTACAGCCCATTTGATATTGCAAATAAAATTAACGATAGCTTGCTTGATCCTAATTTGCGCAAGGTATATGAAGCCAATAATGATCGCTTTGATACACTAAGAACAAATGGTTCTGATTGTGATTTTGAACTAACTAACACAAATCATGAATTAGACTATAATAATATTTTAAAGATTGCATTCTCGCTTAATTTCTCTAAATTGAAAGAGTTAGTATATGCATGGAAGCCTGATGGTATATGGCTTCAACGAAAAGCTATGTTTATAGCTCTGTTTGATAGAAATGATGCAGAAAGGCTATTATTAGATTATTTAGAGACAGAAGCAAATGTTTCTGAAAGATATCACACAATAATACTTCTAAATTATATTAGCCAAACAATCCCTGTTAAATACTCGATTTTAAGCTATGAGAACCAAGGTATTGACAACTTACATAGCATTAAAGATGATATCTTAAACCAGCTTACCAGTAATAAGACAGATGTGAATCCGTATGGATGGACAGGAATCAAGCATACTCTTGGGGAAAATCACACGAAATATCTGGCATCTATTAGATTCATCCAATTTCTTTTAGATACAGGGCTCTTAGTACAATTGGGAATGACGTATTTCGTTGATAATAAGAGTTGGTATTTAGTAGCGAAAGAACTATTCAATTCCTATCCATTTGCAGTATTATGGTTCACAATACAATGCAATAACAACAATGTAGTGAAAAGAATTGGTCAAGAGTATGCATACTCGGACAACCTGCAAGAATATATTCCAGACATTATTAAAAAACTATCTATTGCATATTTTTGTGCAGATACACCGAGGTATATGGAGAATAGCGTATTACAATTTATCTCTCCGTTATTTATATCTGTACCAGTTGCAAAATGGGAGCGTTTTTTTCAAAAAGTCTGGACAGACAAGTTTTACAATAAACTAGAAAATGGTTTTACGCAAATCAACATAAAACCATTTATTAAAGAAGGCATGCCTTATATAAAAAGTAATTCATTAAAGAATAAGATAATCTGCAACTGTATAAAAATGTACAGTAAAGAAAATCATATGATTTTTGAAGTGCTCAGTAAAATGCACTCTCCTGCTAATGTAAACAAGGAAACGAGTAAGGGTATTGATAGGTTTATAGCTAAATTAAAAACTGGAGAAGAGCTAGTGCTTTTGCACATATTGTCAAGCATAAAAGTTTTATCTGATGAACAAGTTGAAAATATAGGTAAGCAAATACTGCTGTTAGAAGAAGATGCATATACTTCGACGCAATCTATTAATGCGTTGGCACACTTTACACAAAAGAGCATAAAAGAAAATCTATCGAACTCTCTACTAAAATCAGTCATTCTAAATAATCAGAAACTATGGAATGTTGGGATTATAGGTAGGTCTGCAACGCAACCAGATTTTATATCATTAGGTTATATCAATAAATGGATATCGTGGACGAATGATGAAGTTCAATGTTTGTTTGATAAATTAGTTGAGCAGTTTCAGGAACTTAAACAGTCTTCATTTTTTAATAAAACCAATAATGATCATTCGTTTTCAGGTTTTGTCACCTACACAGACATATTTAACGAAATGCTGAAATTCTTAATTGAATATGAATCAAGTCTGAGTAACTATGAAAATTATAGTTGTACAAAAAAAGAAATTGATGGCTATTTAAATGCGGATCTTCCTTCTGTTGATATCGAATATAAATTATGGTCTTCTGATAGAGACGCTGTTATTGCAGGTATTAATAGTGTCATAGATATGGTTAAACGCAATAAAATTATAGAAAGTAAGCAGTATATAAACATCATGCTAGATAGAATAATCTTTAGAAACCTAACAGCTTTAGAAAGTTGTGTTGACGTTGCATTTTATTATATCAAACGACATAAAGATATATTGTTGACACCAGATATAAAGTCAAAACTGCTAACGATACTAAATATTTACACCAATGATGAATGTCAAAAGTTAAGTTTGAATGTAGCAACAATGTATAAAGAGCTAACATCCATCGCTGGATTATTGGAAAGTAATGGTACTCAGTCGGAGATAATAAGATACTGGATAGAGCGAAAAAATAGATTCTTATATCCAGAGGAGGATTAATATAGTGTCTAAATGTATGTTCTTTTGTAGTTGCATCATTGCCATATAGGCCTGTAAACACGAAAACAAACAAAATAGACTCTAAAGCCTTGAAAATTACAAAAAGACTGTATATCTTTGCACTCGAAATAAAACAAGTATAAACCAAGTTCGTGTAGTCCTACACAGAGGGTTTAGTGTTTAACCCCAAAATATACACTGATATACAGCCTCTTACAAACTATTCAAAGTTGCCTCCAAGGCAGCCTCTTTTGGCGGAGGGAGGGGGATTCGAACCCCCGGTACAAGTTCACCCCGTACGGCAGTTTAGCAAACTACTGGTTTCAGCCACTCACCCATCCCTCCGTTGTCCAGTTCTTGGCTGTGTTTCTCTGAACTGGTCTGCAAATATAATAACTATTTTTGTTTTGTGCAAGTTCTTTTTGAGAAATTTTTGACTTTTATTTGCCTATTTTTTCTCGCATTGTTGTATCTGCTTGAATATTACGCAACTTGTAATAATCCATTACACCAAGATTGCCGCTGCGGAATGCCTCCGATATTGCACGTGGCACTTCTGCCTCTGCTAGTATTACCTGCGCTCGTGCCTCCTGAGCCTTAGCTATAAACTCTTGCTCTTGGGCTACCGCCATAGCTCGTCGCTCCTCTGCCTTTGCCTGTGCAATATTCTTGTCTGCATTAGCCTGATCCATCTGTAGAACTGCTCCAATGTTACGTCCTACATCTATATCTGCGATGTCAATCGAAAGTATCTCAAACGCTGTTCCTGCATCCAACCCCTTGTCTAGTACAACCCTTGAAATATTATCTGGATTTTCCAGTACACTCTTATGAGACTCCGACGAACCTATCGAAGAAACTATCCCCTCGCCTACACGTGCAAGAATCGTCTCCTCGCCTGCACCGCCGACAAGCTGCTTGATAGATGCCCTAACCGTTACCCTAGCCTTACATATCAGCTGGATACCGTCCTTAGCCACAGATGTCACTGGAGGAGTGTTTATTACCTTTGGATTAACGCTCATCTGTACCGCCTCAAATACATCACGACCCGCAAGGTCAATCGCTGTTGCCATATTAAAGTCAAGCATAATGTTAGCCTTCTGTGCCGACACCAATGCGTGAACAACATTTGCAACGTGACCCCCTGCCAAATAGTGAGCCTCCAATTGATTAGGGCTTAGCTTTAGGCCTGCCTTCGTGCCCTCTATCATTGCAGAAACAATAGTCGATGGGGTAACCTTACGCCAACGCATCAAAATAAGTTGTAGTAGCGATATTCGCACTCCAGAAACCATAGCAGAAAACCACAAGCCAACTGGTATATAATGCAAAATAATAAGAAGTCCAATGAGTGATGCCCCTGCGATAATTAAAATCGAATAATTAAAATCAGGTAACTCCGTAGTTGTTAGAAGTAAATTTAGTGGTAACATATCTCTTGATGTTTTTAGTTGTTAATTTCTACTATAATATTTTGATTCTCAAATCCTATGACTTTAATCTTTGCCCCCTCGTCAACAAATCCCCCCATTGTCTTTGCCTCAAAAACCCTGCCATCAATAATGACCTTGCCCATAGGAGCTAGGCGTGAAATTGATATGCCGCTTGCTCCTATCTTGCACAGTTCAGATATGTGTCTCTCTATTGTGTCGGGTAGCTCCGTGGCAAGAGAAACCTTGCGCCAAGTGCTCCGACGGAAGAAAAATATAAGCATTATTATGATAATAATGCCCACTATCCCAAGGGTCATAAAACCGCAGCTAATGCCGTATGCTGCAAATGACCAAGCTACAGCTGCGCTCAATGCCGCAAGTGAGCCTATTGCCGCAATTGTGATGCCTGGGAGTAAAACAAGCTCTGCTAAAAAGAGTAAAATCCCTAGGATAAGAAGTAGGGTGATCCAAAATAGAGGTGACATCGTTTCGTTGTGTTTTTATATTATGAAAAATTATCTTGCTTTTAACGTGTTGTGAAGTGGCTGATTACTAGGGAAGGCGTGCTGGGGTGGGCTTTACCTTACAGCTCCTCAACTGTTATTGTAGTTTCTGAGGCTCTGTCTCGAAGGATTTGAGCAAAGACTTCGGCTTCTTCCTTTGAAAGGAATTCGGTTGTCGTAAAGGTATATATGCCGTCAGTCACGATGCGAGATACAACCTTGCCTTTGCCGTGCATCTCCACCACGCCTCGAAGCGTTTCGCCACTCTCTGCCGACTCTGTGGTCATAATAACCTTAAACTTCTCGCCGCTCTGGGCTGCTTCTTCTTCCCAGGCTTTTGCCTCTTTGATTGTTGCACTTGCTCCATCTATCCAAGCCACGACCGTAGGGACTTTGAAGCCTGCTTTCTTAAGCGCTGCAACACCTGCTTCTGCCTCTGCATAGGTATGGAAACCGCCTATGGAATAGCGGTACTTCTTGTCAGATGTTATAGAGAGTTGAACTGGGCCAGTCTCACGGAACATCGTAAGGCTCTGAGCTGGTTTAGAGAGTATCGCCACTTGGATAGAGTAGTACACGCCCGATAGTGGGAGTATGACCTCTGGTATCTCGTCTGGTGAGCTGTAAGTGTACTTATAGGATGTTGTTACGGGGCTATATACCGTAAGTATGCGCTCGCCAAACTCTACGGCTTGTACTCCCGATAAATCTAGATTCTCAGGCGTGGCATCGAAGATTGAATAGTTGCCGCTCAAATGCAGAGCCTTTGCAATGGCATCTTCATAGGACTTCAACAAACCTAGTTGAAGCTCAAAAACAGCCAGGTATGGCGCAAGTGAGCCTTGTTGTATAAAGGTCTCTGCACGGCGTACCTCTCGGCTCTGGTTCTCTATCTCCTCTAGTGTGGAGCGGTCGATATTAGGTGCACTGTCGAACATCACAAGATATAGTCCAAGGATATGGTCGTAGGTATCTTTCCAGTCTCCGCCAACCTCTCTGTCGAGGTGTCTAATCATACCGCTAAATGATTCTCCCTCTGTCTTTAGGCTGTCGAGAACGGGCTGGCTCATTGACTCCTCGTACTGAGCCTTAATGCTGAGTATGCTGTCATACATAGACTTTATGCCGTGTATGTTCGCAGCGGAATTGTCTGCAACAAAGTGTGCGTTCTTAAGTGTTTCAAGGTCTGAGTTAGATAGCCTTACCTCTAGTTTGTCGGTCTCGTAAATTTTGATGTTTTTCAGTACGCTATTTTGTGAAGCCTCTGAGAGTAGCTCCATTGCATACTGTTCCTCTATGTCGGTTAGCTCGCTGCCTATTCTGCTGAGTTGTGCTCTAATGTCAAATATATCGCCCTCTAGCTTTACGATAAGTGTAGAGAGAGAGTCTCTAGACTCAGAGCTAGCACTACTAAGAGAACTCCTACTGCTGTTTAGCAGATTCTGTAATGAATCTTGCGTGGCAGTAAGTTCGCTTTGTCGTGTCTTTAGCTCTTCGATACTTTGCCCAGAAGGGCTCTGGGCTAGCGCCCACGACAGTGTTAAGACAAGTGATATAGTGTATGTTATTATTCTCTTCATATTAAATTCTAAAAGCACGTTTTTACCGCACTAAATTACAAAAAAAAATCCACATCTTCAATAAACGCCCCCTAAAAACTTTTTTTTAATTTTTTACCCCCTCTAAAGTTCTGCCTCCAAGTGTCCATAATTTATAACTAAACCCCTAAGGTCTAACCTCTGCACTCTAACCTCTGCACTCTAACCCCTGCACTCTAACCCCTACAACCTAATCCCTACAACCTAATCCCTACAACCTAATCCCTACAACCTAACCCCTCTGAGCGAGAGCCCCATTAATCATTAATCTCTAAAAATTAATCATTAAAAACCTCTTACCGCCAGCTGCGAATAGTGAAAAGGTGAATCAAACCAAAGAGTTCCAAACGTCCGAAGAGCATCATTATAGTTAGCCATATCTTAACCGTTGGGTTAAAGAAATCCATATTGTTAAGGTTAGATATCTCGCCAAAGCCTGGGCCTACATTACCTATCGAAGCAACCGAAGCAGTGAAGGCTGTTAGAAGGTCTATATCGAAGAAGGTCAAAAATACTGTCGAGAAGAACAAAGCCAACAAGTAGAACACCACTAAAACAAGAGCGAACTGAATCGTCTTTATATCTTGTGGACGACCCCCAAGGCGTGTTGTCATTACTGCGTTAGGGTGTTGGATTTTGAGGATGCGGTGTTTGATTGACTTAAATAGAAGGAGCATACGGTCAGATTTGATACCCCCAGTAGTAGAGCCTGCCATCGCACACTGAATACTCACCACAATAAGGAAGAGCATAGAGAATGGCGGCCAAAAGGCACTGTTAGCCGATGCGAAGCCCGTGGTCGTACCGTAGCTGACTGTCTGAAATAATCCATAGCGGATTGAATCCCCAACGGAATCATACACGTCATTAGTGTAGAGGTTAAGGGCTATAAGACCCCCTCCAATAAGCATAGTGAGGAAATAGAACCGTGAAACCTCGTTGTTCCATAGACTCTGCCCCTTGCCCCTAATTGTGTTATATATCAAACCGAAGTGCACCCCCGCCAGTAGCATAAATATAGTGATGACAGTCTCGATAGCAAGTGAGTCGTACGCCATAATCGAAAGGTTCTTCGTAGAGAAACCCCCAGTGGCAAGTGTCGAGAAGGAATGTGCTACTGCATCAAACCAATTCATCCCTGCTATACGCAGTGCTATGGCTTCGGCAGCTGTTAACCCTACATATACGATGAAGATTATATGGAGAATCTTCTTCGTGTTATACCTAAAATTATCCTTCGCAATTGTAGATAACTCTGCCGAACTGAGAGTCATCTTCTGACGACCGATTGATGGCAATACTACAAGTGTGAAAAGTACTACACCCACACCCCCAATCCAGTGGGTCAATGAACGCCACATAAGTAGCGAGTGGGGTAGTGCCTCGATGTTGTTTAGTATTGTAGCACCAGTTGTGGTGAAGCCCGAAGTGCTCTCGAACCAAGCGTCTACAATGTTGAACTCTCCGCCCCATATAAGATATGGAAGCATACCCATTAAACACGACGCTAGCCACGATGTCAAAACTATTAGATAGCCGTCCCTTGAGGTTATACTCTTGTTCGACGGTACGAAAATGCGTGGGAATATGCCGATTATCGAAGTGATTATGAAACTTAGCAGCAGCGGTGCTGTGCCTGTGTCAAAACCATAACACATCCCTACAATTGCGCATATAAACATAAAGGCGGCATTGCATAGCAGTGCCATCCCTACGTAACGTATTATATATGCTGTTTTCACTTCTTTTGTGTTTGTGTTTTTGGGTTTGGTGTTTCGGTGTTTCGGTGTTTCGGTGTTTCGGTGTTGGGCGTTTGTGTTTGAGCTTTGGTTTTTGGGGGTTGGTGTCTGCGGAATCTTTGATTCCTTTTTTGGTGTCATTCTGACACCCCCCCCGCTAGCTCTACACAGCCTTGAAGCCGCTTGTGAGCCGTGTGAAAGCCGCCTGCCATCGCCCTAACGCCGGGCGGGCGGTCCTTCCCCAGGACTTGGGTGCAGTGCTGCTAGCCTTTGTATGCTCTTCTGTGGTTCTGTGTAATGTGTTGTCTATAACCTAAAACCTCTAAATGTATTGTTCGAAATACTTTATAACGTCTGCTCGTTTGTAGTCCTCAGCACTGTAATATATGGTGAAGAGATTTGCATAACAGTCGTTTATCTTGCCTTCAACCGCCTTTTTACGACCTGTTGCCTCGAAAGTCTCGTAATATTGGATCTGGTCAATCATCTCTTCGGCAAACTGTAACGCTAAAGCATCACCCTTGTCGTTTGCTCCTGCCATCCAGTAACCCCTAACGATGTTTGTCAGAAGTTCGTCATAACCAAGTGCTGAAATAGGGAACTCTTTCATAGCACGGTCAAGTACCTCAATCGCCTTTTCGTTCTCGCCTTGTTTCACTAGCTCCTCGGCGAGGCGAGCAAAGGTAGAACGAAGCTGTGTCTGTATCATTGTATTGCGTACAAACTCGTCAGCATAAGCCCCATCCTTAAGACCCCCATAGTTAAAGGTGTTCATAAGGTTGTTATAAAGGATTTCCGTGTCAATCCTACCAGTAGCATATCTGCGCTCAATCGTAGTTTTGATAGGCACAAGGCGATAGGCTACACCGTCATTTTGTAGGTAAGAGAAAGCTCTTTCGCCCTCGCTGCCATAGCTAAGTAGCCCAAGCGAACTTACACCTGCTGCCGATGTGAAATAAATAGGACGTGACCAATCGCTATTAGCTATCATATCCATAAGGATAAGGTCTCCTATCTCCACCGAATCGCCCTGAAGATTTATGTAAATTGTATCTTCGATAAGGTGTGCGTCCTCTGGCTTGACAATGCCGCTCTTAAGGACATTCTCCTTGTTTACAGGCACCGCTATACGGCGTGCTGGAACAAAGTCAAACGCCTCATTATTGTGAGCATACACCTTAGTAGATGGGTCGTCTGAGTGTACAACATTCATAACCTCTTTTAAAGTCCACACTCTACCCTTCGGATGGGCAATTTCTTTGATATAGAACTGAGGTACTGTCTGTGCCTTATACTTAGAACGTGGAAGGGTAATCGGAAGTGGCTCACTTTCGTTACTCTTAATTCTCATCTGGTCAATATACCAGTCGCCAGAGATATAAGATGCGTTCATAGGGCGTATATCAGTGCGGATGCCCTCAACCTCTTGTGCATACCATACGGGGAAGGTGTCGTTATCGCCGTAGTTTATGAATATAGAGTTTGGAAGTATAGCCGAGTTTAGGTAATTGTGACCCATATCTCGTGCAATAGTACGGCCGCTGCGGTCGTGGTCATCCCAGTTCTGAGCTATAAGAATTACAGGTACTGAACTGCTCAGTACAAAGGCTGTCGCTATGGCTGGCTTCCAGTTAAGTTTCTTCTGTTTTAGCCATTCGTATAGTGCCATTGCGCCAAGACCTATCCAGATACAGAAGGCATAGAACGAACCTGCATAACCGTAGTCACGCTCTCTCGCCTGCGAAGGTGTCTGGTTTAGATATAAGATAATGGCTATACCTGTCATAAAGAATAGCAGCGATATAATAAGGAATCCTTTACCGTCACGCTTAAGCGAGAAGAAGAAGCCCAAAAGTCCAAGGATTAGAGGTAGGAAATAGTAGGTGTTTCGTCCTCTATTATTGGCTAGCTCAGATGGCAGGTTCTCTTGCTCACCAAAGAACATTGAGTCTATTGGCTTAATGCCCGATAGCCAGTTGCCATTTGTAGGCCCATCGCTCTGTGCATCGCTTTGTCTGCCCACGAAGTTCCAAAGGAAATACCTCCAATACATATGGTTCAGCTGATACGAGAAGAAGAATTTTAGATTCTCCCCGAAGCTCGGAATAGTTACATACTCACCCCTTGAATTCTTAACCTTTTTCGTGGCTGTTCCTCCCCACGATTTATAGCTTTCTGTGTGTGCGCTAGAATACATACGAGGGAAAAGAGATGTAGTAGCAGGGTCGTACTCAACGCCTGCAAGGTACTGATACTTTTTATATTTGCCGTTCTCGTCAATATAGTAGCTAGTTGTATAGTCGTACTCCACAGGGGTAGAAGCGTAGCTCTGACCGCTGATAAGTGGGCGGCTACCGTACTGCTCACGATTAAGGAACTGAACCAGTGCATAAGGATTGTCAGGCTGATTTGAGTTCATAGGAGGATTTACCGACGAGCGGATAAGAACAACTCCGTAGGTAGAGAACCCTATGACAATCATAACAACAGACATAAAGATAATGCTTAGCCCATCTCGTTTCTTCTTGTTTGCATAGAAAATGCCATAGGCAAGTGCCCCAAGGATTAGAACGATAAAGAATGCTAGACCGGAATTTACTGGTGCGCCAAAACTATTCACGAAAATACGGTCGACATATGCTCCCATTCCTACAATTGTAGGGGTTAGGAGATAGAATACACCAGTAAGTGCTACTGCTATTGCAGAAGGGATTATTAGGCGTTTGTACGGCTTTGCAGGGTAGTGTTTGAAATAGTATATAAAGACTAGTGCAGGGATTGTCAGAAGGTTCAGAATGTGAGCCCCGATAGAAAGCCCCATAATATAGGCAACGAAAACAAGCCAACGGTTAGAACCTGCCTTATTCGATACACTCTCCCAGCGAAGCATTGCCCAAAATACAACAGCCGTAAAGAGCGAACTGAGGGCATAAACCTCAGCCTCGACAGCCGAAAACCAGAATGTATCTGTGAAGGCGTAAGCTAGCGAACCGATTGCAGCAGCTGTCATAGTACCCCAAAGTTCTGAAGATGTAAGCTCCTCGGCAGTTTTGCGGTAGATTTTGCGACCCAAATTTGCGATACTCCAAAACAAAAATGCAATAGTAAGGGCACTCTCTAGAGCCGATAGCATATTAATGGCGTAACCCACATTCTCTGGTGAGCCTGCAAACATTGCCCCGATTCTATTGATGAGGAAGAATAGAGGTGTTCCAGGAGGGTGACCCACTTCTAGCTTATAGGAAGTGGCAATAAACTCAGAGCAGTCCCACAAAGAGGCTGCTGATTCCACCGTAAGGGCATAGACTATAAAGGCAATGGCAAAGACAGCCCAGCCTAGAATAATCGAAAGTTTACGAAATTGCGTCATAATGTTTATTTTGTAGTTTTTTGTTTGTCGTTAAAGAATTTGCGCTGGAATATTAGAACATATATCACAGCTACTGATATATAACTGTCTGCGAGGTTAAATATTGCATTGAAGAACTCGAAATTCCCGATTTTAAAGAGTGGGAAGTAGAGCATATCTACGACCTTGCCGTGAAGGAAAGTGCCATATCCCTCGCCCCAAGCAGCGAACTCTGCCACAGATGTAACTGTTGACTCTGAGAAAATCATACCGTAGAATGCCGAATCTATGACGTTGCCTAGTGCTCCAACAAGTACAAGGGTCAGTGCAATAAGTATTCCCTTTGGAGTATCTTTTTTGCGAAGGCGTTTAATCCAAAAGAAGATTAATACACACGCTACAATTCTGAAAAGTGTAAGGAAAAGTTTGCCGTAATCCCCTCCAAGAGACATTCCCCAGGCTGCGCCCTCGTTCTCTACAAAGTGAATATTAAACCAAGTGCCTGCCACTGCAATGTTCTCGGAGAGGGTCATCGAAAGTTTAATGACGATTTTTGAAACCTGGTCTACAACCAGTAGCAGTGCGCCTAAAAGCACCAAATATTTAGCTTTCATATATTTAATCTGTGTTCAGTTGATTTCTAAAAATGCAAAGTTATCTATTTTTTCGAAATTTTAAGTTTTTTACGTATAAAAACAATAGTCTGTGGGCTATATTTTAGTAACTTTGCCGTGGGGTAAAATTTTTTAGAAGTTCCCTAGAAGTATAAAACGACAACGAAATATTATGAGAAGTTTTGGAAGTGACAACCATTCGGGTATAGCACCTGAGATTTTAGAGGCGATAGCCGCTGCAAATCTAAACCACTGTGAGGCGTATGGCGCAGACGACTATACTCTGAGGGCAAAGGCTGATTTTTGTGAACTCTTTGGGCGCAGTGTAGAGGTCTATTTTGTCTTTAACGGCACGGGGGCGAACATCCTGTCACTTAGTAGTGGTATGCAGCCCTATAACTCGATTCTATGTGCTCATACGGCTCATATTAATGTCGACGAGTGCGGTGCTCCTGAACGTCAGATTGGGGGCAAGGTTATCGCCATAGAGACCCCAGACGGGAAGTTAACCCCAGAGAGGGTTCGCCCTTATCTTCACGGCTTTGGCTTTGAACATCATAGCCAGCCGAAGTTTATATCTATTGCGCAGTGTACAGAGCTAGGAACGGTTTATACCCCCGAGGAGATAGAAGCCCTAAGCGAGTTGGCTCATAGCCATAATATGTACCTGCATATTGACGGAGCTAGAATCGCAAACGCTGTGGCTTCGAGTGGCGTGGGTATTGCAGAGATGACCAGAGGGGCAGATGTCCTCTCGTTTGGCGGAACAAAAAATGGAATGATGTGTGGCGAGGCTGTGGTTATCCTTAACCCAGAGTTAGGTGCTGCTATGCCATATCAGCGCAAGCAGGCGATGCAGCTCTATTCGAAGATGCGCTTTGTGTCGGCTCAGTTCTCAGCATACCTAAAGGACGATTTGTGGCTAAGGCTCGCTAGTGGCTCAAATGAGATGGCTCAACTTCTAGCAGATGGAATATCACAGTATTTCCCACTCGCTCAAAAGGTAGAAGCCAACGAAGTATTCGTAAAGATGCCACGCAGACTCTACGAAGAACTTCTTAAAGAGTATTTCTTCTACGTATGGGACGAGGAGGCTGACGATATCCGCTTCGTATGCAGTTTCGACACCACACGCCAAGACGTAGAAGCACTAGTAGCAGCAGTCGCAAAACTTTCACGAAACCTATAATGTGAACTGAATTGTAGCATTGAGAGTTGCTTATATGATAAATTTTCATTATCTTTGCATAAATTAATTCTAAAACTATTCGTAAAATGGCAAAGCCTATTAAAGATACTCCGCTATTGAAAGGCGAAGATGCTATCCTCTTTCTAGAGGAGGCTAATAATGTTGTGCCAGTATCTCTGGAAGAGAAAATAGAAGCGGAAAAACTCTTTAAAGAAGTGGTGGCAAACAATCCTGAAATTTTCTCACTTGTATGAATCTAGCAGAGCTAAAGCTATTAAGACTTGATGAGAATACTGAATTTAAACAATTTTTTTGTGAGGACTCAGATCTTAATGAGTTCCTTATGCAAGACGCTTTAAAGTATTCGCAAGAATTGTTGGCTACAACATTTATTGTTGAAAATAAAAATGACACTGTCGCTTACTTTAGTCTACTTAACGATAGTGTGAATCTTAAACTAAAAGATAAAAGTGCGAGAAATAAATTGAATTGTGCTATACCAAACGTCAAAAGAATAAACAATTATCCAGCCATAAAGATTGGTAGGCTGGCTGTCAATGAAAGGTATGCTTCTAATCATATCGGTAGTCAGATTCTTACAGTTATAAAACAATGGTTTAAACCAAATAAGTTTTCAGGATGCCGTTTCGTTATAGTCGATGCGTACTCTACCGCTGTTCAGTTTTATGAGAAAAATGGATTTAAATTTCTCACAAAGGAAGACGAGGCAGAAGAAACACGTTTGATGTATTTTGATCTTAGAAAATTTTTGTAATTTCGTTTTAGAGTTATAGTGTGGAGGTGTACCAGTTGTAGAGGCGTGAGATGCCCTCTTGTAGCTCTACTTTGTGAGTCCAACCTAGAGAGTGTAGCTTCGATACGTCTGTGAGTTTGCGCATTGTGCCGTCTGGTTTTGTGGTGTCGAACTTTATAGTGCCTTTGTAGCCTACTGTCTCTTTTACGAGTGCTGATAGGGCTGATATTGTTATCTCCTTGCCTGTGCCTATGTTTATGTGTGAATGGGTGTCCTCCCAGTTGCAGTGCTCTAGTATATGCACACTTGCATCTGCCATATCGTCGCTCCAAAGAAACTCTCGTAAAGGCGTGCCTGTGCCCCATAGTTCGAGGCTCTTAGCGTTGATGCCGTACTTTGAGAGTAGGGCTGTGATATCCTCCTTAGAACTTGTGCCCTCTATACCCTCTACGGGGCGTGCACTGAGGTCTTTGCGTATTGTCGTCCAGTCGCCACGCTCTAGGGCTGAGGCTAAGTGTACTTTGCGTAGCATTGCAGGAAGCACGTGCGAAGTCTCCAAATTAAAATTATCCCTCTCGCCATATAGGTTTGTAGGCATTACAGAGATATAGTTTGTGCCGTACTGACGATTAAAGCTCTCGCACATCTTTAGTCCTGCAATCTTTGCCAGGGCATAAGGCTCATTTGTAGCCTCTAGTGTGCCAGTGAGTAGATACTCCTCCTTAATAGGCTGTGGGCACTCACGTGGATAAATGCACGTTGAGCCAAGGAAAAGTAGCTTTTTGACATTGTGCCGAAAACTCTCGCCTATGACGTTCTGCTGTATCTGTAAATTCTCATATATAAAGTCGGCTCTCAGGGTGTTATTCGCCATAATCCCTCCTACCTTTGCTGCTGCTAGTATTACATACTCAGGCTCTTCTTTGTCGAAAAAGTCTTTTACCGCACAGCTATCCAATAAATCGAGCTGGGTGTGTGTACGCCCTACTAAATTCGTATAACCCTTGGACTCTAAATTTCGCCAAATAGCCGAACCTACAAGCCCACGGTGACCTGCTATATATATCTTTGAGTGTTTCTGCATAATCTTTCTTTAAGGAGAGTCCTATTTTTTTGTTTTTTCCAAGGCGAGCATTGCCAAATCGCTTTGAACCATAATTTTTACAAGTTCGCTAAACGACGTTTTGCGAGGATTCCATCCCAGTACCTCACGAGCTTTGGTAGGGTCGCCCAGGAGAGTCTCTACCTCTGAGGGGCGGAAATACTTCTTGTCTACTTCCACTAGCACTCTGCCAGTTGCCCTGCAAATTCCCTTTTCGTCAACGCCCTCACCGCTCCATTCAAGCTCAATGCCTGCCTCTTCGAAGGCGAGAGTTGTAAACTCTCGAACGCTGTGCTGCTCGCCTGTGGCGATAACAAAGTCTTCGGGAGTGTCGTGTTGAAGCATCATCCACATACACTCGACATAATCACGTGCATACCCCCAATCCCTCAGTGCATTGAGGTTGCCTAAGTAAAGTTTGTCTTGAAGCGAGTTTGCTATGCGAGCTGCCGCCAGTGTAATCTTACGTGTAACAAAAGTTTCGCCTCTACGCTCACTCTCGTGGTTAAACAGAATACCGTTAACAGCATACATTCCATAGCTCTCCCTATAATTCTTTGTTATCCAATACCCATACATCTTTGCTACGGCATAGGGCGAGCGAGGATAGAATGGCGTGGTCTCTCTCTGTGGAACTTCTTGAACTAAACCAAAGAGCTCAGAGGTAGAAGCCTGATAGATTCTGCACTCCTTCTCCATCCCTAAAATACGAACAGCCTCAAGCAGTCGAAGTGTGCCTACTGCATCGGTTTCGGCAGTGTACTCTGGAACATCGAAGCTTACCTTTACGTGTGACTGTGCTGCTAGGTTATATATCTCTGTAGGGCGAACCTTGCCTATGATTCTAATAAGCGAAGATGAGTCCGTCATATCGCCATAATGTAGCTCTATAAGTCTCTTTTGGCGCATATCTCGTACCCACTCATCGAGATACAAGTGTTCGATGCGCTGGGTGTTAAAACTAGAACTGCGGCGGATTATACCGTGTACCTCGTAGCCCTTGCCAAGAAGAAATTCTGCAAGGAACGAACCGTCCTGACCCGTGATGCCTGTTATAAGTGCTATTTTGTTCATCTATATTATGTGTGTATGTATTTATTTATCTGGTTTGTTTCTCTTTGAATATTGTACTAAAGCCCCTGTGGGGAAGATAGCCTAAAAAGAATTATCTCTATTACTCTACAAAGATAGCGATAAAACTCCATAAATATGTTTGAGTAGACGTTATTTTTTTTGAAGGCGTTTCTGTGGTCTTTTAGAATTTGTTTGTGGCTGCGCCATCCCGAAGTTGAAGCTCCGCCTGTGCGCATCGTTACAAAATCCATCGGTATATAGCGTGTGCGTATGCCTCGGGTGTGGAATAAACGTAGAATATTCTCGAAATCGGCTGCTACTTTGAAACTCAAATCAAATGCTCCATATTTATGGTAAATTTCGGTGCGGCAATAAAATGACGGGTGGGCAGGCATAAAACCATAGCGCAACAAGCTGCGCCTAAAGTTACGAGAGGAGTAATACCGAATGGGGCGAGTTAAATTATCTCCACTCACATAATGCACATCGCCATAGACTGCGTCAAGGTCGCTGTTGTGAAACTCTGCGGCAATTCGCTCTACCACATTCTTAGAGGTGAAAAAATCGTCGGAGTGTAAAAAGCCTACAACCTCGCCGCTAGCTAGTGCTATGCCTTTGTTTAGAGCGTCGTAGATGCCCTTATCTCTTTCGCTTATCCAGCGCATACGCCCATTGAACTTTATGGAGTATTTTTTAATGAGAGAAAGTGTGCCGTCGGTTGAGCCTCCGTCCACAACGATATACTCGATATGAGGATAGCTTTGGTGTAGTACTGATTCGAAGGTGTCCCTGAGAGTCGCCTCGCTATTATAGCACGCCGTTACGATTGAAATTACTGTTGTTTTGTTTGTTCGGTTTGTTTCCATATCTCTGTGAGTTTTTTCCAGATTATATCCATTGAGTATTCTTCGCTAACCCTTTTTGCTGCTCTATGTCGTAGCTCTTGTGCTTCTGTGGGGTGGGACAGTAGCCACTCGATTGCGCTCAGCAGTTCAGAAGTGCTTTTCGGAACTATGCAAATTCCGCACCTTTTATCGCCACAGTCGAGCATTTCGGGGATTGCCCCTACATTTGATGCTACAATTGCACAGCCCGCTGCCATACTCTCAAGTATTACGTTAGGGAATCCTTCGGTATAGGTCGGAAGTGCAAAGACCTCGCACCTCTGCATCTCACCGATGACTTGTGCGTAGGGAATCTCTCCCCAGATATTTAGCCATTTCGAATGCTCTTCACCTGCTCTGTGCTCTAACTCCTCTCGTGTGCCTGAGGGAATGAGTCCATACATATTTAGCTTTATATTCTTAATCTTTCGGCACGCCTCTATAAGTTCGTATATGCCCTTTGTAGGGAGCATTTGCCCTACGAAGGTTATAGTTCGTGGCTCTATTTTTATCGCTTGGGTTTCTATGTTCTTTTTCACAATCGAAAGAACCTCCTCGGAGATAGGGTTCGCTAGATTTTCGATGTTGTGAAACCCTGCATCTCTCAGCGTGTTATATGAGCTAAGGTCTATTACAATAGCCGTTGAGGCTCGTTTGATTGTGCGCTGTATAAGTCTCCACTCCCAATTGTTCTTTTGCTTTAGCTCTGGGATTCTGCCGAAGTGGAAATGTAAAACTCTGCGAATGCCATAACGGCGTGCTAGACGTAGGATTATTAAATCCTTTATAAGACTTAGCGAGGCACTCGATGTAAGGTGTAGGGTATCGTAATGGCTGACCTTTAGCTTCCTTTTTAGAAGCTGTATTGTTTTTATGTAGTTTTTTATTCCGCTTGTGATTCTTCCTAACCCTTTGCGCTCGATTGCACTTGAATAGTAGTTTTGGCATAGGAACTCTAATTTTATAGCATCGGGAGTTTTGGCGTGTCGAGCAAATATGTGTCTAGCCCATCGAGATATCCCTCCTGCAAAGTCAGGCGAGGGGGCTATAAGTAATACTTTTGTAGGTTTCATATTCTTATGGGGGGGCTTCTCTTAAAGGTTATACTTATAGGTTCTAAATAACTTCTCTATTGCCTCTGCCGAGAGTCGATCTTCCTCTTTGTAGAGAAGTTCTTCGTGTGCGAGGATTTCTTCTTTTGTGAGGTAAAACTTTATGAACTTTGCTGGAACTCCTCCTGCGAGTGAGTATGGAGGGATGTCCTTTGTCACTACTGCCCCTGCTGCGACGGTCGCTCCTCTGCCTATGGTTATGCCGCTCAGTAGCGTTACATTCATTCCTATCCAAACGTTGCTGTGAACTACTATATCCCTGTCATAACCTTTGGGCTTCTCGTCCTCTCTCACTGTGCGGTAGTAGCGTCCTATTGGGCGGCTATGACTTCCTGTGCTGACTTTTAGACCTTCGGCTGCGGCAGAGTAGGGGTGCATTATGAATTTTGCATTTGTAGAGAGTATTACGGCATTTGTGAGTTTGTTATTGCCGTATAGATAGACGTTACAGGGCTTTGGTATGTGAAGGGGCGGTATTAACTGGCTTGTATTGTCGCAGTAGCCAAGCTTCTTGCGACGTGTGCCAAAGTAATTTTTATAGAGAGTGTGTAGACCCCTAATAAAACGGTTTGTTTTAAGAGCCATTTTTATGTTTGTCTTTGAGGGCTGTTCCGTGTTGTTTGTTTTTTGCATTGTTTTATCTTTAGAAGTGGGGAGTTTGTTATGTATTGTTTGGAAAGTTCGTTTTTTTTGATGCAGGGGACTGTCTATGTTTTTTGAATTGCTTCTATCCACTGTTGTGTGATTTTCTCTTCGCAGAATAGAGTACTTGCTTTTAGCTTGGAGTTTCTGCCCATTTCTAGCAGTCGCTCGTCGCTTAGGGCTATGAGTTTTGAGAGGGCATCTGCTATGCTTTGTGGGTTGTCCCACTCGCACAGATATCCATTGAAAGGGTCTACAAGTTTGTCGTAGTCTGAAACCTTGCTCATAAGTATAGGTTTAGATAAACTCATTGCTTCGCATATAGAATTTGGCAGACCCTCGTACTGGCTTACTAGAGCCACTACATCGGCACGGTGCATAACCTCGCTCATTTTTTGTGTGCGAGCATTGAGCTTAATCGTATCTTCGAGATTGTAGAACCCCACTAGCCGTTGAGCCTCTATAAAGTATTTTGTGCCTCCGTGAGTCACCGAACGTTTGCCGTACCACTCGATGCGTAGCTTTGTCTTCTCGATGTCGCTTAACAGATGCACAGCCTCTATTAGACCTGTCGGGTTTTTGATGCTTTGATAGCTTGCGCTTACAACTATATGGGTCTTGCCTCCCCTGCGTATTTCGTACTTTGAAGTGACTTCGGGAATGGATACGCTGTTGTATATGACACTCAGTCGGGGGCGGTAAGAGGGATAGTGCCTTTCCCACATTTTGCTTGCTGCGAATGAATTACATATAACTTTGTCGCACAGCGAACGGGAGCGGCAATAGATTTTATTCTTCAGCCCTTTGAAGTTCTGTTCAAAACCGCTTCTTTCGCTTGTAATCACTCGCCAGTTGTGTTTGCCGATTGCGGCAAAACAATTTAGAAAATCTGGGGTGGAAAGAAACGAAACCACAGAATCGAAGCTATGTGTGCGGATAAACCTTCGAATTTTAAACATTCTGAGTATCGGATTATGAGCCTCAATATAATGCACTCGTATCCCCTTTTTAATAAGTGGGGAAAGGAAAAAATCCCCTAAACCATAACACAGAACCTCTACGGGGTGTCCCTTCTCTTGAAGTTTTGGGGCGATTGTTGTGAGTTGGCGTTGTGCTCCACCTGAGCCAAGGTTGTCTATGAGAAAGAGTATCTTCATTGTGTAAGAGTTATTGTAGTGTTTTTTTGTCGAATGTATGAGGCAGTGTGAGACAGTGTGAGGGTGCGTGAGGCTGTATGAGATTGTGTGAATGCGTATGATGGCGTGTGAGATTGTGTGAGGGTGTATGAGTATTGTTTTGTTGTTATGTGTCTGGGGAGGGATGTTATTGCCGTGTTTTGTCGTCGGTCTTTGAACTAAAAAAATGTTTATAAAAGTATATGTAGAGATAGCATATCGTAAAGGTAGCTATTGCCTTCTTTAAAGGGAATAGGAGTGTGGAACGTGCTATGAATATCGAATGGGCAAAATAGAGAAGAACCAGAGCAAAAAGAAATATCGAAACCTCCCTCTCACCTGAGCTTAGCTCATCTGATTTGCGCATAAATAATCCGAAGAGAACCATAGCAAATATTACGCCTAAAGGACCGAAATCGAGATAAAGTTCGGCAATGCAGGCAGTGCCATCGCCATAGCTTGGGTTTCTGCCCTGGATTAGCTCTGTTATGTATTCTGCGGAACTTGTATGTTCGCTGCCATATAGTCCGCTTAAGGATAGAAGTGTGCCGCTAAAGGGAAATGAAGATAGGATTTGATACGATGCGAAACGCCCATAATATGGCTCGCTGCCCAGTCGCTCTCTCTCCTCTACAACAGCGTGTAGGCAGCGTAGAGAGTTGGCTAGCTCTTTGGTCGGAGGGCTTAGGGATGTCGCCTCACGTAAGGATAGTATCTCTGCGGCTAGGGCTATCTGTTCGCTTTTGCTCTCTATTGTACGCATTGTGCGAGCTACCCCTAGTACTGAGATAAGGATGCCTGCTATGGCTATAAGGATTAGAGATTTTAGGGCGGAGAATATCTTTGAAGAACAGTATAGATAACAGTAGAAATACCCTAGTGTTATGTAGATTATTGCCCCTCTGTCGCCCGAAAGTAGTACAGTGAGTAGGTAGAGGGCTATAACGAGATTAAAGAGTCCTAGAGAGCCTATAAATCGCACAAGAGTGAGCTTCGTTTTTTCGGGAGTTTTCCTTAGGGATGTGTTTTGGCTTAGGGATATGTTTTGCCTCTGGGCTTTGAGATTAAGGCTATGAAGTAGGAGGACACCGTAAATACTCCCCTCTAGAAAATAGGAGACAAGACTCGCTACGCCTCCCATTCCTACACCAGTGCCATAGCCGCCCCATAGGTATGCTTTATTAACAAATACGAGGTAGAGAGCCAGTAGTGCAAAACAGAATATTTTTAGGAGATTTAAAGGAATGAATTTCTGTCTTTGGGGTGCAGGTGTCTCGGCTGTCGCTATCGCTCTTTGTGGGGCTTTAGTCGGGGAATTTTTTCTGTCGAATAGGAGATAGCCGATAAAAAAAGAGATAAGCCCCATTACAGACAGTAGAGACGAGCGAATAATTGCGCTAGGATATAGTATAGAAAGTTCATTGTAGGGGTCTGAATAACCGAAGAAAACATCTAGAACGTTTTGGAAATAGACAATCGTATAGCCGAGGATAAAGAGCTTCGAGGGAACTAGAAACTGCTTTGAGATATAAGGGTTGCTCTCTTTGCGAAAGAAGAACATAAGATAACTGAGAGCTGCAATAAACAATACCCAGCCGATGCTGCTTTTATTGAACTCCATCTCAGAAAAGAGATAGAGGACTGTCACGAGAAGCAGAAGGCATAGGTAAGAGGTTATGTTTATTGTTCTAGGAATCATTTCTAATAGTGGGTGTCTTTGTGTAGTCTAAAAAAGTCGGTAGAGTTTTGTTATGAAATCGCTGCGAAGTATTATTGTGTTTTTTACCGCTTGGATAAGGGATGATGAGGTTCTGAGATTTCTGAAAGAAATGTAGCTGTCGAGATTGTATTGCTTCAAAAGAGAGTAAAGTTCCTTTCGGGGGATTCCACGTTTTCGGATTTCTGTGAGCATCGGCACTAGGCGTTGTGTTCGCAGGCTTCTTTCTATGTCGTAGCTCTCTAGTATTTTTGTGCACAGAGCACGTGAGTATATTATGTTTTGTGCAACTCGTAAACTCATTATGCGATTGGAGGATGACTGTGGAGTTATGTGGTAGTTGTACACTACATCCTCTATTGAGGTTATGCGGGTGGCGTTGCATAGAATTTCGTAGAAGAGGATTGCATCTTCTCCGTTTGTGAAGTTCTTAAGCGTTGTATATTTGTGGCTCTTTAGTAGAGATGTTCTATAAATTTTTGCCCATAGGCTATGCGATACTTCTCCTTTGCAGAGTGACGTGAAGACTTCCCTGGGTGTGGAGTGAAGTACGGTAGGGAGTTTTTGGGTCTTTGTTCTACTTTTCCCCTTGGGCTCTAATATGTTGTAGCTTGCAGTGACAATATCGCTATGTGTCCTTTCGATTGCTGCTGTAAGTGCAGCAATAGCACTATGAGGCAGTGTGTCGTCACTGTCTACGAAGATTGTGTATTTGCCACTTGCTTTGACTAGACACTCCATACGTCCATACATTGGGCCTAGGTTCTCTTTGCTGCGAATGACAGTGATGCGTGAGTCGTTTGTTGTGGCTTTGTCGAGCAAAAGCCTAGTGCCGTCAATCGAATGGTCGTCAAAGATTATTATCTCAATGTTACGGTGGACTTGCCGTTGAAGCGAGGCAATACATCTTTTGATGTATTTCTCAGAGTTGTACGCTGGTATTATAACTGATACTTTGCTCATTTTAGGTGTTAGGCTTTTTTAAATGATTAATGATTAATGGGGTTCTAGTCGGGGGGTGGGTGTTAGGTGTTAGGGGTTAGGGGTTAGGGGCTAGGTATTAGGTATCAGGTTTTAGGTTTTAGGTATTAGGTATTAGGGGTTAGGGGTTAGGGGCTAGTGGTTAGGTTGTGGGTGTTAGGTGTTCGGTTTTAGGTGTTTGGGGTTAGGGTTTTAGGTGTGTGTCTAGCCAGCTGAAATGTTGCTCTGCTCCTGTTACGGTGCTTTGGGTTTGGTTCTTGTTTTTTGTTATCTTATAGATGAGTTTAGCTGAGATGTCGCCCTTCATTCTCTCTATGTGTTTGTAATAGCCCTTATATTTTAAGTCTTTTAGGGCGGATAGGGTCTTTTCGCTGTATATTATAGGCAGGAGGTTTTGCCTCGCTCCAATGCTTAGGATTGTGGCGTGAAACCGTGTGGCGAAGATATTCTCGATTGAAAAGTAATGGCGCAGAAAGGAGTCGATATTATAGTCTGTGCCGTAGCCTATAACTTCTACTCTCTCTCGTGTGGTTGTGGGTAGCCGTTTTAGTATCTCTTCGATGGCTTGCATATCGCCCTGTATCTCGCAAAACGAAAAGAGAGAAACACTCGCTCCGCTATTTATAAGCCTAGTTATAGTAGAGCAAATCGTTGTAATGTAGCCTTCGCAGTAGTCTCTTAATTCCCTTTTTCTTCGAGGGTCTATGACGGAAAATCCATAGGAGTTTTTTGTGCGTGAGGTTTTAGCGTAGTTCCCTGCGAGTGTAAAGACAATGTCGGGGCAGAAGCGTATGTGCGGTAGCTTCGAAAAAAGTGAATACGAATAGTGGTCTCTAAAACATATATCGTTAAATTTTGAGAAAAAGCTACGATAAAATTCTAGAAAATCGGCTGAATAATAGCTTCCGAAATTTGCCCCGATAATTATCTTCGGAGTTGTAGCGAAGTGCTTTAGAACTGATAGTTCTTTGGCTCTGCGCCTATGGTTTAGGGCTTTGAGGTTTTGGGGCGGTTCGATGAATATCGAGCCTCCTATATGAATGTAGCAGTCAGAAGGCATTTTGTATCTTCGCTCTGGGATGTAGCTAAATAGTGCCCTGGAAAAGAGTTTGAAAGAAAGTCTGTTGAGTTTCTCTATTGCGGCATTCGTGTATCGTTGTAGCTTCGAGTTGTCTAGTAGCTTTAGGTTGCCTCTCTCCTCTACAAATCCTTTATAGAGCGCAGTGGGGGCAGAGATTATAAATTCTACTGTGGGGTATCGCTCCACTAATATCTTAATGAAGAGATCGTCGCCAAGGTTTCTGGCAGCATAAAAATCTACAACTATTCGTTTCATTGTTTTTAAGGAGTTTTAGAGCTCCCCTTAAGTCCTTAAGAGAGTTCTCTTTTCTTTGTAAAACCTTTTGTAATATATTTAAGCATTAGCTTTCTTTGTGAGGCGTTGAAGCCTATCAGTAGGCTTAGGGGTATTGTTATGGCTACGCACAGTGATGTTGTCCATACTACTGTCGAGATGGGAGAGGTGAACTCGAAGACTCTGTGAAAATATAATGGCAAGGGTGTGCATAGTACCAGAATTACAATTGAGGGTATAAAGACATTTTTGAGGTATCGGCTTATCGGGAACTTTATCTTAATCTTTAGATATAGAAGGCGGAAGATAAGAGCTAGAAAATTTATACATATTTTTGAGACGATTATCCAGTCTGCGCTAAAGCCTGCCTCTAGTACCAGGTACATAATAGGGAGGTTTAAGATAAGGATAATAGAGACAATAATCTGATAGTTTCGAATTTCTCCAATTGCCTGTGCCGATATCCATAGCGGTCCCGATAGGGCTGTTACAATGCCTAAGATTAAAGATAGGCGAGCAAACGATACGGTGTAGGCAGGTACTTCGGTGAGCCATATAGCGGTGATTTCGTTCATAGTTATGTAGAGAGGAAGGCTAAGGGTAAAGAGAAGAAAGAACGTGATTTTAGAAGTAAGGATTATAAGGCTGAAAAAGGCTTTTGTACTGCCAGTAGCATAGTCGTTGACAAGGGCTGGGTTAAAGGCTGTCTGGAAATTCGAAACGAACATCCAAAGGGTTGACTGTATCTGTGTGGCAATAGCCATTGCAGCATTGAAAATAACGCCAAAAAAGATATTGACTAGAAAGTTTGCTCCCCAGCTGACCACTAGGCTAGATATGCTCCCTATCATACTCCAGCCCGAAAAACTGAGTAGCTGCCGTAGGCGTGTGGTATCTAATTTTTTGTTAAATATACTTTCTACGTATTTCCTTCGGCAGTAGGCTTTGTAAATTAGTGTAATTATCCCTGTGCTGAGAAGTGTGAATAGGGCGTATAGTATTAGTTTGTCGAACCCCATAAGGATAAGAAGAAAGACAAAGGCGAGCTTTAGGATGCCTTCTGCTACGCCTGCATAAGCGTAGAAGCTCATTCTTTGATGGGCTATAATAAGTGCGCTGTACGGCACTCTTAGGATGTTAAGGCAAGTCGTGGCGATGGATATGTGGTAGACCCACTTTGCGCTCTCTAGTCTCTCTAACGGGATGTTTAGCTTACCGAAAAGATAGAAGTAACCGAAGCTCTCGCTTAGGATTATGAAAATTATGGCTATGAGTATATGCGCTGAAAGACTTGTCGAAAATACCTTTGCTATCGAATCGCTATTGCCAAGCGATAGTTCAAAGTTTAAGAACCTCTGAGTAGCCGAGGTCATAGCTGTATTTAAAAAAGCGAAGAGCACGACAACGCCTCCCACAATGTTATAGATGCCGTAGTCTACTTCGCCTAGAGCCTCAAGGACAATCCTTGAGGTGTAGAGCGATATGGCTACTAGCAGCAGTGTGCGAGAGTAGAGAAGTAGGGTGTTTTTGAAGATGCGTGGGTGGGCAGTCATAAATACTTATAGTTTTTTGTCGGGATTTTCGCTAATCCATTTTACGTCGTAGAGTATAGATTTTTCTTTCTTGTAGTCTTCGAGATTTAGATTTCTGAATTCATTGTGTGCTACGGTTATGACAAAGGCATCAAATTTTTCGTGTGGTATCTCTTTGTGCATTGTAATTTGGAACTCCTTTTGAGCTTTTTCGGCATCTGCCCACGGGTCTACAACTGATAGTGTGGCTCCGTATTCCTCTAATCCCTTTATGACATCTACTACCTTTGTGCCTCGTGTGTCGGGGCAGTTTTCTTTGAATGTAATGCCGAGTATGAGAATCTTTGCTCCTAGGATTTGAATCCCTTTCTTTATCATTGCTTTGATTACAGAACTTGCTACATAGCTGCCCATCGAGTCATTCATACGTCTGCCCGAGAGTATTATTTCGGGGTTGTAGCCATATCTTTGGGCGCACTGAGAGAGATAGTAGGGGTCTACACCTATGCAGTGCCCTCCTACAAGCCCAGGGGTGAATTTAATGAAATTCCACTTTGTGGCAGCTGCTTCTAGTACAGCCTGTGTGTCTATACCCATAGCATCGAAGATTTTCGATAGCTCGTTTACAAAGGCAATGTTTATATCTCGCTGTGAGTTCTCTATTACCTTTGCTGCTTCGGCAACCTTTATTGTTGGGGCTTTGTATGTTCCTGCTTTGATAACTGAGCTGTAAAGTTTGTCTACCTCATCGGCAGTAGAGGGGGTAGAGCCTGAGGTTATCTTTTTGATTCTTTCGACGGTGTGTTCCTTGTCTCCTGGGTTTATCCTTTCGGGGGAATAGCCTGCGAAGAAATCTTTGTTGTATTTTAGGTGTGATACCTCCTCTATTATGGGTATGCACTCCTCTTCGGTTACCCCTGGGTAGACGGTTGATTCGAAGACTACGATATCGCCTTTGGAGATGACACGCCCTACGCTCTGGCTAGCTTTTCGTAGAGGGGTCAGCTCAGGGCACTTGTCTTTGTTTATTGGAGTGGGGACAGTGACTATATAGAAATTGCAGTCACGCAGTTCCCCTATCTCTGCGGTGAAGTGTAGTCCATATTTTGAGATTGCTTCACTCAGCGTTTCCTCTTCGACCTCTAGTGTGGAGTCTTTGCCTGCCTTTAGCTCAGCTATGCGTGAGGGGTTAGTGTCGAATCCTATGGTCTGGAATTTTGTAGAGAAGAGGCGTGCTAGCGGTAGACCTACGTAGCCTAACCCTATGACTCCAATTTTGTTGTTTGTCATTGTCGTTTATCTATGTTTGTTTAAAGTGTGTTGTCTTTTCTAGTATGCGGGGAGGTGTGCTTATTCTCTTTTTAAATTATACCAGTACCACTCTGCGGCTTTGCGTAGCCCTTCTCTAACAGAAACCTTAGCTGTAAAGTCGAGTAGGTGTTGTGCCTTCTCTGTTGAGGCTAGAGAGTGGGGTATGTCTCCTGCTCGTGGCTCTCGATATGTGGGAGTTATTTTGGATATTTCGCTGTCATAAGAGCATAGAGATTCTTTGAGGTATTCTACTAGTTTGTTTAGCGTTGTACTCTCTCCAAAGGCTATGTTGTAGACTTGGTTTATAGCCTCTGGATTTGTGGTCTCTATTGCCTTTAAATTCGCTTCTATGACGTTGTCTATGTGTGTGAAGTCTCTGGAGAATTCTCCGTTGCCATTTATCGTTGGGCTTTGATGGGAGATAAGTTGTTTTGTGAATAGGGGTATGACAGCTGCATAGCTGCCCATAGGGTCTTGTTTTGCCCCAAAGACATTGAAGTACCGTAGCCCTATGGTTTGAAGTCCATAGCAGCGAGAAAAGACATCGGCGTAAAGCTCGTTTGCGTATTTAGTGACGGCGTATGGCGAGAGAGGTTTCCCTATCTCTTCTTCGATTTTTGGTAGCTTCGTTGAGTCGCCATAGGTCGATGAGCTAGCTGCGTAGATAAAACGTTTTACCTTTGCATCTCTTGAGGCGGTTAGCATATTTAGAAAGCCGCTTACATTTACTTCGTTTGCCGTTATGGGGTCTGTGAGTGAGCGTGGGACAGAGCCTAGCGCAGCGTGATGAAGTACATAATCTACTCCCTCTGTGGCTTTGTGGCACGTTTCTAAAGAGCGGATATCTCCTTCGATGAGTTTGTAGTGTTTCGATAGATTCATTGCCAATATATTTCTGCGATTTCCTGTCGAGAAGTTGTCGAGGCACACAACCTCATAGCCAAGTCCAAGTAGCCTTTCTGAAAGGTTTGAGCCTATAAAACCTGCTCCACCCGTTACGAGTATTTTCATAGTTTTTGAGTTTTCGAAAAAATGGGAATTTATTCAAGTCCCACCTTTTAAGTTTGGTGAAAGATAAACGAAGAGGGGAGAATGCAAATTTGAGACCAGATTCTTTAGATGCTGCCTTAATATAAAAGCAAAGGGGAGCTTCACTTGAATTAGCGAAGCCCCCCGAAAAAATCTTCTCCTTAGAGGTGTGGGTTATCCAATGCCTAGGAAGTCTGGGTCGAGAGGAGTTACAATTCCGTCTCCTTCGGTGTTAAGGTCGGTGTCTGAGCTTCCAGAGTTTTCAAAACTGTCTGTGTTGTCTGTACTGTCTGACTCTTCCGACTCATTTGAGCTAGCTGATTCATCTGAGTTATTTGTAGAAATAAGCAGCGAGTCTACCCCGATGATTGCGTGGTCGGTCTTTTTGACCGCCTGGTCTGTAATGTATATATCGGTCTCTATATACTCGTAAATTGTGGCTTTACCATCGGTGAATGTTTCATCGTTTCTTTGGTATATTCTTTCGCCCTTAAGAATGCCTGGTTCGAAATTTGGGCAGTCCCACTTGGCTAGTATCCCTCCCTCTACGACTTCGCAGTTTAAAAGGATTGAACCAGACCAAAAGCAGTGCACTGTATTTGTGGTTGAGGTCGTGTAGTAGATGAATGTAAACTGGTTCTCGCTTGTGAGGATTTCGGTGTTTAGAGGTATGAATATTACTAAATCACTTTTGTAGTGTATCTGTTGCATTGTTCTTGTTTTAGAGTGTTATTATTTATATGTGTTTATAGGGTTTGTTTGTTGAACTTGTCGGGAGCTAGTTCAAAAAAGGATAATATGTGTGTGTCAGTTCTAAATGGAATCTCGGGGAGTCCCTTTAAAGGTTGAGGCAAAGGTATTGCTTATTGCTCTGAAAATTTATTTTGAAATTGTTTTGTTTTTTATATGCCCAAAAAAAGGCTTCTAAAAAATTCGTTAGGAATTATTAGAAACCCGTCTTGTGTTTTCTGATGAGGCGGGAGCTATGTCCTTATAACTTTTAGTGCCACTCGTATAGAAAAGAAACCTAGGGAGAGTATTGCAAAGGCGATAATGAGGAGTTTTGTGTTAGGTTTTGAGGGTTTGAGCGGAGTTGTGGGAGGCTCTATGGCTGTGATAATTTGCCTGCTCTCTTGAAGCTTTACTTTGTCGTTCGCTGCTTGTAGGGATAACTGAGCAAAGATTTGATAGGCTATCTCTCTTTCGTTTTTAAGTCGTTCGAGATGTATGGCTGCACTCTTTGAAATTATGTTTTGATTCTTGTCTATGGCATTGGCGTAGTTCGAATCTGCGGTGTAGAATTTTGCCTTGGCATCTTCGAGCATCTTTGTGGTCGAGGCAAGGGTCTTTAGAGTTTTAGTACTTCTGTAATCATTCACATACTTCTCTAAACCTCTGACGAGAGAGTCGAGAAGAGTCTTTGCGATTTTAGGGTCTTGAAGGCTTACTTTTATGGAGATAGTCCCTAGACTCTTGTCTACGGATGTCGTTATAGAACCTCTAAGTTCAGAGCAGTACATCTTTTGGAGATAGGGCGAGCTATGGAAAGGTTCGGAGTGTGGCTTCTCGTTAGAGAATAGCTCAATAAGTAGGGATGGGGCGGCAAGGGCGTAACTCCACCACGCCATTTCTTTGTGTTCTAACAGATAGCTGTGTAGGGGTATCTCCTCTTTGTTGTATTCTACTTTGAGGTTTGCAAATTCTAGGAGTAGGGGGCTGCTGTATATTATGTCTGGGTAAAGTGGTGAGGTAATTCCGTCGGGGGAATTGCTCATATCTATATCCATCATCGAGGCGAGCCCTCCCAGTGAGCTATTTGTGCTCTTGGATTTGTTCTCGGGAGTAAGCAGAGTTTCGGAGGTGTACTCTTTTGGTGTGGAGAGGGCTGTTAGAAAGCCTAGAATGCCCCCTGCTATAACGTATAATGTTGCGGCTTTACGTCGGTGCCATATTTCTTTAAGAGTCTCTGTAAAGTCAAATTCTTTGTAGTTCATTGTTGTGTGGTGGAAAAAATGTTGTGAGAGTTTGGTGTGAAATTTGTGGATAAATTTTAAGTGAGTCTATGAAGTAAGCATAAGCTGAAAGGATGGATTTTTAAAAGCTGAGCTGAAATTTGCCTCATCTTTTCTCTGCAAAAAGAGTGCCGTGGATTGTGGCTTGTGAGAGGTTGTGGATGTGAAAGCTAAGGGCAAGAATTTTCTTTGAAGATTTTTGATTAGTTTTCTAAATCTTTTTTAGTATCTTTGTGGGCGTATAGGCGTAGGGGCAGTAGCAAAATTTATAAGTGTTTTAGGAAAGGGGCAGAACTTTTCGTAAAACATAAATTTAACTTGATTATTTATAAACTATTATATAATACAGCAGTGAAAAAACTAATCGTAATAATCTCAGTCTTTTTTTGTAGTGTTCTGTGTGCTAGTGCTCAAAATGGAGATGGCTTTGGCTATGGTGCTAGAGTAGGGGTTTCCCTCTCTGACTTTACAGGTTCGACAGGTTCGGGCAGGGCTGGCTTTTCGGGTGGTGCTTTTGTCGATTATACAATAACACGTTTTGGCTTTGAGCTTGGAGTGTATTATAATGGGCAGGGTTCGCTCAGTGTTGTAGAATCGGGCTATGCGGGCAATACTGTAGACTATAACCTTGACTATCTAAACATCCAACTCCTTGCAAAGTATCAGCTCTTTGATGGCTTTAGAATTTTCTTAGGTCCAGAGGGTGGCTACCTTTTAAGCTCTACGCTTAAATATGACGATAATAAAGAAGATATAGATTATATAAACAAATGGGATTTAGGTATTGCCGCAGGTGTGGGTTATAGCTTTAGTTTTGGGCTTGACCTCTCGGCTTCCTATACTCGTGGGCTCTTCGATATGTTCGAGACAGAGCGAACAGCATATAACTCTACCTTTAGAGTTGCGGTGGGCTGGCGATTTAACTATAGGGAACTTCTAAAAACTGGACTTTAATGCTTTTTGATTCTAAGACTTCATCTTCGAATTTTTAAAAATGCACCGTAGGAACCCCTACGCTTACATTTTTAAAAATCCAAATCTAAAGCCTTATAATCAAAAATCAAAATAAAGCCAGTTATCAGAACTCCCCTATATAACATAATGGAGGTATGGGAGTTTTCTTGAAAAAGAAACTCCTTTTTATCTGTTTTTTATGAGGAGTTGTGAAATCTCCTCTTTTATTTGTTTTCTTATGAGGGGTTTTTGATGAACGCCTCTTTAATTAAATTTATACTATAAGAACTATGAAAATTAATCAATCAGGTGCTACTCTAAGCAAAATTGTGCAGATTGGAGAGAAGCTTAAGAAGCTGTCAGAGCTTAACAAAGTAGAGTATCTTCCACTGAACCGTGGAGTTAATTCCGTTGTGAATATCGACCTTGAGGAGGTTGTGGCTAAAATGGATTTTAATTCAACGGATATTCAGGTTTATCCTCCCGCTCAAGGTTTTCCTGCCCTACGTGAGGCGATAAACGAGGAGTATTTTGGCGGTAAGTCAAAGAAAGAAAATATACTGATTACCGCAGGGGGTATGAATGCCCTTGACCTAATTATTCAGACAGTCGATATCGACAAACTTTTCTTGCCAGTGTATTATTGGGGCTGTTATTTCCAGATGCTTGCGGTGCGTGGTATCGGTAATGCTGAATATTCGGCACAGAGCGAACTATATGATAGAATCGAGGAGCTTAAAGGTAATGCTGTTTTGATTTGTGACCCAGGTAACCCACTTGGTGAGAAGTATGACGATGAGGAGCAGTTCAAACTTATAAAGACCCTCAGCGATGCAGGTGTTGTAGTCTTCTTTGACTCTCCGTATCGTAGGATTTTCTACTCGAAGGAAGATAACTATTATCAAAGACTCATAGAGCTAGAGAATGTAGTTATTACAGAGAGCTTTAGCAAGTCGGTAGGGCTTAGCGGTCAGCGTTTAGGATTTATCCACTCGACAAATGAGGCACTTAATCTAGAGCTAGCTATCCGTTTGATGTATTGTACTAATGGTATCAATGGCTTTGCTCAGCAGCTTGTTCTGCGTCTGTTGACTACGCCAGAGGGCGTGAAGGCAGCTAGCGAATTTAAGGCGGCTACTGCACGAGATATTGAGCTAAATATCGAATACTTAAAAGAGCGTGGTCTTTTGGCAGAGGAGTACTATCAGGGACCTACTCCAAAGGGTATCTTTGTTGTGGTAAACAAGACAGAGGAGGAACTTTTGGAAAAACACATAGGAAGTGTGTCGTTGTCGTTCTTTACAAAGAGCCGCAAGGAGGAAGCAAGCAAATTTGCTCGTCTGTGTGTGTCTGTGCCTCACGCTAAATTCAAGGCGTATTTCGATAAATTATAGGTAAGAGAGTATATGCCGTAGGGGAATACCTTAGCGGAGTATAACTATAAAATCTAAAGGGGACTTCTGATAATCCCCATAGGCAAGAGAGGGAGAGGCTTCGTGTACCGAGGTTCTCCTTCTCTTATTTCTTTGTTGAGGCTTGTGAAAGTGAATTTGATTTTTTTGTTGAGATAAATCTTTGTATATTTGTGCCATAAGTCTGAGGGTGTATTGTGCTGATAATCTTTTTTGGAGTTATTTCTTTTTTTTAAAACTGCTATGAATACTGGTCGAACTACACGCAATATCGGATGTAGAGGTGTGCAAAGAATTTTGTTTTTTGTTATTGTCACTCTGTGCTTCTCTGTGCAGCCTTCGTTGTCGCAGATGCAAACATCTATTGAGGAGATTAAATCTAGTCCGCTTTATTACTGTGCTGAGGGGGTAGGTACAACTATCGAACAAGCCGATGCTGATGCACTGCAAAAATTAGTGGGGCAAATTTCTGTCTCTGTAAAAGTAGAAGGCTCGCTCTCTATTTCAGAAGACGATGGGCAGGTGTCGGCAGGTGAAAGTTACAGTTCGTCGGTAAAGACCCTTTCGATTTCTACACTCCAGAATGTCGGCAGTAAAGTCCTAGAAATGGAGCCTAATGCGAGAGTGTTGCGTTATGTTCTGCGTAGCGATGTCCAGAGTATGTTTGAGGAAAGAGAAAAGAAAATTGCAGGATATATAGCCACTGCTAAGCGTGCAGAACAGAGGCTTCAGATTGACGATGCTCTGAAATATTACTATTGGGCTTTGGTATTAGCTTCTATGCACCCATATACTGTTGACTGTACATTTGGTGCAGACACGGCTGGTTGCCTTTCGATGCTCCCCCTTAAGATTAAAAGTATAATATCGGATGTGAAGGTAACGCTCGATGAGGTTAGCAGCGACGATAGGCTTGTCACTGCAATGCTGAAGTTTACCTACGATGAGCATAGTGTAGCGTCGTTAAAGTTTAGATATTTCGATGGGCAGACAATTATCGGGCCTGTGTCTCTACGTGACGGAGAGTGTGAGCTGGAGCTTGTGCAATTGCCATCAGATGGCAAAGTGCCACTATACTGGGAGTATCGTTTCTCTAGCGATGCTATGAATGTAGACCTTGAACTTAGGAATATCTTTGAGGCAAATTCACTGCCGTCTGTTGAAGTGCCTACAACTTATGTGAAGGTCGAACTCCCCGAAACTAAACAAGAGGCGAAAGAGAGAAAAAAAGAGGAAAGGCTACAAAATAAGGCCAGTAAGAATAAGGCAAGCAAGGGCTCTGCAACTTCTTCTTCGGCGGCATCTTCTTCGGATATTGTTTCCTCAGCTTCGTCTAGTGGCTCTACGGTGGGAGAGCTTGGCATTGGGGGAAAGAACACAGGTTTGTCGTCTATTACTTCAACGGCTCTAGATGTTGCGGCTCTGGAGATAGCCCCAGAAAGAATTGTGGAGAGGAAGATGGTTGAGCTAGAGAATATCGAGGGAGAGGATGCTCTGGCTTATATAAACGCCCTTACAACCGTAGCGCAGGCTATTAATAGCCATAGTGCAGTGTTGGCGAAGGATTGCTTTAGTAGCGAAGGCTATGAGTTTTTCGAGGCTCTTTTGGCGCAGACTCCCTATGTCTCGACAGTAGGCGATGCTGACTATGTTTTCTGGAATACAGACACAAAAATTATCGCAAGAGATTTCGATATTAAAATGAAGTTCTCAAATGGTAGGGTCTTTATGGAAAAGCTAACCTTTAGGTTCTCGAAAGAGAGCGGCAAGATTGAATCCCTAGCATTTGCAATGACTCAAAAGGCAGAGAGGGATATCTTTAATGCTGCTGCACAGTGGAGCGAGATTTCGAGGTTTCATATCCTGAACTTTATGGAGGACTACCAGACGGCTTATGCTCTTAAAAGGTATGACTATTTGAAGTCTATCTTTTCGGACAATGCTATAATTATTACAGGAACGGTTCTCACTGCTACACAGCCGTCGTTTGAATATAAGGAGACAGCTCCGATAAGCTTCTCTGGTGCCGACAGTAATGTAAGTTATACGAAGCTCTCTAAGAGCGAATTTCTGGAGAGATTAAAGGGGCATTTTAGCTCTAGAGAATATATACATTTGACCTTCGAGGATAATGTTACTCAGCTGGTGAATACTGGCGGTATTCTTCCCGATGGGGCAGCGTTTGGTATTCAGATATGCCAGACTTATAGCTCGCCCTCTTATGCAGATAAAGGGTACTTGTCGCTGCTGCTCAATATGCAGGGAAAGAATCCTATTATTGAGGTGAGGCTGTGGGAACCCAGTCTCGGAGAGTACACAGCCCTTGATAAGTTTATTTCGAACTTTGACTTTTAAACTTTTTTTGCCGCCTCTTAATCCACCCCCTTTAATCCCTACCTTTAGAGACGCTTTGTGAAAAAGAAACATATAAGACACTTAATATCCTTTTTAAAAAAGAAACACAAGTATTTTCAGGGAGAAAATAGAACTCCCCTATAATTTTACACTTAGGGGGACTTCTAAAAATTCCCTTTAAAAATTATTAACATATTTCACTACTACTTTTAATTTTCCAAAAGCATCATATAGCCCCACTATAAGCTACTTTTGAAAAATTAAAATTAGCAGCAAACTAAATTAAAATTTAATAAAGGGAATTATTAGAAGTCCCCTTAGCTTATGAAACAACTTTACTCAACCTTTTTATTGCTGATTCTCTCCTGCTCGATGCTCTATGCTCAGAGTTCTGAGATGGAGTTTGTGAGCGGTTCATTTCATCTTTCACAAGACGATATATCTTCGGAGCTTGGAGATTATGCTCAAGAGTGGCCGTGGGACGTTAATGGCATTGACTTTACAGCTCTTTTAAGAATTAAACTTCGTAACTTTAGTACTGAGGAGGCTCGTGCTCTTTCGTTTAGATATCCTTCTCACTGTAACGCTTCGAAGATTGACCTCTCGAAGATTGATGCACTTTCGGAAATTTGGATATTTTTAAATTCTGTGGAGAATAGCTACATCGAGGCTCTTTTGGATAGCTATGGCGTGAGTAATAGATTCCCTATTTCGCAACGCTTAGAACCCGAGGCTGTCTATGAGATAACCCTTGAAAACCAAAAGACCGTTACAATCTCTATTGCTTCGAATCCCTCTGATGCTGTTGTGGTGATTGACGATGTTCCGACCTTTAAGACTACGCCTCTTCAGATAGAGAACGTAGGGATGGGTAAACACACTGTTAAGCTCTCGATTGATGGCAAACTCCTTTCGACTGAGACAATAGAGGTCTCTGAGAATAACATACACTTCGACTTTGATATCCGTGCACGTAAGGATGTATCGTTTATGAGTGACCCCTCTGGTGCTCTAATATACCTTAACGACAACGAGAGCCCAAGTGGAAAGACTCCTTGTACACTTTCGTTGCCCTATGATACATATAGGGTTGTGGCTCTTACGAGTGATTTAAAGAATGACACTATAACAATGGCGGTGAGCGACCTATCTTCTTCGTTTGTGTCACTTATACCCTCTAGCAAAAAGCCAGTAACGCTCTATGCAGAGTATAGGGGTAAGAGAGTGCCAGCTGATTTGGATGTCGATAACCGATATTATGGCGATTCGAAGATGAGTTATACCTTGTATTTGCCCTACGGCTCGTATGATATGCGTATGACCTATGACGGCAGGTATAAAAATAAGACTGTGACAGTAGGGGCTAATAGTGCCACTAGTCAGACAATCTCTATCCCGAAAAAGAGTACCGTTACGATGCCGTGGGAGAGACAGTATGATGTCGACCCAATGGGCTTCTCGGCAGGCTATGTTCAAAAGACTTTTAGAGTGAAGGACGAAAATGGAGATTCTCAAAGTCAAGATATTTGGGGGCAGCAGGGTGAGTGGTTGCGAGGTTTCCAAGCGGGTGTGTATTTTCAGCCAGCCTTTAGCTTTGGGCTTGGGCTTTATACGGGGCTTTTTTATGAGCTTTACTTTAGTGAGACGAGTATGTATGATGCCTCTGAGAACTTTGATAGGTTTATGGAGCATAGCTTATATATGCCTGTGCATCTATTTTTTAGACTCCCCTTTGCTAATAAAGTGTCACTCTCCTTTCACGGAGGATTGGGGCTAAATTGTGGGCTGCAAGCGAAGTATTATAGCTCCGATGACTATAATTTTACGATGCCGCTGACTGATGTCTATGGCAAGGAGCTAGACGGACTGGTCGTTCCTGTTCAGAGGTTTAACCTTGCAGGTGAAGGGGCGATCGCACTGCGTATTAGCTCTGTGCAAATCTATGCTCAATATTCGGCAGGTATTACGAATAATGCCGCTGAAGGACAGAATATAAAGGTCTATCAAAACAAGATTTCGTGTGGTATTTCTTGGGTTTTCGGTAAGGAGTATAATTATTAATAGAACTTTCGGATTATGAAAAAAATATTCTATGTATTTATTATAGCTTTGGCTACTGTTGCATATTCGGTGGCTGCTGAGCCAGAGGTGTCGCTTACCTTTGTAGAGGATAGTTTTGTGGAGCGCAATAGTGGTGTAGCAAACCTTACGGCGAACTTTTTGGAGAGTTGGCCGATGAACTCTTCACAGGATGTACCTGCGGCACTTATTCGTGTGAAGCTAGAGAATTTCTCGAAGAGTGCAGCAGAGAAGTTGCAGTTTAGTTTTGCTTCGCACTGTAATGTGGTGCGTAAGGAGTCATATTTTGACAGTAGGGCAGAGATTTGGCTCTTTGTTGACCCTGTTGCAGGTAGTTATATTGAGGCTTATCAGCCGCTCTTTAATATTCGGAGCAATCGTTATCCTCTACCCGATAAGCTAGATTCTAAGGGAGTCTATGAGATAACCCTTAAGAATAGACCTTCGACTACTATCGCAGTGGGGACTAGTCCAGTGAGCTACTCTGTTATGCTTGACGGTGTGGCGGTTGACGGAGTGACTCCGCTACAAATCTCAGATGTTTCGTTTGGCTCTCACTTGTTGACCCTAAGTAATGGAGGTGAGATTGTGCGTGAGACTTCGATTGATGTGTCGTATCAGAATGTGTCGTTTGACTATGATTTGCGCCATAAGAGAGTCTTTAATATCACAAGTGAGCCTTCGGGTGCGGTTCTCTATATTGATGGGGTGAATCACGGCACTACGCCTCAGATGGTGGAGCTCTCGTATCAGTCCTATGAGATTGTTGCCCTTCTAAATAACCTTGAGAAGGATTCTTTGACGGTGTTTGTAGGCGATAATACCCCTAGTGAACTTGTTCTGAGGCCTGTAAAGACTCGTAACTTTTCGATTCTAACGACACGTGGGGGTAATTCCGTCAATACTGTGATGTTGTGCGATGGTGAGGAGGTAAATGCTGGTAAGGCTAGTAATCAGTTTAGGTTTAACCTTCCTTATGGCAATTATCTTTTCAGTGCAGCGTATAACGGCTATCCTACCTCTCAGAGGATACGTGTTAATGAGAACTCTGATTCACAGTATGAGATAAAGATACCTGTTCAAAATAAAGTGATGTGGCCTTGGGAGCGAGATTATACTGGTACGCCTTGGGGAATATCGGCAGCCTATGTTTCGAAACAGTGGGAGACTACGGGCGAGGGGTTGCAGTTCAATACCGATTATTGGGGTAATTATAACAAGTCTTTGCAGGGTTTCCAGGTGGGTGTCTTTGCGCAGCCTAATATCGCTTGGGGTTTGGGCTTTAATACTGGTCTTTTCTATGAGTTTTATTACTCTCAGGACGATGCTTTGAGGGATTCGGGCTATTATGATGAGTTTGTAGAGCATAGCCTTTATATCCCTGCGCATTTGACCTATCGTATAGCCTTTACCGAGGATGTAGAGCTTATGGTTCAGGGGGGTGTAGGTATGAATGTGGCACTCTATGGCGAGCTAAATTGTACGGCAGATAAGTCATATTCTGCCCCAATGCTTGATATTTATGATAAGGACTATATGCCAAAGCGTGTAAACTTTGCGGCGGAGGTCGGCGGTAGTTTTCGTTATAAGTTTATACAGGTGGGGGCTCTCTATTCTAAGGGTTTGACAGACCACGAGATTTATGCAAGTGAGGGCGATTATGAGACACTTCAGAATAAGTTTTCTGTGTATGCTTCGGCAGCAATATCAAAGGAGTGGGTTGAGGATTGGTTAGATGAGATAGACGATGCTCAGGATGTTTTTGGTGTGTCGTTTTCATATATAAACAAGCAGTTGGTCACTCGTGATGGAGATGGGTTTCAGTATAATACCCATCCGTTTTTTCTGACCGAGGATAAGTTCCTGCACGGTGCTCAGATATCGTTTTTGTGGGAGCCAGATTTGGCACGTATCTTTGCACTTCGCACGGGTTTGAATTTTGATATGTATTTCTGTACTCCTCCTTCGGATATGGGGATGTCTGATTATTTGTTCAGTGAGTTTGATTTAGGAGTGCCGCTTCACGCAGCGTTCCGTTTTCCTTTCACTAGCAGTTCATATTTGTCGCTCTTTGGCGGTATTGGGGCAGAGATTTTGTTGGATGCTTCATTGGACGACACCTCTACGGATAGCGATGATGATAATTGTAGCATAGCCGATTTGTATGGCAACGATGGATATCCTCAGTGGTATAACTTCTCGGCAGATATAGGCTTAGAGCTACGTATCGGTCAGGTTATGGTCGGCTTCACCTATTCCAGAGGCCTAACAAACCACAATATCTATGACGATTATGTAGACGATGAAGGCAACGTAACAACCTTCAAATCCTTTATGCGCAAAATGGCATACACCTTCACTTGGATACCGAAGTACTAGCCTAATTTCCCCGCAGCCATCTAAAAAGGTGAGGACTCCACAAAAGTCCCCACCTTTTTCAGTGCGCCTATAAATTATTTTACTCTTGGTCTAGAATCCTACGAACCTCTCGTTCAAGATCGCTTTCTAGGTATTTGTCATTTTGTGGAATGCCAGTAAATTCTAATACGTATGGATCTTTTACAACATCTTCTGCAGTTTGGATTTCTACGCCATTTTTTGCTAATTCTAGCACACCCCTTTTATCCTTGCTCAAAGCTAAACGATGGAATAACATACTTTTCATTTGTCTTTGCAATTCTCTTACGCTCCAATTATTTCTTTCGCATTGAGCTATGTAAAAGCTAGTTTCTAGGGGGTCGTCTAATCTAAGAACTTCGACATAGTGACTCCAGCTTAATTTTCCAGACAGTGTCTGGATATTTGGGAATTTAACGTAAAGTATATTAGCCCTAATTAAACCCGAGCACAAAAAATGTTAGAAAAAATTATTATATTTGTGTGCTATGGGACAGAAAAAAATGACATCAAAGTTAAAAGGTGAAGCAGTATTGCGCCTTTTACAAGGCGAGGAGCTAGAACTATTGAGTAGAGAATATGGCGTTACAATTGCTGAAATGAGCGATTGGCGAGAG